>DASRDW010000314.1:0-15736 GCA_035652415.1 Candidatus Angelobacter sp. | reverse complement strand
AATTCCACCGCCACCGCAGCAAACGCCGCCGGAGGCATAAGCGCTACTAACAAAGGGGTTCAGGCCGTGAATGGGAGCCAAAAGGCCGCCACTCGTAATCAAGCCCCATTTTACTAATTCACGACGGGAAACTTTGCCTGTGGAGAAGGCCTTGAGAATTTCTGCCCGGTTTTTCCGCGCATTCTCTGCTTCCCGGATTCGTGCCTTGGAGGCTTTCTCAGATAAGAAAAAGCCATCTTCTCTATCACTCATAAGCTGCGCTCCTTAAATATGTTGCAGAACTTCAGTTGCTATGAACGTATCAACTGCGTCTCCGCGGGAAGGCACGCTTTGCGGAGGGAAGCCCGGAAGTATCACAGAGTGTGGTTTCCGTGCTATGCAGAAACCTATCACTTGCAATATTGGCCGGAAGCAGGCTACTTGATTAACAATTAGCTAATGATTAGAAAAAGATTAGAGTTTCTAACCATTCACCTTAATACCGACGTATGTTGCTCTTTTTCAGAGACTTACAAATTCTCTATTTTAAAATCTTAATGAATCTTAACAATCAGAACTGCTGAATAGCACACACACTGGGTCACCTTTTGCTTTCCAGAATCCTTAAATTCGATTTAGCATCTAGTTACCTATGAACAATGTGAAAACATTCTTTCTGCTGACCCTGCTAACGTTGTTAGCTATCGGCATAGGGGACTATTTTGGCGGACAGAATGGAATGATCCTTGGCTTCGCTTTTGCCGCGGTCACCAACTTCATTTCCTACTTTTTTTCAGACAAGATTGCTCTGGCCATGTATCGCGCGCAGCCGGTTACGCGGGAGCAGTTGCCCCGCATTTATTCCGTAGTGGAAGCATTGACCCAAAAGGCCGGCTTGCCCATGCCGAAGCTTTATGTGATCCCCACGGATTCCCCCAACGCTTTTGCGACCGGCAGAAATCCGAAGCACTCCTCTGTAGCGGTAACGCAAGGCATTCTGCAATTGCTGGATGATGAAGAACTGGAAGGTGTGCTGGCGCATGAACTGGGCCACGTGCGTAATCGCGACATATTGACCAGTTCGATTGCAGCGACACTGGCTGGCGCAATCACCATTCTGGCGCGCATGGGCTTTTGGTTTGGATTGGGTGGCGACGGCCGCGATCGCGACCGTGGCGGCGGCCTGCTGATGATTATCCTGGCGCCTCTTGCTGCCATGCTGATTCAACTTTGGGTTTCACGCACGCGTGAATATGAAGCGGATGCCACCGGCGCACACATAACGCATAATCCTTATGCGCTGGCGCGCGCTCTGCAAAAACTGGATGCCTATTCAAAACGCATTCCTATGGCAGCCACACCTTCCACGGCGCACCTCTTTATTGTGCAGCCGCTGTTTGGAATGAATTTAGGAAACCTGTTTTCTACTCATCCACCGATTTATAAGCGGATTGAAAGGCTCACGGGCAGACCGCAGGAATATCAATAAGGCAGAGGGAGCTCGAAAAAAGTCCCTTACTTATCTGATCGGTGCTTGAAGTTAAAGATCGCTGGACTTGCTTGATTAACCACGTCAGAGTCTGTCGATCAGGAGAGCGGAGACTTTCCGCTGGCCACGTTATAGGCGTCAATCATTGACCATATCCAGACACCCACAATGCTGAAAAAGCCGACAAAGACCCCTAACAAAAGCCAGGAGACAAGATAGATGGCCAGCATAATTGCGCCTTTGGAATTTGCACCGCAATAGAATTGGCCAACACCTGGAATAAGGAATGAGAGAAAAACGGCAAGACCCGGACTTTTGCCTACGGCATAAGGCTTGAGACCCTGCGTTCCGGGTGCCCAACCCTGTCCTGGATTCTGATATACCGGCTGTTGCGTCGTGGGCTGACCCGCTTGCGGCTGCGGATTGGCATAATACGCAGGTTGTGGCTGCGCAGGAGGAGGCTGCTGGGGATTGGCGTAGTAAACCGGCGGCTGCTGCCCTGCCGGAGCTGTTGCGGCCCCAACACCATAGGCTTGCGGCGAAGGAGGCGGCGCTGGCGAGTAGGCTGGAGGATTTACCTGAGTAGTCGCAGGCGACGGAGCTACAACGTGCGCCTGCCCACAAGTGGCACAGAAGCGCGCATCCTCCGGACTAGGCGAACCGCATTTTGAACAAAACATACGCACCTTTTGAAGGCCGTTTGCTGCTTGAAATTTGCAATCGCTGCAGCTACCAGCCAAGCACCCGCATAGATTTTTGGGGGTGAGCGCCTTGGTACTTATACCCCAAGATGATGTGCTTTGGAAGCCTGTTTCTAGCGATTGCTCTTAATAGAAAGATCACACCTTACAATTTAAAGTTGCCATGTTTTTATCGCTCTTTGTGAGCTGGCCCCACTCCGCAGGGATCGAATCCTGCAAATTTCTCGAGTTAGGGCGTTCCTCTGAAGGCGTTTCAGATTTTTGAGGTTACTTTAGGCAGGGGTATCAGCCCTTTGGTTGCTTGTGAAATCACAAAGCTAAAGGGCACAATGCAGCATACGCGTGCCTTACAACGATACAATAGAAGCAAAGTCGATGGCCCCACTTCAGACGCAGCCAGCAGTTTCTTTTAATACCAGCTCCCGCGCTGCCGCGATTGAACAATCGCTGCGCAGCATTATTCGTGGCAATGACGAAGTTCTGCGCCTGGCCCTGGTGGCAGTGCTGGCGCGCGGCCATCTGCTGATTGAAGGCGTTCCCGGCGTGGGCAAAACCACGCTGGCCCACGCCCTGGCACGCGCCCTTGACTGCACCTTCCAGCGCCTGCAATTCACCAGTGACATGTTGCCTTCTGACGTGCTGGGCATTTCCGTTTATTCCGCCGCGGAAGGCCAGTTTGAATTCAAAGCCGGACCGATCTTTACCAACGTGCTGTTGGCCGATGAGATCAATCGCACCACGCCCAAGACGCAATCGGCGCTGCTGGAAGCGATGAGCGAAGGCCAGGTCACCATGGATGGAAACTCGCATCCTCTGCCTCAGCCTTTTCTTGTAATCGCTACGCAGAACCCAATTGAGCACCACGGAACGTATCCGCTGCCGGAATCGCAGCTTGACCGCTTTTTGCTGCGCGTACACATGGGTTATCCGCAGGCCAGCAATGAGCGCGAGATCCTGCGCTCAGAGGCAGGCGCTGCGCGGCTGGATACCGTCAGGCCCGTAGCTACCGGCGCTGACATTATCGCCATGCAGGATGAGGTCACGCAGATCAAGGTGGATGATTCGCTGGTGGATTACGCTCTGCAGATCGTCAAAAAAACGCGCGAGATTGAAACGCTTTCGCTGGGCGTCTCACCGCGTGGATCACTCATGCTTTATCGCGCCGCGCAGGCCATGGCGTATCTGGAAGGCCGCAGCTTTGCTACGCCGCAGGATTTCAAATCGCTGGTGGTGCCGGTCTTCTCGCATCGACTGGTGGTTAATGCTCGTTATTCTTCTACTCTGAAAAAGTCTGACCAAGGCGAGACCATTCTGCGCGACATTATTCAGTCTGTGCCGATTCCGGTTTAATCAGCCGCGAATTAACGCGAAACACGCGAATCAAAATTTGGTAATTGGGTAATCTGGTAATTGGGTAATTGAAAACCCTGATTTGCGGCTGCAAGCAGCATGCCCGAATTTGTCAGGATGCTTTCTCCAATTACTAAATTACCCAATTACCAAATCTCTCCTGATTCGTTCATTCGCGTGAATTCGCGGCTTATATTTCCTGAGCGGCTATACTTTCCTGCTATGTCTTTCCTCAGATTTTTCATGCTGCTGGCGCTGATCATCTGGATCGGCGGGATCATCTTTTTTGCGTTTGTGGTAGCGCCCACGCTGTTCCTGGTCCTGCCGACGACGCACATGGCAGGCGATGTGGTGAGCGTAGCGCTGACCAAGCTGCATTGGATGGGGCTGATCTCAGGGGCAGTTTTTCTGGTGTGCTCGCTGATTTATAACCGGCTGAAACACGCGCAGTTGAGGCTGTTCGCCGTCAGCCATATTCTCATCGTAGTGATGATGGTATTGACGGCGATTTCACAATTTGGAATCACGCCGCGCCTACGGCTGGTGAGATCTCAGTTGGAAATGGTGCAAAAGCCCGGCTATGATCCTTACATTCCCGGTTCCACGCCCAGCCTGATCGCGACGTACAGCGAACAATTTAATAGTCTTCACGCCTTGTCAACGCGACTGGAAGGTGGAGTTCTGTTTTTTGGGCTCGGTGTCGTAGCTTTGATGGCGCGACGCAAGGATGCCAAGTAACTTCAGTGAATGAATACTCTGAAGAGGCTGAATTGCTGCCATGAGCAAAGACGAATGGCGACTACTTGGGTATGGCCTTCTGACGGCTTCTTTGATGCTGCTGATTCTCTGACCTATTCTTTCACGGTATAAAAACTTTCCACGATCGCTAGCAGAAGTGATCCTGGGTGTTATCGCATTGGCAGTATTTGCACTATCCAGATACATGGGGCGTCGCGGAAAGCCCTGACGAGAAGCTTGGCGCGATGGCCGCTTGATACAATCGATTCAGGACTTCTACGCACAAGCTAATTGCTAGCTGCTAGTTGCTAATTGCTCAATGAAATCAGGAATCATCGGCCTGCCGCAGGTGGGCAAGACATCACTATTTAAAATACTCACCAAGGTTGACGTTTCCGCTCGCGGGCACTCCAACCCGCGTGAGGCCCATCTGGGCATTGCCAAGGTCCCTGACGATCGCCTTGACCGCCTGGCTGCGCAATACAACCCCAAAAAGTTGACGCACGCCACCGTGGAATACGCCGACGTTGCCGCTATCGGACAAGAAGCGTTGAAAGAAACAGCCTTCCTGACTGCATTGCGCACGGTCGACGCGTTGGCGCATGTGCTGCGCGCTTTTGATGATCCTGCCATCGCGCACGTGGGGGAGATCAACCCGCTGCGTGACGCCAAAAGCGTGGATTTTGACCTGATTGTGAGCGATCTGGGGCAGGTGGAAAAACGCCTGGAGCGGCTGGAAAAAGACCTGAAGAAGATGAAGAATGCCGAACTGGAGCGCGAAAATGATTTGATCCTGCGCGCCAAGGCCCACTTGGAAAAAGAGCTGCCGCTGCGCGAGATGGAGATCTCCGCTGAGGATGAGAAGCGCATCCGCGGGTTTATGTTCCTGAGCCAGAAGCCGATTCTCTATGTGCTGAACGTGAACGAATCACAGACGCTGGGCGCTGATCTGGAAAACGCGGTCACAAAATACGGTCTTACCGAGATTGCTGCGCGCAAAAACGCCGGGGCCACCGCGATCTGCGGGAAAGTGGAAGCCGAACTGGCCGAGATGAGCGACGAAGAGGCGCAGGAATTTCTTTCCAGTTACGGGCTCAAAGAAAGCGGCCTGACGCGGCTGATCCGCAAGACTTATGAGCTGCTGGGAGTGATTTCATTCTTTACCATCGGTGAAGACGAGTGCCGCGCCTGGACCGTGCCCAAAGCTTCACGCGCGCAGGCGGCTGCGGGCGCTATCCATTCTGATCTGGAAAAGCATTTTATCCGCGCCGAGACCATTCACTGGGACACGCTGCTGGAGGCCGGCTCAGAAGCCAATGCCCGCGCCAAAGGCCAGTTGCGGCTGGAAGGAAAAGACTACATTGTGCAGGATGGAGACGTGCTACATATCAGACATAGCGGGTAGTGCATTGGAACATCGGAAAGGCAAACCATTACCGCGGATTTGCGCGGATGATCGCGGATTCAGGAAATCGCTGGGATTGCGCGTCATCGTGAGACGCCAACAACGACCAATAGCCGAAACCAAAGCTCAATGCGGAGGCGCAGAGACGCGGATAAATCTGGATGAGAAATCAAAAATCGGATAATCGAAAGCAGAGGAAAACCCGGTTTTCACCATGGAGATGAGAAACCGGGGAACCAGTTTCTATGTTCCTGTTCGTTTTACCTACTCTGCGGCGGATTGGTGAAGTGTGCGGCGTCCTTGTCTTCGTGTCCGGCGAGCAACATTACCGGCTACATATTTTTCCGATCTAGACGCTCCGCTGCGCTGCGCGCTGGGCCTACGGCAGTAAGGAAGGAATTCTTTTCTTTACTTACCCGGCATTTACGCCTCAGTCGCTGCGCTTCCTCGGCGACATACCGGGCTATTCTCATTCGCCCCGCTGAAGCGGGACTGGGGCATGGTGGGTTGAATTGATCCTATCTCTTCGGATCTGATCGTCAGATGAAGAACACTCCGAACACCCGATCTTAGCGGATGAAGGAGCGAGGGAGAGGCGCCAAAGCAAAGATTGTAGTTTGCTTTTGTGTGTCGCCACCTATGGCCCAAAAATGTTTTCTAAGTCTACTTAGCTTCCTGAATTTGGAAATCGTTTGGCGAGGATTTTGATTTGTCCTCACCAAACGAATTGCCAAATGTTCCATTAGTTTACAGCGGTTGAAACAACCAACGGAGGCGTGTTATTTGCCGGTACAGGATCCTGCGTTATTGAACTAACGCTGTCAGTCTCATTAAGAAGAGTTCCAGCGGCGGCATTTACGTGGACGGTTACAGTAATCTGCAAAACGTTCGGCGGATTCAAGGTGCCAGTGGAACAGGTAACAGTTCCAGTGCCTCCTACTGCCGGTTTTGCGCAGGTCCCAACATTGCTGCTGGCACTTACAAACGTGGTACCTGCCGGAATTCTGCTGTTGACCTTCACCTGAAATGCCGGATCTGGCCCGTTGTTATTGGATTGGACAGTGTAGGTTAAATTGGCGCCGTGCTTTACGGTCGATGGCCCTGTCCGGCTGAGTCCCAGATCGGCGGCAATAATGACCTTGGAAATAAAAGCATCCGTCATGCCGCTAAGAGTGCGTTGAAACGCTCCCGCGGTGGTCGGGTAAGAACTTGAACTCGTCGAGCCCGCCACGTAAGCATTCCATGCCGGATCAATGAATATCTTCACCGGTTCGTTATCGCCGGAGCCGCCGAGATATGTGGAATAGAAGAGATACGAGCCCTTGGCGACCATCATACTGACAAATCCTGAATTGCACGGTCCGGTAGAACAGGTTCCGCCAGGATTTGTTTTTTGGAATGCACTACTGGTGACTGGAAAATTCGTGGATGTAGTGGTGCCAGTGACATACGCGTTTCCGCTGGAATCAACTCCGATGGATTTGGCACCGTCATTGCCTGAGCCTTGCAGAAAGCTGGAAAAGACCAGAGCAGAAGCCGTGGCATTAAATTTGGTGATGAAAGCATGGGAACATGGAAATGTGGAACCACCGGATGAACAGGTGGTTGTTTTGAAAGTGGTTTGAAAGCTGCCAGCTGTGGTCGGGAATCCCGGACTGCGGGTAGAGCCGGTAAGGTAAGGCTCATTGGAGGAATCCAGCGCGATTCCGGCCGGCTGCGCTCCGCCCAGGATGGTGGAAAATTTTGCAGTCGAGAGAGCCGGATCCAGCTTCATTACAAAGCCGGCATCCACGTTGCCGAATTGGTCTTTAACGCCCGTGCCAAAACTGGCAGAGTGAGGAAATGTTGAAGGCGAATTCGTGACGCCAGTCACATACACGTTTCCGGCGGAGTCAAGCTTCAGGTCAACGACCCGCTCTTCTTCACCGTTGGATGGCAATGTAGTGGAGCTCACGTAAGTGCCGTCAACAATGGCCGTTCCAGCAGCGTTAACGCGCATAATAAAGCCGCTGTCACCATTGCCATCATTGGGAGTTGTCGGCTCAAAAGCGCCTGAAGTAGTGGGCAGGCACGTATCATTAGTGTGGCCTGCGACATACGCTTCACCGGCTGCATTCACTGCTACTGCATTTCCCTGTGAAAATCCCAGGCAGTTACCTCCGAAGAAGAAGGTATAAACCAATGCCGACCCGGATGAATTGAGCTTATCAAGCACAACAGGAACTGACTCGCAATCAGAGCAGCCGTTGGTTGAGGTGAAATAGGTATTTCCTGAGGCGTCAACGGCCAGTGCGTCAATGCCTACGCCGTTAGAAGCAGTATTGATGAATGTGGAATAGACCAGGCTGGAACCGTCAGGATTCAATTTAGTAACATAGCCTGAAGAGCTGGCGCAGGCAGGCGCTCCGCGTTCGCAATCAGTCCCGGCGTTGCGTGAGAAGGCCCCCGTGGTTGTGGGATAGTCTGTTGCCGTAGTAGTGCCGGCGATATATGCATTGAGTTGCTTATCGACAGCCAAGCCGGAAACAGTTGTTGTGGCCGCAGCGGCGTTGCCATCAAAATCAACAGCGCTTGCGCCACCAATTAATGTTGAATATCTCAGTATGGGATCAATCACGAGCGCATAGCGGCGATCATAGTTGCCCAGGCGGAAGCCGATGCGGGAATGGTCCAGCAAGGCGTAGCGCACAGACACAGGCCGGCGCTGGCCATTGATTGTCTGATAGGCAACGGGCGGTAATTGATGAATCTGGAATTGCCCAATTTTTGCCGTGAGCGTTCCATCGACTGTTATCGCAAGGGAATCAGGGCCGTCAACCCGGAGCACAATAGAGGAAGGATCGGCACCGGGCGCGACCATCAAGTCATGTTCCAGCTCGCCCTGCGCGGAGTAATACACCAGGTCAATATTGGGATAAAGATTTTTATAAATGACCCGGGCATACGTTTGTATGCCAGTGAGGTTGCGCGAACTGTTCTCCGGATCCAGGTAATTTACTTTGCCTGCCTGTAACCCATCCCCAATCAAGGTTTGAGGGGCCGCATTTTCCCAGCTCATCCGCACAACTGCTTCCTGAATGATTGCGGCTTGCTTATGCTGCAGCTCTAGTACAGTGCCGCTGGGAGTAAGGAATAGCGTGTAATCCGGGCCGTGCTGCAGAAATTTCACCTGATTGTCTGTCTGACCTAGGTTCTGTTCGAAATATGGTTTGGGTTGCGGGTAATTTTTTGAAAGCGCATTGGCTGAAACAACACAGGCTAGCGTGACACAAAGCAAACCGGCAAGACGACGAATAACAACAGACATAAACGGTTACTCTTTTTCTGGGGAACAGAAAATTTTGGAACTTTAAGGTGAGATGCTGCTGCTTTTCAGCGGGGGTTGTCCGGCAGCTCACCAAGAGTTGTTGTGGTGGGAGTTTTTTGGAGAATTTTTGAAAACCCAAGAGACTGAAGCCTCATATATATGCATCTTCACCTGCGCGGGCCTGGAGCGGTGCTCTTCTTGGGTGAGGTCGGCAGAATCAGGGGCCAGCCGGTTCTCCAAGCTTAAAGATATTGCGATTTATTTACGTTTTTATATTGACAATTGTTCGCCTTAGGTGCATAATTATAATTTGCTCGACCGAGAGCGGCATCGGGGAACGAACCCGTCTGTTAGCCATCGGCCCTCATGGGCCTTTAGCTAAAGTCTGGACGGCTCCAAAAGGCCTGCAACTTTGCCATGGTCCGCGGCCTAAGTGCTTGTTCATGATCCACTTAGGCTTGCCTGTCAGTCCCTTGAAAGCACAGCATGAATCGCGCCCACACCGGAGCGCGATTCATTATGCCGGCAATTATTTTTTGGGCAATTCAGCGCTGAACATCCAGTTGATGCCGAACTGGTCCGTGAGCATGCCAAAGTGAGCGCCCCAGAACATGTCTTGCAATGGCAGGATGACTTTACCGTTTTCGCTGAACGCAGTGAACAGCTTCTGCGCTTCGGGGATACTGTCACACGCGATTGCAATGTGGAAGTTGTTGCCCTGCTGGACCGGATCAGAAATCATGCTGTCCGAGGCCATCAACGTAATCGGGCCTTTTGTGAGCCGGGCATGCATGATCCTGTCCTTTGCTTCCGGCGGAGTATTGCATGGCGCTTGCGAGAAGAGCATGATTTCCAATTCAGCGCCGAGACATTTCTTGTAGAACTCAACGGCCTGGCGGCAGTTTCCGTTGAAGCTCAAATATGTGCTTGAACCTTGCATGGTGACTCCTTTTTCTTTTGATTTCAAGATTTGTGATTCCGAATTATGAATTGACTGCTTTAGGCAGGCTTGCCCGCAATCGCTCTTCCTGCTCCTTGACTTCAGAAGTGAGCGACGGGCCAAAATCTTCCGCCTCAAATACCTGGCGGATCTCAATTTCACCTTCGGTAAAGGGAATACGCTTCGCCCATTCGATAGCTTCTTCTTTCGATTTCACTTGAAAGATCCAGAAGCCGGCGATCAGATCTTTTGCCAGATCGAATGGCCCGTTGATAATTGTGCGGTCTGATCCGGAGAACCTGACCCGTGCTCCCTTCGTGCTGGCCTGGAGCCCTTCACCGGCGAGCATTACACCGGCTTTGGCAAGTTCTTCATTGTACTTGCCCATCTCAGTGAGCAGTTTGGGGCTGGGCAGAACACCTGCTTCAGAATCTTTGCTGGCTTTCACTATCACCATGAATCGCATAACTTAATCTCCTTGTTTTTATAGTTAGAATTTTTTGATATCCAATGAAAACGTTTTACTGCTGATTACTCCGCCGTAACGGAACAAGCGCACGAAGCCTGGCATCGCGCAGGTAGAGTCCGCCCCAGACCAGAAAAGCAAAGTAGACCGGGAAGAGAACATGGGAAAACAAAGGATTGCCGGCACGCACTTGGCTAGCAACCGCGCCGCCAAGATAGCCGGTGAGCAGTACAGCGCCCAAAATCGCCGTGCGCGGAATGATATAGAGAATGGCGCAAACCAGCAGCACTATGCCGATGGGAACAACCACGCTCGGCTGAAATCCCAAACCAACCGTGCCCTGGACGGCAGGCGCAAGGTTCAAGATCTTGATGCCGCTATCAAAGAGAAGAAAAAGCAGGGCAAGAGCGGTCAAGACGCGTCCAGTCCAGATGCGTGCACCGGAAGCAGAAGCAGTTTGCGTTGCTGATTGCATTGAGTTTCCTCCGTTTGATTTTGCTTTGCGCAATAACTAGTTCGACTTCGATTTACAAAGTACGTGATCCCAAAATTACAGCGTTGCCAGATATTCGACGAAACGGTCAATTGAACTATTCCAACCGTCGACATGATCGTCGCGCTCCGCAACGAACTGAAAACCGCTCTGGTGCAAAGTGAGCTCGGTCTGCTTGCCATGGTCGGCAAAGGTGATCGTCACTAGCGTTTCCTTGCCTGGCTTGCCTTGCGCGTCAAGCCAGGTATGGGTAAAGACCAGCCGCTCGGGCTTTTTGATTGCGCGATAGGTTCCTTGCAGCCAATGATCGGTTCCTTCAGGTGAGCGCATGCAGATGTGATAAGCTCCGCCGACGCGAAAATCTACTTCGTGGGTGGGCACGGTAAAGCCATTGGGGGCGTTTTGCCAATGCTCCAAGTGCTCAGACTCAGTCCAGGCGCTAAAGACGAGGCTGCGAGGAGCATTCAGAGTGCGGGTGATGGTCATTTCCAATTCCGTCGATTCAATAATTGCTTTTCTGGTGTTCATCATTAGTCTTCCTTCCCTTCACTTCACTATTGTTTTCATTCCGACGGCTAACTAGCAATTTGTTAAAAACCAACCAGTCGGTATCTTCTCGCGCAAAAAATTTTATGGTTTTAGGCTATCCAGATATCCACAAACGGCTTCTCCGGCCTGCACCATCAACTCACGGTTTCGCGAGCTCTTTCCTGTTCCCCAGATTCCCATCTGTGAAGCAACTACCAACGCGGCCGCCTCGGCAGGCGTTACGTTCTTCCGGACCTTGCCCGCCTTCATGCCCTGCGTGAGCGCGTCAGCATAGCACTTGCGCCAAGCCGCATAGAACTTGTCAATGCGCTTGCGGAAACCTTCGTCGAGCGGCGACATCTCCTGGGCCAAATTGTTCAGCGGACACCCCTGGGTAAAGTGACCGCTCTCGATGTCCTCGCACACGTATTGCCGGAAGGAGCGCTTCATATCGGCAATGGGATCAGTGGAGTTCACCAGCGGATCAAGCCAGCGCTGCCTGAGCAGCGGGCCAATGATTTCGTCAACCACCGCATAACCCAACTCCTGCTTGCCGGCAAAGTGATGAAACAGAGCGCCCTTGGTGGTCCCAGCCATCTCAACAATGTGATTCAAGCTGCCACCCTGAAAACCGTGTTTATAGAACTCCGTAAAGGCCGCCATCAGGATCTTGCGTCGGGTGGCTTCCGGGTTTTTGACTGTGGTCGCGTGCGCCATAATCGAATAGTACAGACCAGTCGGTATGTTTGTCAAGCTTTATAGAAAATTTTCTTTGTGAATTCAAAGCCTGAATGCGCCATGAAAAACGCCATGAAAAACCCCGGCCTTGAATTGGCCGGGGGAAATTTTAATTGCGGTTTTGTTAAGCTGCTCTCTCGTCAGGGTAACGGTCTACTGCGGGTCCTCCGAGATTGGTGAGTTGCTCGGTGAAGAGAATCGGGGTTGAATAGCCACCGCGCACTTCTGTCATTTCCGTTTGCGTGAGGGTACGTGCACCCCTACGAACTAGAACTCTATTATTCTGTTCGGTCATAAGGTCCGCCTTTCAAAAAAAGATTCAGCCGCTCCAAATGACCTGGGCTAACAAAAATTATAGCTCCGCAGAATTGCTGCGAAGAGTTGCCGGAATGTTAATTGGGATTGCAGTAATGCCAATTTGGAACGGATCGTTGTTTGCGAGCAACACATGATTTAAGACACTTCAAACGGAGCTACACACATTTAATAGGCCTGAGCAGTATTGGCATAGAAAACCCCGGCCTTTATGGCCGGGGAGTATTCATGGTGGGTGTTACTAACTTGCCACATGATCAATGGAGAAGTCTTTTCCGAAATTGGTAACCAGTTCGGTGATGATCCCCGGTGTTGAAAAACTGCCGCAGCCCACTTCTGCCAGTTCTGCTTGCGTTAGGTTGCGTGCGCCGGTGCGAGCAAGAACTCTATTATTCTGTTCAGTCATAGGATCCGCCTTTTAAAAAGATTCAGCCTGCTTCCATATGACCTGGGCATGGCGATTATAGCTCTGAAGAACCGTTGTGATGTCATTGTTCATGTCAACAGAGCCAGAGTGAATGCCAAATTGGAACCGATCTTTACGCAGATGTTCATCGCTTAGCAGACGTTCGTTGCGCGGCGATGACCTCAGTTAACAAACTGCTTCACGGCCAACAATTTCTTGACTGGGTTTCCACGTAAAGTTCTCTATGCAATTCTGCTATTCTGATTAGTCCCATAATGGGCCCCATTACTACAAGCATTCTGTTGGGAATCACCGCCGCCCTGGCCAATGGCCTGGGCGGAGCCGTCATTGTCCAGAAAGATTGGGAGCGCCGCTACCTGCGCTACTTTGTTGCGCTGGGTGCAGGCTTTATGCTGGGCACGGCATTCCTGGAAATGTTGCCGGAGAGCATTGAACTGGCCGGCTCTAAAGCGCCGCTGCTTCTGCTGGTGGGATATTTCATCGTCCATTTTTTTGAGCACACCATCACCGGCCATTTCCATTTTGGTGAAGAGACGCATTCGGAGCAATTTTCCGGCCGGCGCAAAAGCTACTCCGTGCTTTTTGGATTGATCATCCACACATTCTTTGACGGCATCGCAATCGCGTCCGGCTTCCTGATCTCCGGCTGGCTGGGTTGGATCATTTTTCTGGCAGTTATACTGCACAAAGTTCCAGAAGGCTTCACCGCGTCTTCTGTAATGCTGGCCGGCGGCAGCAGCAGGAGAGCGGCGTGGCTGGCCTCCGCGGCTCTTGGTCTGGCGACCGTGTGTGGCGTGCTTACCATTACCGTCTTTACCCGTTCTATTGCATCGGCGCTGCCGCTCTCTGCGGGGGTCACGCTTTACGTTGCAGCTTCTGACCTGATACCGGAAGTGAACAAAGAGCCGGGCGTACGTATTGCGCTGGTGGTCTTTATTGGCGTGGGCTTGCTGGCTTTCTTGCAGCATTATTTCCACTAGTTTTTTCTACAATCCCGAGCGCAGCGAGGGAACCCTATCAATAAGGTAGCCGCGAATGCACGCGAAATACGCGAATCTGGAATTCATTTTGATCAGATTCGTGTTCGTTCGCGTAAATTCGCGGCTGCAACTCTTGTAATAGCGATCCCTTGCTCCGCTTCGGGGTGAAGAGCTTCATTCCACTTGCTGCTTGGCTTTATATCCGTCGCGGGCAACAATCTGGTATTTAATATCTTTGCCCTTTTCATCTTTCATCTTCAACGGATGTCCGTTTGCATCTACCAGCTCTACCTTGATCTTGCGGAACGTTCCATCCATGGCAGAGTTGGTGGGATGGTAGGCAATGGCGTATTGGTTCCTGATGGTCTGAGAGATATCGGCGTAAATCTCTTTTAATTGCCCATCAAACATAGGCTCGTAGAATTTTCCGCCGGTCATCTTGGCGATTGCTTTCATCTGGTTGTCGCCCTGCAGAAAAGTCATCTCGCAGTTGAATTCCGTGATCTGGCAGAGATAGCGCATCATACCGTGCGTTTGGGCGTATTCCAGCAAGGCTTTGCCAGTAGCTACCACATAGATAGCAACGTCCCTGGTGGCCTGCACCTTCTTAAGCGTCTGGTCCAGGGTGTGCTTGCTGAAGCTGTCACGTCCACTGGTGATAAGAATGATGTACTTGCGGCCTTCCACTCCTTCCAGGCGATCAAGAGTGTCATATAACGCGTCAAAAAGATTGGTTTCCTGGCTCATGGCGAAGCCCGGCTCCAGGCTGGTCACTGCGCCCTGAATCGCCCGCTTGTCCTGTGTGAAATCTTGTATGATGTGCGACTTCAGATCATAGGAAATCATCGCGATCCAATCGTCTTTTTTCAGCGTCTGGGAAAAGACCCATGCCGACTTGATGGAGTCAATCTGAAAACTGTAAAAGTATTGATTGTTGGAGAACTCCACCAGCATTACCGCAGTGATAGGCGCCTGAATCTGGCTAAAAGAAGAAATGGTCTGGGGAACGTTGTCTTCCAGAACGCGGAAGTAATCTTTTTTTAGGCCGGGGATAAACATGCCATCTTTGGTCATTACACCTACGTCCAGCGTGACTAACTGCGAATTGACGTGCATGGAAAAATTGTCCAGCCCGTCAACTTTTTTGGGATGCGGAGGTGCTTCTTCTTTCTTAGGAGGCTCGTCCGGTTTCTTGGGCACCGCGATGGGGCCTATATCTCCCTCCGGACCGCCTGCTTCGGCTGGAGCATTAGAAGGCTGTTGCTGATTGCCAGCCGCAGGCGTGGGCGAAGGCTGTTGCTGTTGATTGCCAGCCGCAGTGGGCGAAGGCTGTTGCTGCTGATTGCCAGCCGCAGGCGTGGGCGAAGGCTGCGGCTGCTGGCTCTGAGCGTGTGCGGCAGGCTCCCCCAACCACAAAACGCCCGCCAAAATCGCTACTAAAACCAAGCGGCAGCAGGCGTTTACCCTAGAAATCAATTTCAGTGAAGCTGAATGTATTAAGAGCATTTCTGACTGCCTTTTTATGAATTTGTACATTAGTATAGATGCACGAACTCAGCTTTACCGTGGCTTTTTCATCCGCCTTCAGAAAGCGGGTTCGTGTCATTGTATTTGCTAAACCTGGTCCGCAGTATGAAAAAAGCCATCGTTTCGTTGTTCGCCCTCTTCGTCTTTGTCTTTTTGGGCTTTGCCCAAGCCCAGGCTCCCCAACAAGCTCGCACAGCGCCCGATGAGGCAGAAGTCCAAGCCTCTCAACTAGTAAGCGCTGCACCAAGCGGGGGAGAGACTTCCACCACCAGCCAAACCGCCAAGCAGGCCCCTCTCCAGACGCAGATCATGAAAGTAGATGATGTGCATCCGGGAATGAAAGGCGTCAGCTA
>DASRDW010000313.1:0-14617 GCA_035652415.1 Candidatus Angelobacter sp. | reverse complement strand
GAGCGGTGCGAGCCAGGCAACCATCTTTCACGCACCGGAGCTGAGGAGGCGCTCAGGGTTTTCATCGAAACTTTGCCGAGGCTTTGGGTGAGAGCAGGGAAGCCCTTCAAACCGCTTATGGATGAAGCGTCCGTGTGGCTTGCCGAATTGCCGTTGGTCTGGGAGCGTGCCGGCCGTCCGTTTGAGACTGCGTTGCTAGGAGCCGCGCTGGAAGCACTGACAGGCTTTGCGGCACGCAAGGTGAGCAGGTTTTGGTGCATCAGGATCTGCATGGCGACAACGTTCTACGGGCCACGCGCGAACCACGGCTTGTGATCGATCCCAAGCCGTTGATTGGAGAAAGAGAGTTCTCGCTGGCGCCAATCATCCGTGACTACGATTTCGGACACAGTCGCGCGGACGTCATCTCTCGGTTAGATAGGCTCACAAGCGCGCTGAACCTTAATCGTGAACGCGCCCGCCTGTGGGCCCTGGGCCAAACGCTGGCCTGGGTTTCCGATGACAGCAAGACTTCAAAGGAACACGTGGAAACTGCAAGATGGTTATGGGAGGCTTGAATGCAATAAAAGGGCCGTCCGCAGACGGCCCAGAAACTTTAAGCAGCAAAGATTATTTCTTCGGGCTGGCCGGAGTTTGCACAGTATCCATGACTGACGATCCGCCGCGATGGCTTGCGAGATAGGTAAGGGCCATTGAGGTGATCATAAAAATAACGGCGCACCAGGTGGTCACACGGGAAAACACGGTTGCCGTGCCTCGCGGGCCAAAGGCAGTCTGACTGCCCATGCCGCCAAAAGTAGCGGCAATATCGGCGCTCTTGCCATGCTGCAGCAACACCACCACAATCAGAATCAGACAAACAACAACATGAATCAGCGTAAGAAAACCAATCAGCATTCTGTTTTCAACATCCTTTCAAAAATCGGTCTTACAAAATTCTGGTGCGGAAGGGGGGATTTGAACCCCCACGCCTTTCGGCGCCACCCCCTCAAGATGGTGTGTCTGCCAGTTCCACCACTTCCGCTCTGGTCTTAAATACCCCATTGGACGCTTGCAACACCATCGATAGGGGCTTTTTCGAAACGAGGAGAAGAGAACTTATTATAGCAAACCTTGAAAGCGCCTGGCAGGCAGGCTTCTGATAGTGTCCTAATCCGTCCCATCCCGTCAAATCCAAGGACAAGGATTAAGTAAATCTAGTTTGAACCTGCGCGGCAGCTGATAAAGTATGCGCTGCCGTGATCTCCGGGAGGCAAGGGATGAAAGCGTCTATCTTTTATCGAGTCGCTGCCGTCATTCTGCTGCTGTTTGCTGCAGGACACACGTTTGGATTTCGCCAGTCTGACCCCACATGGGGTATTGACTCGCTTCTTGGCTCTATGCGGTCAATTCACTTTAGCGTGCAGGGGTTCAGCCGAACGTATTGGGACTTTTTTGTTGGCACCGGATTTTCTATCGGAGTGTTTTTCTATTCTCGGCAGTACTGGCGTGGCAACTAGGCGGGCTCCCGGCGGAGACTTTGGCGCGCATGCGCGGCATTACATTGTCGTTTGCCCTTTGCTTTGTGGCGATCACGATTGTGAGTTGGAGATACCTTTTTACCGTGCCTATTGTTTTTTCAATCGTGGTTACAGTGTGCTTGATTTTGTCTGCATGGCTTTTCATCGAGGCAGGGTCTCCACGCCCATAGCGCCGCGCCTGCAGCGGAGGATTGAGAAATGCTCATTTACTTTGTTGTCAGCATCGCTACTTCAAATTCATATCTGGAATGCTCTTAAAGGCGATTCGGGGCGGCGCAGACTCGCGAACTTTGTGAATCCCTCCCAGATATAAAGTTGTGGAGCCGTATTTTGCATTGATGGAGTCCATCACTTCGGCTACGCGGTCAAATTTTCCTGCTCCATACATCTCATCGAAGAGTGTCAAGTTGCGCATGTTTTCCTGAACCAGGTCCACCAAGGCAACGCTTACCATCACCGGCCTGAACTCAGGACATTCTTTCCATGCATCCTGAAAGACATTGATCAGGGTCATGGTGTCCTGGCAGGAAGGGAATCGCAGGCTGGCTTCCCACACCGGACGGCCATAATGCAGCCAATAACCGCTTGGATCGTCCTCTTGCGCGTGCTTCTTGGAAAACATGACAAAGATAGCCATGCCGCTGGCCCAAAGCTTGTTCTGGCGGAGACGGACTGCTGCTTTATGCAACAGCTTTTTGCCTACCGCACATGCTTGCTCGCGCGTCCGCAGCTCAGGCGGCAATACGTGTTGATGGCTGATGCTGCGATTGCCTGACTCTCGTTCATCGAAATCGATACCGCGCAACTTCAGCCAGAAGCGCGTGCCCAGCACGCCACCCCACAGCTCGGTCATCTGGTCCATATCGAGCTGCCAGAGCTGTTCCACCGTGGTAATCCCGCGCTTAAGCAGGCGCTGCTCCATCTGATGGCCAATTCCGGGCAGGTCTCGCGGCTTGAGAGAGAAAAGAATCTGCGGAAGCTGGCTGGGAGTGATGGTGACCAGCCCGTCCGGCTTTTGCAGGTTGGTAGCGACCTTGGCCAAAAAGCGGTTCGGCGCCAAGCCAACAGAGCAGCGCAGCGTCTCGCCCACCGAGCGGATTGTTTGCTTTACCTGCTTTGCCAGGGCCAATGCGTTGTGTAGTTGCATATCGCGTCCGCTCAGGCGGCACTCCATCTCGTCAATAGAGATGATCTTTGAAACATGCAGACAGTTTTTTTCAACGGCCTCTTTAATTTGGTTGTGATAATCCACGTAAAGCTCATGCCGGGCGACAACCACGTTCAGGTCAGGACATTTCTTCCGTGCTTCGCCCAAGGAGGTGCCGGTGCTAACGCCGAACGCCTTGGCCTCATAGCTGGCAGCGATGCAGACCGTGGATTCTGCATCAACTGTGACCACGGCCGTCGGCTTCCCGCGAAGATGGGGCTGGACCTGCTGCTCTACCGAAGCGAAGTAGGAATTCATGTCCAGAAAGAGCCAATTGACCTGTTCCGTGGCTTGAGGTGCGCCCGACATGAGAAGGCGAATATAACACGCATAGAGAATAAAAAGCAAATGACGTTAGAAATAATTCGGCGGGATCAGGGATTATCGAAAGCTAAGGCCGCTTACTTCAGCGCATTGGCGATAAACGCGGAAACGTCTTTCTTCAACTCCGCCAGCGATGAATCCTGGATATACATCATGTGTCCTGCGCCGTAATAACCAAGGGTCACGCGTTCATGCTGCGCCTGATTAAGATTCATGTGGTTCAGCGTGTATTGCGTGGCAAAGTACGGCGTGGCCAGATCGAAATATCCGGAGCCCACAAAGAGCTTCATAAATGGGTTCTTGTCAAAAGCATCTTTCAGCGAGCGGGCCGTATCAGGGAAGCCGCCGAACTGAACGCCCCAGTCCCATTCGTCAAAGCGGAAACCACCGCCCAGAATGTAATACTCCAGATCTGACTTGTATCCAAGCTCGCTGCGGACATACTGATTGAACATGGCGGTGTAGGGCGGCCGAATCGCGCTCATGCTGGGGTCAAAGCTGGCCTCTTCCCCAACCGCGGAGCTTGAAGTGCCGGTGAACCTGCTATCAAGCCGGCCAATCGTCAGCTTCTGGTCGCGCAACAGCTCTTTGGTGAAGTGCGATTCTTCAATACGCAGGTTGCTTTCGTCGATATAAGTTTTGCTCAGTCCCGTATAGCGTGCCAGGTGGTCGATAACGTCCTGTCGCTCCTGTGGTGTGAGGCGATCTCCTTTGGCCAGTGCGTCAGCGTAAGGACCGGCAGCCCACTGCTCCACTTCAGCGCGCAGCTTTTCAAAATTCTGCTCATATTCAGGCGCTAGCTTCTTGTGATACCAAGCGGCGGATGAGTAGGTCGGCAGAAAAAGGATATAAGGCAGATCGTTGCCGGGAGATTCGTCCGTCGTCTGGAAATTCAGAATGCTGGAGATCAGCATGATGCCGTTGAATGCGATGCCGTGCTCCACCAGATAACCGGAGAGTCCAGCGGCGCGCGTGGTGCCATAGCTTTCGCCCACCATAAAGAGCGGCGATGACCAGCGTTCATAACGTCCAAGATAAAGACGAATGAACTCACCTACAGAGGCAATGTCATTACGCAAGCCGATAAACTTTTTGGTCTCGTCACGCTTCACGGCGCGGCTGTAGCCGGTGCCCACAGGATCAATAAAGACAAGGTCAGTCTGATCGAGCCAGGTTTGCTCGTTATCAATGAGGTGGTAGGGAGGCGGAGGCATCATGCCATTGGGCTGCATGGGCACGCGCTTGGGGCCGATTGCGCCCATGTGCAGCCATACAGAAGCTGAACCGGGCCCGCCATTAAATGAAAACGTAAGCGGGCGATGCTCAGGCGATTGGCCATCCAGCGTGTAAGCAACATAGAAAATGTGCGCTTCCACCTCGCCGGTATCGTTGTTCCTAAGTGGCATCATGCCGGTGGTTGCCGTGTAATGGAGCGACTTGCCGCCTACATGGATTTCATGGTGCGTGATAACTGGCGGCTGCTCCGTATCTTTTTTGCCATCTGCCGCAGCCGATGCGGCGGGTTTAGCTTGCTCTACCGGACTAGCAGCCGGCGTTGGCGCGGGACGGTTTTTTTGCTGCGCCATGGCGCACAGAGAAAAAAGAATCATTGACGCAGTTAGAGCAAACGAGATGCGACGCAGCATAAGTGGCACTCCCCGCTGGATTGGACGTGAACTCTTTTAGACGTGACTATGGAAAACAGGTGAGTGTAGCTGGCGTAAACAAAAAGGGCAAATCAAACTGCGTGCAGAATGCCTGCCGGTTTGGATATAGGTATTGAATCCTGATGGCCCTGGAAGTACCACAACAGCAAAACCAAAAATACGATGACGGCAAGCATGAACCAGCCAAAGCGGCTGCCTGCTTCTCCAGCGCGGCGTGTGGGCGCATTCACCATATCTCTAGTAAACACAATTTCTGGGTAGAAAACTCGCTACAGATAAATCTTAAACAATCTTTGCAGAAGAAGGATTACTAAGATCAAAGATTTACCGGGAATAGGGTTGGCATTCTTGGTTCAGTACAAGCATCGCAGGCAGCTAATAAAAAAGGCCACAAGGAACCTGCTGCTCTGGTTGCTGGCTTGTGGCCTTTTGTGAAGAAAGCTTAATGGACGGGAACAGTCAGGTCGCGATCTAACCTGACTTCCAGCTGTGTGCCTTTGTCTAACTTCATATCGCTGCCTTTAAGCAGGAAGCTGCTGCCGCCTCCAATTCCTGCGCCAGCTGCTGCCCCAATAGCGGCACCCTTGCCTCCTGCGACAGTTGAGCCTGTTACTGCTCCAACGGCAGCACCGATAGCAGCATTGGTAAGGACCTTTTTCTTGTCCGGCCCTTTGCGATAAATCTCACCTTCTTCACCGGTCGCTTTGATTGAGCCATCGCCGGGAACGCCCGTAACAGTTCCAATCAGCGGAACCCATCCTTTGCGAGTCTCAATCTCATCCAGGGCAAGCTGCATCTTGGCCCCTGTATATCCATGCTCAAATCGCCCAACGTGGGCTTTGATGGTGCGGCCCTTGGGGATAATGAGTCCGCTTGGCGTCACCAAATCTTCCCGAAGCTCAGCTTTAAAAAAGTGCTTGCCTTCTTCCATTTTTCTGGTGTCCAGCGTGTCTTTGAGCTTGATGATGAAGCGCGTGCCTTCAGGGATCACGTTAGGAGCCAAGGCATAAGGCTGCTGTCCGGCGTATGGACTCTGTCCACTTGTGGGAGGAAGCTGAGGTGGGGGATTGTTGCTATCGTCGTGAGGACGGGTCTTGAGAACAGGAGACTGGTCGTGCTGGCTGCTGTCGCCGTTGCCGTTATCTTGGGCCATTGCACCCAGAGCTAACGCCAGGGCCACAGCACAAATGGAGGCTGCGCACTTTGCCTTCATGGCGGTATACCTCAAAAAAATGTAGAAATGCTTGGGAGGTGAGATGCTCGTCGCCTCCAAAAAAGCTGCTAAAGAGAAAACACATTTTTTGCATTCAAGTTTCGGCGGGAAACCGGACATTACCAAAGTAACTGGCCAAAGGTTTTATTTCAGGCTGTTTTGAAGCATCATATTGAGTGTAAGTACTGTTTTCCCCTGAAGGGAAGATAAGATGAAAAACTGGTTTTTGCCTGTAACCGTACTAGGGTTGAGCGGCCTGGGATTGCTCTTTGCCAGCGAGAAAGGCCGCGAACGTGTACGCCGCGTTTTTGACCACATCTTGGAACATGGCGATCCGCTGGGCGAATTTAACAGGTTCTGTGAAGAGCAACTGGAGATGATTCAGCGCAACCTGGACCATCTGAGCGAAGCGCTGGAAGATCCACAGGCCAGTTAACTCATCCCGCGATTTTGTCGATTACCCCTGCCATTCGGACATCGCGCTGTGTTATCCCCCCCGAATCATGTGACACCAGGGCCATCGTGATCGTGTTATAGCGGATATCGATGTCAGGGTGATGGTTTGCCTGTTCAGCGGCGTCCGCCACTTTGTTTACAAACTGCATTGCCGCTTTGAAGTCAGGAAAGCGGAAGACACGCTGAATCGCCATTCCATTCCGCTGCCAGCCCTGCAGAGAACCAAGCGCCTGCTGGATTTCCGCATCAGTAAGCACAGCCATAAGAGAACACCTTTCCTTTAAGAGCTGTGATTCTATTAGGTTTGGAGAAAAATTTCAGCCCTGCTGGACTTAATTGATCCTGCCTGACGTCGCGGCGGCCATAATTGCTACAGGCTTGCTGGGATAGGTAAAGCGATTCATCTGTGAGTTGATCTCTTTGCGCAGATCTTCCCAAATGGTGTCCGGCATTTCCAGGAAAACGCGCACCACTTCAGGATCAAATTGGCGGCCGGAAAAGCGCTCTACTTCCTCGCGCGCTACCTGAATTGTCTGCGCGGCGCGATAAGGACGGTCTGAAGTAATAGCATCAAGGGTATCTGCCACAGAAAAGATCCTGGCGCCCATGGGAATATCTTTTCCGCTCAGGCCCCGCGGATAACCGGTGCCGTCAAAGCGCTCCTGATGGGCATACACGATCTCTGAAGCTTCCGAGAGGAAGGGTATTTTCTTGAGCATCTGGTAGCCGCGGAAACAGTGCTCTCGCATGATCTCTGTCTCAGCCTCGGTCAGTGCGCCAGGCTTGCGCAGGATCGCGTCTGGAATGGCCATCTTGCCGATGTCATGCAGGAAGGCCCCGCGCGCAATCACGCGAATCTTGTCTTGCGAAAGTCCCATGGCGCGAGCGATAGCGATGGTGAACGCAGTGACGCGTTTGGAGTGGCCCTCAGTTTCCGCATCTTTCAGGTCAAGAGCATCGCCCAGCGCTTCCAGGGTGATGTCATAAGAGCGCTCCAGATCAGTCATGGCCTGACGAAGCTGCTCAGTGCGGGCGGCAACCAGCGATTCAAGATTCGATTGGTAGGCCCGGTTTTCCAGTTTTAAACGCCGGTGTTCCAAGGCACGGCGAACCATGGCCAGAAGCTGCTCACGTTCAAATGGCTTAAGCAGATAATCGTAAGCCCCATTGCGAATGGCGGCGAGGGCAACAGAAATATCATGCACGGCGGTGACCATGATCACCGGCATGTCTGGGTATTTTTCCTTAGAACGCTCCAGCAGGGCGATGCCATCCAGCTCCGCCATCATCAGGTCTGAAAGCATCAATTCAAATTCGCCGGTAGAATTGAGAATAGCCAGCGCTTCCATGCCAGACGAGGCTTGGCGGGTCTTATACCCAGCCGCATTGAGCATGGACGAGATAATCTCTCGGATAGGCTCTTCGTCATCAACAACCAGAATGCGCTCTGTAGCCATCGGGAAAAAGGTTACCTTTTCGGGGGGAGCTTTAATTTAACCCAGAGTGCCCGGAAATACAACGCTTATAAGGAGAAAAAACACTGCCAAGTCAGGGATTTCATGGTATATAGGAGTCCCCCGCACTGTTTAGAACTCCTGTGAATTGTTGAACATGGAATTTAGCCTCCAATCGGCTTTTTTGGCGGAAATGTCGACACTGCTCATCCTTCTGGCTGGAGCAGTACTTTTATACAGCAGTTTCCGCGAAAAGTACCTGGTGCCCTGGATCGCGGGCTGGACCTGCCTTACCCTCTCCAAAATCGCCGTAACCGTGAATTTGGGCCGCGGGTCATTAGGCTTATGGGCTGCTTTAGGCTACGCCTTTTTTGTGCTCGCTGTAGGGCTGTTTTCTACGTCGATTTTTTTATATGTTTCGCAAAAGAAGCTGCTCTGGCCGTCAGCGGTGCTGGCTGCCGCTCTTCTTTTTGGGCTGGCATACACGCTGGAACCATCGCATTCCTTTTTGCTTGTCCTCAGTTTAGGTCTGTGCTGGGTGGTTAAGATTGCGGCTTCCACTCAGCTTGCTCGCTTTGCGTGGGGGCGAAGGTCTGTAGGGCGGTGGCTGCTGGCTGCCATGCTTCTGCTGCTGCACGCGGAACTGGTGGGAACCAGCCACTCAATTGTGGGCTATGACATTCTGTTGGACCTGCTTCTTGGCATCGGCATGATGACAATTGTGCTCGAAGATTCAAGGGTCCAAATCCAGCGGCTGGATGCCCTGAATACGATCACGCACCAGATTTCCGACTCGCGTGATTTTGACCCAACCGTCAGCAATGTTCTGGATGAGCTGCGGAAAGTCACTCGCGCCAAGGCTGCCTGGTTCCGCATCCTGCAAGGAGATAAGCTGGTGCTTGCTGCCCAGCGCGGACTAAGCGAAAACTTCGTCCACAAAATTGCCACGATTGAAGCAAACAATAGCGTGAGCGGCTTTGCCTTGCGCGAGAGCAAGGTATATGTTCTGCGCGCTGCAGAATCACCATTGGGACTTGGCCAGGCCATTGTGGATGAAGGGCTCCACCATCTCTTGCTGGTTCCGGTTGAAGGCAAGAGCTCGCGCGTAGGCATGTTTGTTTTGGGCGTTCCGGGCTTTCGCGCTTATACCGATCGGGAAAAGAAATTCCTGAAAGCGGCAGCCAAGCAGCTTGGCCTGGCTGCAGAGAACCGCTTGCTCTTGCAGCAGGTAGTGCAATCGCGCAATGAGTGGGCGAATACCTTTGATTCCATTCCGGATTGCATTTTGGTGCATGACTTGGAATTCAGCATTCTTCGCGCGAACCGCGCCTTGCTGGATCGCTTGCAGCGTTTGCGAGAGGACGTAGTCCAGCATTCTTGTGAGGAAGTCCTGCCCGGAGCCGGCCTCAACTGGAAAGGCTGCCCTTATTGTGCACACGCCGACTGCGCTGGAGAAGAAGACCCATGCTTTGGCGGCTATTCCGTAGTTTCCACTTCAGCCTACACGCTTGGCGACCATACTCGCGGCGGCACTCTGCACGTGATCAAGGACATTACGGAAGCCAAGGCCGCGGAAGAACGCTTTACCTCGCTCTTTAATCACATGCATGAAGGCGTTTTTGCTTCAACGCCCGATGGAAAGATCCTGGATTGCAATGATGCATTCGTGCGCATGCTCGGCTATGGCAGCAAAGAAGAAATCCTCAAGCTGAATGTGGCCCAGACGCTCTACGTCGATCTGGAAGATCGCAAAAAATTCCTCAGAGAGATTGGACGGCAGGGATTCGTCAGAAATTTTGAGATTGTTTTGCGCTGCAAAGATGGGCGGAAGATCCATGTAATTGAGAGCAGTTTTGCTACCCGCGGTCCCAGCGGCAAGATTGAGCGCTACCAGGGCGTGGTACTTGATGTGACGGAGATGAAGCGGGCGGAAGATGAAATCCGCCGCCGCAACCGCGAACTATACGTACTGAACAATATTGCCGTCACCTTTAACCAGTCGTTTGATCTGGACGAAATTCTGCAACTCATTATGCTGCAGATGGTGGAACTGTTTTCCACTGATACCGCCGCCGTCTATCTGTTTGATGAAGAGAGCAACACGCTGGTGAAGAAGTCTTCTTACGGGCACCGGAGCGCGTGGGCCATTGAAAGCGAAAAGTTGATGATGCCCCCGGACTTCATTGCGACCGTTAAACGCGAGCATACAGAGATCATCGATCCTGCCTACCTATCGCGCTTGCCGGACATATTGCAAAGAGGCGTGGATCTGGAGGGACTTAAATCCTGGCTGTGGGTGGTGCTCTGGCGCAAGGAAAAAATCCTTGGCGTGCTTGCCACCAGCAGCCGTGTCCCCAGGGACTTCACTCGCTCTGAAGAAGGCGTGATGGTGGCGGTAAGCCGCCAGCTTGCCACCACCATTGAGAAAGCCCAACTCTATAACGAAACTCGCAAGGCTTATGACGACCTGCGCCGTACCCAGGAACAACTGCTACAGAGCGAAAAGATGTCTGCAGTCGGCCGGTTGATCTCAGGCGTGGCCCATGAGCTGAACAATCCTCTGACGGCCATTCTTGGTTATACCCAGCTTCTTGAAGCTGAAAAGCTGGATGCGCGAATTGAAGAATTTATTCTCAAGCTGCGCAAGCAGGCGCAGCGCACGCAAAGAATCGTGCAGAACCTGCTTTCATTTGCCCGGCAGCATACTCCGC
The DNA here is from genome assembly GCA_035652415.1 of Candidatus Angelobacter sp. Classification (GTDB taxonomy): domain Bacteria; phylum Acidobacteriota; class Terriglobia; order Terriglobales; family Acidobacteriaceae; genus Angelobacter. The sequence continues at coordinate 4,065 of DASRDW010000313.1, read as the reverse complement.
AACGGTTGCACATTGACCTGCGCAGCGTATTGGAAGATACCATCGCGCTGCGCGACTACGATTTGAAGGTGAATAACATCACGGTTGAGCGCGATTTTGAGCCGGTGTTGCCTTCAGTAGTAGCTGATCCGCACCAGCTTGAGCAGGTCTATCTCAACATCATCAATAACGCCGCCGATGCAATGCTCGATGGCGGGCGCGGTGGCCGGCTGCGAATTCGCGTCTTTACTGACAATGGCCATGTGGTTACTTCGTTCCATGATTCCGGCCCCGGTATTTTCGACACCAAACATGTCTTTGATCCTTTCTATACAACAAAGAGCGTGGGCAAGGGAACTGGTCTGGGGCTGAGTATCTGTTATGGAATTGTTCAAGAGCATGGCGGCGAAATTTCAGCACAGAACCATCCTTCCGGCGGCGCTCTGTTGCAGGTACGCTTGCCTGCGGCTGCCGGGGAAAAGCCTGTTACAGAAAACGATCGTATTGTTGCGCGGCGAGAATCGCGGCTGGAAGGATCTGTTCTGCTGGTTGACGATGAAGAAGCCGTGCTCGATTTTGAGCGCGAAGTGCTGACCTCTGCCGGATTGAAAGTAGTTACGGCAACTTCCGGCATTGGAGCTATAGAGTTTCTCCAAAAAGAGGATTTCGACATCGTTCTGCTCGATAGCAAAATACCGGGAACGTTATCGAGCGAAGATGTTTTCCACTGGATTGAGCAGAGCCGCACTGAACTGGTATCAAGAACGGTGCTGGTGCTCTCTAACGTTTCCGATCCCAGCGTTCGCGTTTTTGTGGATGCCACCAAGCTTCTCTGCTTGGTCAAGCCCTTTGAAGTTGCCGACCTGCTGGCGATGGCACGGCGCATTTTACGCAGAGCCAGGGCGACGTCAGCTCCGCACTAGCGTAACGCGGCCTACAGGATGATGGATCTCACCGAGCTTAGATCTTATCTCGCCCGTGTGGCGCGCAGCATCATTTGGCCCACGCCCGGCATGCTCGCCAAAGCAAAGGCTGCGTTTCGCAGCCATTTAGGCGCAGCGAAGGCATTGCGCAGGCGCGCAGCATTGCGGAAGGCCGGGGCAAATCGTTTCTTATAAGCAAAGCGATACTCCAGCAGCGCCTGCTCCCATGAGTATTTGCCGGCAATAAAGGGAACTATTGTTTCAGCCGCAAGAACTCCGCTCTGCAACGCCAGAGAGATGCCGTCACCTGCGAAGGGATCAATAAATCCTGCAGCATCACCTGCCAGCATCATTCCCGCAGACTCAGTTTCTGGTTCTTGAAAATACAACGGAGACGTAGTAACAGGAGGGAACAGCGATTTCCAGCTTCGGCTGCGACGCCATAGCTCAGGTTCTTTGGCAAAAACCCCATCCAATGATCGGGCTACATCTGCGCGCACCATGGCGCAGGCGTTCACTGCATTTGTGTCCACGGGCGTAACTCCACAATAGCCGCCCGGAAAGAAATAGAGATCCACCGAGGGAGCCGGTGATTGTTCTGTAAAATGCGCCTTCAGCCCCAGCCATTTCTTTTTTCCGGCGACATCAAATTGTCTCAGCTTTGACCACCGGCCCGTGGCATTGACCACTGCCTTGGCCGTGAACGAGTTTTCTGAAGTCGCTATCTGAAAAGTTTTTTCTCGCTGCACATTGTGGACTGTTACTCCCTCACGTGTCGTTGCGCCTGCGCGCTGTGCTGTTTCAAACAACGCAGCATCAAGCTCATAGCGGGGAATACTTTGTGCGGCCGGCGAGACCGGGAAACGCAGGCATTTGTTATCGACAAAGAACCGCGCTCCGCTTACCAAAATGTGTGAAGACAAATTTTTCTCGCCCAGAAGCCCGCGCAGAAGCCCCAGCGATTCCGACGAGACAAACTCACCGCAAACTTTATGCCGGGGAAAACGGTCTTTTTCCAGTAGAAGCACTTTGGCCCCCGCGCGTGCGGCAGTGATGGCGCAAGCAGAACCTGCAGGACCGGCGCCTACAACAATCAGATCGTACGCGGCTGTTTCCACACGATCACTCCCATGCGGTAAAGATAGAAGCGCGTAATTTCAATGCTGGCCGGTTCAGCCACTCGCGCAAGCATCTGCCGCACCTCGTCTTCAGTGTAAGCCCGGCGAACGGATGCAGGCGCGTCATGCCGCGTAATGCGGCTGCGGTAGAGTGGAAAGCCCAGATAGCTGAGCGCCAGGTGCATGGGATGGCGCACCAGATCGTGAATCAAAAAAGCATGGCGCGCCACCCGCAGCCCTTCCGCCACAAAGCGAACAATCTCCTCGGGTTCCAGATGATGCAGAAAGAGCGATGAACCCACCACGTCAAAACTGTCGTCACGAAAGGGAAGAGCCAGAGCGTTACCGCAGACAGCCGCTGTTGCGCCGTTCATGTGCGTGGGAGCGCGATCAAGCATCACCGGGAACAGCTTGATTCCATCCTGCGCCAGAGTTTTTTGTGCGCTGGCGGCAACAAATCCTTCGCTCCCCGCTACATCGACCCACGAAATCTCTTTTAGTTGTTTCTTCTCGGCGATCCGGCGAAGCAGGCTGCTCACGGTGTGTACCCCGCCAAAGGCGCGGTTGAACATGCGCAGATCCTTGATCGATTGCGCCACCTCGCTAGGTGTGCCTGCATCAGTATCGAGCAGTTCCGGGACAACCACTCGTCTCATGCCTTAGACCCGCGCCAGTTCTTCTTCCAGCAATTGTTTGTTGTAGAGATCGGTATAGTAGCCGTTCTTGGCCAGCAATTCATCATGCGTCCCCAACTCTACGATGCGGCCTTCATGCAGCACAGCGATCCTGTCAGCATTGCGAACGGTGGAAACGCGGTGCGAAATGAAGATCGTGGTACGGTCGCGCATCACCTCGCGCAGATGGTCGAGAATTTTTTCTTCCGTGTAGGTATCAACGCTGGAAAGAGCATCGTCCAGCACCAGGATGCGCGGATCACGAATAATGGCGCGGGCAATCGCCGTGCGCTGCTTCTGCCCGCCAGAGAGAGTGATGCCGCGCTCGCCTACCATGGTGGCGTATTGCTCAGGGAAGCCCTCAATATCTGCCGCGATGTTGGCCGCCTCTGTAGCGCTGCGGACTTCATCGTCACTGGCGTTCTCCACGCCAAAAGCAACGTTTTCGCGGACTGAATCGCTAAAAAGAAATGTTTCCTGCGGCACAAAGCCAATGTTTCTTCGCAGCACGTCCAGCGGATATTCACGAATGGGGCGGCCATCCAGCAGAAGCGTGCCGGGAGCAGCATCATAGATTCGCGGCAGCAGATTCACTAGCGTGGTCTTGCCGGAACCAGTTGGGCCAACAATGGCCAGGCTGCTGCCTGCTGGGATCGTAAGGTTGATGTCCTTAAGCACGGGCACGCCGTCATAAGCAAAGCTAAGATGGCGGAACTCAATCTCGCCGGAAAAAGTCTTGCTGTTCGCGAGATCAGCGGCCACGGCAGCGTCGGTAATTTCCGGTTTGGCAACCAAAATTTCATTGATCCGGCCCATGGAAGCCGTTCCGCGCTGGAAGATGTTGATGACCCAGCCAAGAGCGATGATCGGCCACGTGAGCAAGAGAATGTAAATATTGAAAGCGACGAAATCGCCTAGGCTCATGCGATGGAGCAGAACTTCACGGCCGCCGATCCACAATGTGATAACTACGCCAATGCCCAAAAGCAGTTCCAGCGTGGGCCAAAGCATGCCGGTCAAGCGGGCCAGCGGCAGGCTGCGCGTTACGTATTCCTGATTGCTGGTTTCAAACAGAGCAACTTCAGCTTCTTCCTGAACATAAGCGCGGATCACGCGTGCGCCGGAAAAATTCTCCTGGGCGCGCGCTGAGATATCTGAAAACTGCGCCTGGATCTTTTCAAAGCGCTCATGAATCTTGCGTCCGAAGTACTGCACAATAATGCTGGCCAGCGGCAGCGGTGCAAAGGCATAAAGCGTGAGCTTGGGGCTGATCTGCCACATAAACACCAGCGCCACGGCGGTAAAGACCAACGTATTCGCCGTATACATAATCGCTGGCCCCAGCAGCATGCGGACCGCGTTCAGGTCATT
>DASRDW010000312.1:0-13370 GCA_035652415.1 Candidatus Angelobacter sp. | reverse complement strand
GAACGGCCTCAATCACCAGATCGGAAGATCGCGCGGCCTGCTCAACCGATGAAGCAAATTCAATGCGGGCCAGCGCTGCGTCAACAACTGGCTGCGCGAGCGTCCTCTCCGCCACAGCATTGCTGAAAGCAGTGCGGATTTCATTGCCAGCACGATTCAAGCTGGCAGGAAGAATGTCTTCCAGGATCGTGGAAAAACCGCCGAGAACCGAGAGTTGGGCAATGCTCCTGCCAAGCGCGCCGGCGCCGATCACAGCAATAGTGCCGACCGCGCTCACGGTCAGGCCTTTTCCAGGCCCTCCAGGGTCTTGACGAAGTTAGGATCGGAGTTGCGCATATACTCGGCCAGGCGCTTGCGCTCTTCCGCGGTCATGGTTGTAATACCGGCCTGGATACGGCGCAGAGTGGCGGCAATATCGTCAACGTAGTTCATCATGCGAATCAGTTCACCGGTTGCTGGCATGTCTGGATTTATGGCTCCTTGTCCAAATAGTTATTTTCAACCGTCCAGCATGAATTAGTAAAGGAGCCAAGGCCAATGTATTTTGCCAGTTGCATTTTGGTGCAACGTTAGGGCATAACCATTCCAGCCAACCGCCCGCCACCAGCTGCAATTCGTGCATCTAAATGTCCGTGAGTTCTTGTCTCAAAAAGCCGCTTCGTTTGACCACGCCATGCGAGCCAATCCATCTATTTTGACGGCCGAAACAAGCGGCATTTCTGAATGCCTGGATCGTCTGGCTTCAGAGAAGCAGGTTGTTCGTCCGCTTTCCACGTATCGCCTGCAGTTTAATGCTGGGTTCCGTTTTGAAAATGCGCGCAGGCTGGCTGGATATTTGCATGCTCTCGGCGTTTCCCATATTTATTCTTCGCCCATTCTCAAAGCGCGGGCAGGCAGCTCGCATGGCTATGACATTACTGATCATAACCAATTGAATCCTGAGGTCGGCAGTTATGAAGAGCTGCAAGACCTGGTCCACGAGCTGAAGAACTATGGCATGGGGCAGGTGCTGGATTTTGTTCCGAACCACATGGGCATCGGTCCGGGAACAAATCCCTGGTGGCGAGACGTGCTAGCCAATGGACGCGCTTCAGAGTTCGCGGAATTTTTTGATCTGGACTGGGACCCGCTTAAGCCTGAGCTACACAACAAGCTCTTGCTGCCGATCCTGGGCGATCAATACGGCGCTGAGCTGGAATCGGGAAAAATCAAGCTTGTTGCAGATGAAGAGGGCTTTCATCTTGAGTACTATGACAAACAGTTGCCGCTTGATCCGCAAACCTTTCCCTTAATCTTTGAGCCTCCCCCGCTAGACCTGCCGCAGGAGTTGCGGAACCTGCTCTCCGGCCTGCGCAATCTGCCTTCACACAGCGAGACGGCCGGTGATGCCGTGCGCCAGCGGCGACGCGCAGTCCCTTCATTGTTGCAGGCGCTCAAAGAGCTGCTGGCCGGTTCTCCGGATGCTCGCCGGTTCATGGAAAAGGCAACTGCGCAGGTTAATGGGCGCGCCGGCGATCCGCACAGCTTTGATCTGCTGCACCGCATTCTGGAAGCGCAGGTGTACCGGCTTGCGCACTGGCGCGTTTCCGGGGAAGAGATCAACTATCGCCGTTTTTTTGACGTGAATGATCTGATTGGCCTCAGCATGGAAAATCCGCGCGTCTTCGCAGCCACGCATCAACTTCTGCGTCACCTCTTGGCCGACGATATGATTCAAGGGCTGCGCATTGACCATTGCGATGGCCTGCTCAATCCTAAGCAATACATGATCCGGCTGCAGATGCTTTATGCCGCCAGCCAGTGCGCGGGAGAAGCGCCGCGTGCGCCCGTGGCAGAAAACGGAATCGAAGAAGAGCTGCAACAGGTCTTTGGCCAGCATGACTGGATGAACCGCCGCGCACTGCTTTATACCGTGGTGGAAAAAATTCTGGAGCCGGGAGAAGAGCTGCCGCGCGAGTGGCCTGTGGATGGCACCTCAGGATATGACTTCACCACGCTGGTCAATGGCTTGTTTATTGACCGCCGGCATGAGCGGCAGTTCACCAATCTTTATCGCCGTTTTACCGGCGTTTCTTATGACGTGGAAACGGTCATCTACAACAGCAAGAAGCTGATCATGCACGCCTCACTGGCCAGTGAGGTCAACGTGCTGGCGCACCTGCTGGATTCCATTTCACTTACCGATCGCTACGCGCGCGATTACACGCGCAAGGCCCTGCGCGACGTGATCCGTGAAACCATCGCGTGTTTCCCCGTGTATCGCACCTATATTGACGAGCGCGGGCAAATGACGGACCGCGACCGCGCCTACATCAATGAAGCCATCAGCCGGGCCAAGCGCCTCAATCCAGATAAGGCCCCAGCCAGCTTTGATTTTCTGCGCGACATCCTGTTGCTGGCGCGCAAAGAGTCTGAAGACCATTCTGACGTTTATCGCAGAAAACTGCATTTCACGCTCAAGTTCCAGCAGGTCACCGGGCCGGTAATGGCTAAAGGTATGGAAGATACGGCGTGCTATGTTTATAGCCGTTTTATCGCGGTCAATGAGGTTGGTGGATCGCCGCGCCAGTTCGGCACCTCCGTCGATGAGTTTCATGCCGGCAACAGCAAGCGCGCGACAGGCTGGCCCTACTCCATGCTGGCAACATCCACGCATGACACCAAGCGCAGTGAAGATGTGCGCGCCCGTCTTGACGTGCTTTCTGAAATGCCCAGGCTCTGGGGATCGCAGGTGGTGCGGTGGCGCAAGGCCAATCGTGTGCATAAACGCCTGCTATCTGATGGCCGTCACGTGCCGGACATGAATGAAGAATATTTTCTTTACCAGACGCTTGTTGGCTCATGGCCTTTTAGTTTTAAAAACGGGGAACAGCAGAGCAGCTACATTGATCGCATCAAGCAATACATGACCAAGGCAGTGCATGAGGCCAAAGTAAATCTGAGCTGGATCAATGATGATCCTGCGTACGTGGAGTCGCTGCAGAACTTTATTGAAAAGGCGCTCTCACCCGTAATCGCCGGCCAGCCTAATTCGTTTCTGGCGCAAATTGAGGCTTTCCTGCCTGCCATCAACTTTTTTGGCGCCATCAATTCCCTGGCGCAGCGGGTGCTCATGATTACCTCACCAGGGAACCCAGATATTTATCAGGGCACAGAGCTGTGGGACTTCAGCCTGGTCGATCCGGACAATCGCCGTCCGGTAGATTACGAACTGCGCCAGCGTTTGCTGGCTGAACTCGATCGCCGCGCAGAAAGCGGCAACTTGCCGGAGATATGCGCTGAGCTGCTCAGCAATTATCAGGATGGCCGCATCAAGATGTGGGTCACCATGCAGGCTCTGCGTTTACGGCGTGACAGGCGCGACCTGTTTCAGCTTGGTGAATACCGTCCGCTGCAGCCCACAGGGGCAGCGCAACGGCATGTGGTGGCATTTGCCCGCGAGCGCAAAAATCAAGTGGTCATTGTGGCGGTACCCCGGCTGAGTTACACGCTGGCCGCAGGCGCTGTGCGCGCTCCCATTGGAGAGCTTTGGCAAGACACGGAGCTTCCCGTTACGCCGCACACTGCGGAGTTCCTGGAAAATGTGTTTACGGGAGAGAAGATCAAGGTCAGCGCCAGCCGCTCGCTCTTATGCCACGAACTCTTCGCGCATTTCCCGGCTGCGCTGCTCATCAGCGGATAGAACTTGCGGGACGCGGTCGCTTACTTCACAGAGCATTGCCAGCTTTTCCGCCAGTTCATCTTTCAACGCATTAGGGGCAAAGCGCCAGCCCCAGTTTCCGTCACTGAGTGAGGGGATATTCATGCGCGCTTCACTGCCCAGGCCCAGCACATCCTGCAAAGGCACAATGGCCAGCCTGGCTGTAGAAGAAAATGCGGCGCGTATAAAAGCCCAGTGCATTCCGTCTTCTGGTTCGCCCAGGTAAGCAGCCGCGTATTGTTTTTCCTGCTTTGTGGCTGAATTTTTCCACCAGCCCGGGGTCGTGTCATTATCGTGGGTGCCGGTGTAAACAACGCAATTCGGCTCAAAATTCTGCGGAAGATAAATATGCGCACCGGGATCGCCAAACCCGAATTGCAGCACCTTCATCCCCGGCACGCCAAGCCGTTTGCGAAACGCGTGCACCTCTTCTGTGATCAAGCCCAGATCTTCCGCAATAAATGGAAGGTCGCCAAGCCGCGCTCGCAGCGTTGCAAACAGATCGTCTGCCGGACCTTTCACCCATTTGCCACGGATTGCCGTTGGTTCCGTCGCTGGAATTTCCCAATAACTTTCAAATCCGCGGAAGTGGTCAAGCCTCACAATGTCACAGGTTTTTAGCGCCCATCTCATGCGCTTGACCCACCAGTCATAGCCGCGCGCCTTGCATGTTTCCCAGCGATACAAGGGATTTCCCCAGCGCTGGCCGGTCTCACTGAAAGCATCGGGCGGAACTCCGGCCACTACCGTAGGCAATAGATTTTCATCCAGATAAAAAAGGTCGGGATTGCGCCAGACATCGGCGCTGTCATAGTTCACGAAAATAGCGACATCGCCCACGATTCTGATGCCGTGCTGGGCGCAGTAAGTGCGTAGCGCTCGCCACTGCTCAAAGAAAGCAAATTGAATCGCGCGCTCCACTTCCAGTTCGCGCTGATATTGCAAACCGAACTTATGCAGACCTTCTGCTTCACGCCGCGCCAGTTCTTTGGGCCAGGAGCTCCATGTAGCGCCGGCATGAACCTGGCGCATCACGTCAAAGAGGACAAAATCATCCAGCCACCAGGCATTTTCTCGCTTGAAGCTTTCAAAACGTTCACGATCACCATTTCCGCGCTCCAGAAAGTTTTGCGCGGCCTGCTGCAGCAACGGTAGCTTGGTAGCTTTCACCTCGTCAAAATTGATTCGGCCTGCGGAGTGAACAAGCTTTTTCAGACGGTCATGGTTAATCCACCCGCGCTCAGCCAGCCGTTCCAGGCTAATGAGCAGGGGATTTGCGGCAAAAGCGGAGATAGCGGAATAAGGCGAATTGCCCAGCCCAGGAGGCGAGAGCGGCAATATTTGCCAGAGTCCCATGCGCGAGCGCGCCAGGAAATCCGCAAAGGCATAAGCTTCCGGCCCAAGATCGCCGATCCCGCCCCGTGAAGGCAACGAGGTGGGATGAAGCAGGATTCCGGCCGATCGCGCAGACAGCATGATTTTCTTTGATGCAGATTTTAGCTGCGAGCTTTGGTTAGCCTATCCATCTCGGCTTTGTTGATCTTTACCTTGCCTTCTTTTTCCATGCGCGCGCTCAGGTCACCGACAAAGGTTGACAACAGTTCCTGCTCTTTTTGCTGGGCCAGTTGTTCACGCAATTCGTCGCGCTGCTTGGCAAAGTCCGGATCAGAGACAGAGGGATCCTGGCGCTCAACCACCTGCAGCACTCCCTGGCTGCTCCCGAAATTCAGCGGGCCACTGATCTCGCCTTGCTTCAGGGTGAAGACGGAACTGGCAGGGCCTGACATCTGACCAATGTCTGGGACTTGCCCTGTGCGGCTCACCAAATCACTGGTCTTCAGGGTGGCGCCAGCTTCCTTTGCAGCTTTGGCCAGGTCGTGCTCAGTATGGGCGCGGTCCGCCATTTCCTGCGTCTTGCGGCGCAGGAGATCATTCGCACGCTCGTTCTTAAAGTCAGTGGTTACGCGGTCTTTGATCTCGTCAAAGGTCGGGGTACGCGCCGGTTCAATCTTGGTTACTTCAAACAACACATAGCCGGTAGGGATTCGCCCAAGCTGCGGGCCATCTTTTTCGCCTGTTGTGAAAATGGCTTGCATTAGGGTGGGTTGTGACCCAATGCCAGGCAACGAATCGGTCCGGGCAATTGGGTTGCTGGGCACCACCTGCGCGCCATACTTGGCCGCAGCTTTTTCCAGCCCTTGTTTCTGGGCAAAATCTTCAGCCTCATTGCCGGTTTTGTTCAGCAGTGCGCTCAATTTTTCCTGCTTCAGCGTTTTTTCAATGTCATCCTTCACTTCCGCCAGCGGCTTCAGGTGGGCATCTTCTTTATCTTCTGTCTGAATAATGTGGAAACCAAACGGGGACTGCACCAGATCGCTGATCTGCCCCTTGCTTTGTGAAAATGCAACCTTTTCAAATTCCGCTACGGTCTGGCCCTTGACGATCCATCCCAGCTCTCCGCCATTGTCTTTGCTGCCAGGGTCCTGGGAATATTTTTTGGCCAGCGCAGCAAAATCTCCGCCGGCTTTCACCTGTTTCAGCACGTCTTCCGCTTTGGCCCGCGCCGCATCAACACCTTTCTGGTCCACCTTTCCATCCGGGCCTGGCTTGGGCGTTTCAATCAGGATGTGCCGCACTTTGGCCCGTTCCGGCACGCGGTAAGAATCCTGGTGTTCGTTGTAATAGCTCTCAATTTTTGCAGGATCAACCGTGATTTGGCTTTCGACATCCTTGTCATTCAGAACAAAATATTTGATCGCGCGTTTTTCCGGGATAGCGTTCTGGTATCGGGCCTGGTTCGTATTGAAATAAGATTTTAGTTCCGTCTCGGTCGGCTTGATGGTCTTCTGAATATCCCCCAGCTTGATGAGCGCGTACTGAAACTTTACTTTGGTATTTTTGTCCTTGTAAGCCTGCTCCACTGCAGATTCCGGCACGGTTGCGTTGGCGGCGACAACGCTGAAGACTTTGCGACGCAGCATATCAAGCTTTAATTCCTGCTCAAACTTTTCCACTGTCAGATCATTTTGCTCAAGGATCTGCCTGTACTTGTCCGCGCCAATCCATTTGCCATCAGGGAAAAATGTTTGCTTATAAGGAGGATTTTGCAGTTCATCCTGAACTTCTTTATCGGATACGTTCAGGCCCAGGCGCTCACCTTCATAGGTGATTTCGGCCTGCTGAATCAGCTGCTGGATGGCTCGCTGGGTAAGAAAAGGAATGAAGGCTTCAGGATATCCCTGCTGACGCCGCTGGGCGTCAACTACCTTATTCACGTCCGAAGTTAGAATCTCATGACCAGCCACGGTGGCCACAACGCCTGATTCAGTGACGGTATTGCCGCTCATGAAGCCAGGAATCAGGTAAGTCACCATACTGGCGGAAAGAAACAAAAGCAATCCGCCAAGGATATATTTAGCGGCCTTGTTGCCGCTCTGCAGAAACTTAATCATGGCTTGGTAAACTCCAGGGAAATGATGAGGTCAAAGCTATTATAAATGCGTTCATCATTTAACAAAACTTTACCCCAGGCCAATCCCCTCAGAGTACACACTGAGCATCTGAGCTAAACAACATACCTTACATTCCGGCAGCCGAGAAACGGAGAGCCCAGCGTGGTTTCCGCATCTCGCCCCGGCCTGTGCAACAAGTGTGCGGACTTTGTGTTTACAAGGTATTTATTGCATTTTCTGTGATTGCATATCCAAGGGGCAGGGCCGATTGAGCATCCTGGCCGATAGTAGCGAACACGATATTGGTGTCATAATCTCCAGATAAAGCGCGAGGGTAAAAGCCATGGCGGTGAATCAGCGTTTTCCTTTCTTTTTTGTTGCATTTTCTATAGTCATATTCTTTTTAACAGGCTGCGGCGGTGGTAACTCACTGAGCTTTCCGCCTCCCCAGGGAGGATTTACGAATGCCAATCTAACCGGGGCATTCGCTTTCTCTTATACAGGTACTGATGGCGGAGGCTTTCTGGCTGTGGCCGGAAGTTTCCAGGCTGATGGCAATGGCAATATCACTTCCGGCATGGAGGACATTAACAGCGGTCTTGGCATTGCTACCAACGCGGCCATCACCGGGACTTATACTATCCGTGCTGACGGGCGTGGCTCTGCAACGCTGAACTCCCCGGCCGGCAACACCGTGATCGATTTTGTAATTGTTTCCGGCGGTCACGCTCTGGTTACTCGCTTTGACGCCAATGCTACGGGCAGCGGAACCATTGACCAGCAGACCTCATCCGCCTTCTCAAATACAGCGCTGGCAGGTCAATTTGCTTTCACCTTGACCGGACTCGACGGCGCCGGCAATCCACTGGGCGTAGCTGGAACGTTTACTTCCGATACTGCAGGTAACATCACCTCAGGTATTGACGATTCCAACGATAGCGGCGGCGTGGTAACGAACGATCCCATGACAGGATCACTTCCCGTTGCTTCAAATGGGCGCGGGACTGCCACTATCAACACCGTGCGCGGCACATCGACCTTTGCGTTCTACGTGGTTGATTCCACCCACATTAAATTGGTGGAGACTGATACCACCTCGACCTTCCTGGGCGGTGAAGCCTTCCGCCAGACTGGCCCATTTTCTAACGCTTCTGTCAGCGGCCCATTTGCCTTTACGATGGCTGGAGCAGATCTTTTGAGCGCCGGCCCATTTGCCGCAGGCGGAATTTTTAATGCAGATGGAGCAGGGACTATTACCAGCGGCACTGAAGACTTCAATGATGCTGGATCAGTAATAACCAATGCTGGCCTAAGCGGCAATTACAGCATCGCCGCCAATGGCCGCGGCACGCTGAGCATTGTGACGGGTTCAGGAACCTTCAATTTCATTATTTATCCTTCCTCGGCCGGCATCCTGGTTTTGGAAACGGATATCGACTTTCTTACCGAGGGAACCGCGCTACAGCAGACGCCACCTTTTAACGCAGGCTCTCTTTCTGGAACGTATGGCATGAACTTTACCGGCTCTACCGTCAACGGTGAACTGGATTCAGTTGCTGAGTTCACTGCTGATGGCGCCAGCAAGTTCAATGGCATTATTGACTTGAACAATCTTGGCGCTATCACCTTTGGGCAGCCGCTTAGCGGCGTATTCAGCATCTCTTCAAATGGACGCTCCACGGTTACGCTGCAAACCTCGCTGGGGACGCAGAACATGGCCTTCTACTCAGTGAGCGGCACTCGCGCTTTATTCATTGAGTTGGATAATGACCTGGTTGCGGCAGGCGAGATCAGGCATCAGTAAACTCACATTGTCTAACACGTTTTTGGGCGGCAGCAATGCCGCCCTTCTTCTTGTCTGCCCATCATCTTCACCATTGTCATGCTCACGCACAAAAGAAAACGGAAGGCGCTTTGGCCTTCCGTGCTTGTCACCTCTAGGAAATGTTACGACGCTTTAGTAAACCCAGCGATGACCGTCCCAATAGGTCCAGCGATGGCCGTCCCAGCGCCGGTAATTATTGTCATACCTGCGATCGTAATCGCGGTAAACCCGGCGATCGTTGTCGCGATCAAAATAGCGCCGGTTGTCCCGGTCGCGGTCATACCTGCGGTCTTGGTCGCGATCTCTGTGCTTATCGTGGTCCCGGTCATGGCGGTCATGATAAGCCACGTTTTGCGGTAATACCTGAGCTGATGCCAACGCAGATCCCCCGATAGTAAGTGCTGCTCCTATTACAACTATTCCTAAACGATTCATTGATTTCCTCCTCAGCTCAGGCCCTGGTTTTTTCTCTCTACCACATCGGTCCCAAGGGCTTAGCTTTTTCCTTTGTTTTCTAAAACCCCGCTGACAAGCTCTTGTTCCTCAACCATAGTTATGAACTGTCTCGATTTGTAAAGGTAAGCTGCTGATTAAACCTGGTGTTAAGACGATGTAAGTTTTTTGTTCCGCAATGCAAGTTGAGCGTGTCTAAACGTTCCTGGAGTAAATGAGGTGACCCCTTGGCCTATATCTCCAAAAATTCCGATCCTCTCTTGCAAGCTCTCCAACAGTGTGACCACCAGCTTGAACTCTGGCTGAGCCGCTCTCCGGAAAATGTCCGCCTGCTGGAGCAGAATCCAGCAGCTGCTTTGCAGGCTGTCCATCTTGATCTAAGCCGCGATGCCATGATCGAATTGGTGGATGTTCTAACAGCACTGGCAGACAAACTTGATCTCACATTGCCTGAGTCTGCGGGCATGGCGTGAAAGCGCTCGAGCGTTGAATCATCGTCAAAAGAGTATTACGCAGGCATTTAAAGCGCTCCTGAATTGCTGTATCCACTTCACACGTCGCAGTTAGCGATCCATCTCACCCCGCGACGCGCTATCCTGAGGGCGAGCCACGCGAAACTGCCAAGTCTTGAGATACGGTTTCCGCAAAGCCCGAAGGATCGGCTCCGCTGCACTGTAGGACTATCTAAGACTGCCTGGATGACAGGTTGCCCTGAAAGAGCAGCGGAGCAGATCCTTCACCTCGCATCCCAAAGTATGGTAAAGGATGAGAGCATCGTGTGCTCGGTTCAGGATGGCGCGTTCATAAGGATAGAGATTGGTGATTCCGGATATAGCAATCCTAGCCCATTTTAGCTTGGTACAAGCGTGCGCAGAGAAGCTGTGGACTTGTGACAATCCCAACTTGAAAACAAAAATGGCCCGGCAATCTCTCGCCGGGCCATCGTTTATGAGTAAGGGGGTTCGTCTTACTCAAACCGCAAAGCTTCAATAGGATCGAGCATTGCTGCCTTCCTTGCCGGATAGAAACCAAAGAAGATTCCTACCGCCATGGAGAACACCACAGCCGCTCCCACCGCCATCGGGGAGATTAGAATGCTCCAGCCCAGGACCTTAGTGATGGTGATGGATGAAGCCACTCCAAACAAGATCCCCATCACCCCTCCGGCAGAGCTGAGCACCAGTGATTCGCTCAGGAACTGCCGTAGAACGTCAGATTCGGTCGCGCCAATCGCAATACGAATTCCAATTTCGCGCGTCCGCTCGGTGACGGAAACCAGCATAATATTCATAATTCCAATGCCGCCAACGATCAGCGAGACACCCGCAATGGAAGCCAGCAAGAGCGTCATGACCTTGGAAGACTCATCTGCCAGTTGCGCCACGTCAGCCAGGTTGCGCACGCTGAAGTCGTCATCCTGTCCCGGACGAATGCGGTGCCGGTCACGCAGCAGCGCGGTAATCTGCCCTTGCGCCGCGTAGCTGGCATCTTGTGACGTAGCAGATACCATGATGCTCTGGAGCCAGTCCTGCCCAGTAATTTTCTTTTGCAACGTAGTGATCGGCACAAAGACGCCGTCGTCTTGGTCCTGGCCGATGCCTGACTGTCCTTTGGCTTGCAGCACGCCTACAACCTGGAATGGCAGGTTACCAATCCGCACAGTCTGGCCGGTCGGATCAGAAGTTCCAAACAGGTTCTGCTGCACGGTTGCGCCCAGTACCACAACGTTGCTTGCGCGATTCACGTCATCCTGGGTAAAGTTGCCGCCCTGGGCAAAGGCCCAGTTGCGAATGTCAAAATACTGTGGCTCAGTGCCGGTAATACGAGTGCTCCAGTTCTGATTATCGGCAACCACCTGTACGCTTGATCCAGATACCGGCGCTGCCTCAGCCACGGTCGGCACCTGCTGCACGATCGCTTTCATATCGTCATCAATCAGAGTCTTGGTAGCTCCACCGCCTAACCGAATGCCGCCTTTATTCACGCTGCCGGCGCTGATATAGAGCATGTCCGTTCCCATGGAAGCGATCTGGTTCTGCACCTGCTGTTGCGCGCCCTGTCCCAATCCTACGGTTGCGATCACCGCTCCTACGCCAATCACGATGCCCAGCATGGTCAGCAGTGATCTCATTTTGTTTCTGGTTAATGCTCTGACTGCTATCTTTAAAATCGCTAGTAAATCCATATGAACCCCCGTTCATAAACCAACTACAAACCTAACTCTCGTTCTCCTCCGCGTTCCTCCGTGGTACTGGTTTAGTCTTCATCCACCGTCGGCATGTTCTTCAGCACTTCTGCTGCGCGCGGCCGGTTCCGTACCGGATCGTCGTGCCTGATCTTGCCGTCGCGAAACACCACCATGCGTTTTGCAAACTGCGCGATGTCCGGCTCATGCGTGACCAGCACAATCGTCAGCCCGCTATCATTCAGGTCCTGGAAGATCTGCATGATCTCCACTGACGTTCTGCTGTCCAGGTTGCCGGTTGGCTCATCAGCCAGCAGGATCGCCGGTTTGTTCACCAGAGCGCGCGCAATCGCCACGCGCTGTTGCTGCCCACCAGAAAGCTGCGATGGAAAGTGGTCTAATCTCTGCCCCAACCCAACCAGTTCCAGCACTTCTTTGGCCCGCGCCACACGTTTCTCTTTTTCCATCTGCGCATACAGCGTGGGCAGCTCAACGTTTTCCAGCGCCGTGGTGCGTGAGAGCAGGTTAAAACCCTGGAAAACAAATCCCAGCTTGCGATTGCGGATCGCCGCCAGCTGCTTCTTATCCAGACTGGAAACGTCCGTGCCTTCCAGGATGTACTTTCCGCTGCTCGGCTTATCCAGACAGCCCAGCATGTTCATAAAGGTTGATTTGCCGCTGCCGCTGGAGCCCATGATCGCCACAAACTCTCCCGGCTCAATCGTCAGGTTCACTCCACGCAGCGCGTGCACTTTGGTTTCTCCAAGGTTGTAAAACTTGTGCACGTCTTCCACTGCGATTACCGGAGTCCTGCTTGCCGGCTGCTCTATCACTTCATTCTTCAATTCGACTTGTGCCAGCGTTGCCATAATTCCTCTTCTCTCTTCCCGTTTTCCGTGTCCTGGCGCGAAGGCCCAATCTCCATTGCGGCCTTCGCGCCTTTTGCGCTGAACAGGCTGCGCTTACCGTCCCATCCTGCCGCCTCCGCGGGTTGCGCCCATTCCCGGCGCTGCCGTGGTTGCGCCTGCGCTCTTGCTGGGGCCAGCCGCTCCAGTAATCACCTGGTCTTGCGGGTTCAGCGATCCTTTGAGCACCTGCGCTACCTCAGTGGTAGTGTGATCGGTGATGCCCAGCTTTACCTGTACCGGTTCCAGCGACTTGTTGGCATCAAGTTTCCAGACGACTGCAGTAGTGGCCTGTCCAGTGGTTTGCTGTCCTGAAGCCTGCTGCGTCCCCTGCGCTTTCTTGCCGCGCCCCGCGCCAGCAGTAATGCCGGCTTTCTGGTACGCGTCGCTCAACTGTTGCGCCGTCAAATCAGGCGTAAACCGAAGCGCTCCGTTCGGAACCTTCACCACGCCGCTCGCCTGCGCTACAGGAATGCTCACGTACGCCGTCATGCCCGGAAACAGCTTCATGTCCGGGTTATCGAAGTCCACCACGGTGGTGTAGGTCACAACGTTCTGTACGGTCGTGGCATTCAACCGCACTGCGGAAACTTTTCCTTTAAACGTATCTTTGGGGAAAGCGTCCACGTTGAACTTGGCTTCCTGCCCGGTCTGGATTGAGCCTACGTCGCTCTCATCGGTGCTCACGTAAACCTGCATCTTGGTCAGGTCCTGCGCGATGGTGAAGAGAGTCGGCGCTTGCAAACTCGCCGCTACCGTCTGCCCCACGTCAACGCTGCGGGCAATCACGGTTCCGTCGATGGGAGACTTAATCGTGGTGTAGTCAAGATTTGCCTTGGCTACCGTCACC
>DASRDW010000311.1:0-28729 GCA_035652415.1 Candidatus Angelobacter sp. | reverse complement strand
CAAATCGGCGCTCTTGAACACCCGCCTCAGACTCTTGTCCCAAGGCTTTTTGGCATCTTCGCGATCGCAGCTGCCACTCCAGAAAAAATACCGCGGATTAGAATTTGGCAAATTCTGCAGGAGATCTGCTACGTCGGGAGGCAATGGAAGATATACCGGCACGCCGGTTTTTGCGCGGTACAGAAAGAGCTTGCCATCTTTCCCCAGCCTGCTTCGTTCAAGGGTGATAGCGTCTGTGAGCGCGAGGCCTCCCCAGCGCATGACCAGGAGCAAGGCGCGAAGTCTTGTTCCACGATCATGAAAGTCGTGCCCGCCCCGCCAGTCGCCGTAGGCGTAGGTAGCATCGATGATTTTTGCGAATTCCTCGCGCGTGTAGTATCCGGTGGGAACTCGTTCCACTCGGATCGGCTTTAGAAGCCGGGCTGGGTTCTTGGCTATCCATTCGTTGCGAATGCAAAAGTGAAAGAAACCGCAGAGACGTTCGTGTTTGCGGCGAGCCGTGTTTTGCCCATTGCCGAGGTCTTTGCTCCAGTGTGCGCGAAATTTGGCCAACACCGGCGCTGTGAGTTCATCCAGATAATCGAGGCCGCATTCCCGGGTCCAATTAAGCAATTGTGTATTGAGCAGCGTCTGGCTTTGACCAGTGGTTCCCCTGCGCAAATGGCGGCCTTGCTCATCGTCGAGGAATGCCTCGACCGCGCTGCGGATCGTCACACGCTGCGGCCCGATCGGATTTTCGTGCGAGTCGATTTCAATCACACTTTTAACGACGTCCCCGTTTTCCATCGAGCGCGCGGCAATCTCGGCTTTTTCCCAACTCCGGGTCTTCGCCGATTTCCGGACCTCGCGGCCGGCAACTGTGCCGCGAAGCCATTTAGGGCAGCGGCAGCGGCGCCAGAAACGATCCGTGCGTTTCGGGCAATCCGGAGTGTGGCGGGCGTAAACGAAGACTCCCATCAAAAGCGGAGTGATGGTAGAGAGAGATTGCGCCTCGGTCAAACGGCGGTACAAAAACGGTACAAAATTTTCGGCCAGGCTGTAAATGGTTGAAAAAACGAGGGAAAATATGGTGGAGCTAGTCGGGATCGAACCGACGACCTCATCGTTGCGAACGATGCGCTCTCCCATCTGAGCTATAGCCCCACGAGAAAAGAAAGGTGCTGCCTAGATTTTACCAGCGCCCGGCGCTTGGGCCAAAATCGCTGTATCCGTGTAGTATTCATAAAATTAGGCAGTTCCTGTTGTCTTGTCGACAAAAATGATTGCCCAACTGCCGCTCTCGATCAATGCGCAGGCGGCGGATCACGTTCCACCAGCAGCATCCGCTTGATTTTATTGCGATCCATGTGCTGCAAATCGCCACCAACGCGTAAAACAACCTCGGTCGCGGACATTGATTCAATATCGCACACCAGAACAGTGCCGTCGCGAAGTTCCACAGTGTCGTGTGACAGAGTGCCCAGTTCGTAGCTCACGCTGCCGCCGTTCGCATCGTCTTGGCCAATTTCCAGCGGAAACTTACCGGGATTGAAACCTTCTTTGTTGAACTCAAGTGAGTGCTTGCCGGGCGTAACGCGGACGATCTTCGGCGTAGTTCCCGCGTCTTCACCATCCACCTTGAGCGCGGCGCCCTGCGGCACAGAGTTAATGGTGATGCTGATGGTCTTGGGCGGAGCCAGCGGACGCAGTTCAGCCGGCATGGTCTGTGCAACCAATTTCAGCGTCACAGGTGCTCCTTCGGCGTGAAATGTGGTCTGAAATTTGATCATTTCGCCAGGCCCTATATTGCTCACCTGAACAAAGCCTTCGCCTATGCGCACATTGCTTTTATCAAACAAATACAGTGAAAACACGGCATCGGAAATCTTTTTTCCCCAGAGGTTCTGCGCCGTGGTTTCGCACATGTAATTGCGTTCGCGGCCGTAAGACGGCCCTTCTTTAAATTTTCCGAAAACAAAGCGCAAAACAGGCTGGCCGCTTTCAGACCACACAACCGTCTGCCCAGTTTCCTTGGCTTCTGCCATGGTTACGAAAAGGCCAAGCAGGCACACCAGCAGAAATTTGTGTCGCATCATGAAGATACCCTCAAGAAAATTACGATAACTTTACTTCAGTTTTGCCGATTTTCGTCCAGTAATATAAATTACCCCGGCCTGCCAACTATGCGCGTCAGCAGATCCGGCAGAAAGCGTTTGAGATAGACCAGCGCTTTTTCTCGTGTAGCCGCGACTATGATCTCATTCTTCTTCCGCGCCACTCCTTGTAGGATTTGTCGGGCGCATTCTTCGGCAGCCATGCCACGAGCAAGTTCAGAATCCATTTTGGCGTGCTTGCGGCCGTCGCCACGAAGCGCGGAAAGGCTGATATCGGTACGAATATAGCCAGGACAGACCATGGTAACGTGGATGCCGTTGCGCTCTTCTTCCGCGCGCAGCGCTTCAAAAAAGCCGTGCAGGGCAAACTTGGTGGCCGAATAACCGGAGCGCATCGGCACGCCAAATTTGCCGGCCACACTGGAGATCACAACAATATGTCCGCTCTTCTGCGCCAGCATTGCGGGCAGCACGGCCCGCGCCATCGCTTCCGGAGCAAAGAAGTTGACTTCCATCAGACGGCGATAAACGCTCTCATCGGTCTCACGCGTGCGTGAACGCTGGGTAATGCCGGCGTTAAGCACCAGAATATCGAGGCCTCCGAACATGGCCAGCGCCTGCGCGGTCTTTTCCGCAAGCTCGGCCGCGTTGGTTACGTCGAGCGGAAGCACGCGCGTGTTGGGTTCCCCGTCGCATAGTTGCTGCACGCGCTTAAGCTCATCTTCACGCCGCGCAGAAAGTATCAGCCTGGCCCCAGCGTCATGGAATGCAACAGCCAGTGCTTCGCCAATGCCGGATGATGCGCCGGTAATCCAGACTCGCCGATCTTTGAAGTCCATAAGAATTCTTTTTGCAATCAGGGTGGTCGTTGCACAAGAGTTTACTGGTTTTCGTGCATTTATTGGCGGCTGTTATCGCGGATTATGCCGAAATGTTACAGGTTTATTCTTTATTTAACGCATATATTTTCTGTTTTGGAACGCTACATATAGAGGTTATTACTCTGGTAACTTGTAAATAATTCAGTGCCGATCTAATCTTCATGCAATTTTGCCCAGCACGTACGTTAATAAAATTTAAGGAGAAGTCTCCACGTGAATTCATCCACGTTAGCAGCTACGTACGATCTTCGTCTGGTGATTCTTTCGGTAGTGATTGCTATCTTTGCTTCCTATGCCGCGCTTGATCTGGCAGGAAGAGTCACAGCGGCTCGCAATAATGCTCGCCTTACCTGGTTAATTGGCGGCGCTACGGCAATGGGTATAGGCATTTGGTCCATGCACTATACCGGAATGCTTGCCTATCATTTACCCGTCGCAGTTTATTACCACATTCCAACTGTCATTCTGTCATTGGTGGCTGCGATTGGCGCTTCATTTGTGGCGCTGCTTGTAGTGAGCCGCCCACATGTCAGTGCTATCCATGTGGCGACAGGAAGTCTTGCGATGGCCGTTGGCATTTCTGGCATGCACTACACCGGCATGGCTTCCATGCGGACCTCTGCCATGCATCACTGGGACACGACATTTGTTGTTCTCTCCGTGGTAATTGCGTTGGTTGTTTCTCTGGCAGCTCTGGGGCTTACGTTCCTGTTCCGCGACGAGAAACACGACAAAGTGCTAAAGGGTGTCTGTTCCGTCATTATGGGATTTGCTATTCCGGCCATGCACTATACGGGAATGGCAGCGGTGAGCTACACGCCGATGTCCCAAGAGCCGGATATGACCAACGCGGTCGATATTTCCGGGTTCGCCAATACCACTATCATTGTGATTACGTTCGTGGTGCTTGGAGCAGTGCTTTTGATTCCTCGCGCGGTTACTGCACCGCAGAAGCCGGCGCAATCTGAAGCATAAGAAGGCAACGCGTTAACTTCCGGGAACGCGAAGGGCGCCTCTGATCAAGAGGCGCTCGCACATCTGTAGCCTTGTTAAATGAACGCTTTATTGATGAGCGTGGCTTATCATCCTTTGAGACCCGCTGCCATCTGATGCAAGCGGGCTTCAACTTCTCCCAGGGCCTGAGTACCAGCAGCAAGGCCGCCCTGAGCCAAGTCCGCGGAGCCGCCACCACGGCCACCAAGTTGTACCATTGCATCTTTCATAAGCTGGCCCATATTGAATTTTTGGCCTGGGCTTTGCGCAAAGACCAGCGTGGGCTGGCCTGCTCCGGAAGCCAGCAAAGCTACCACGTCACTCTTCCCTGCTGTCAGCTTCTGCGCCAGCAGCTTGATGAAGACAGCATCGCGCTCTGCGAATAGTTGTGTAATCACGCGCGGCGAACCTGAAGATTGGGCAAGCAGACGCTCCGCATTAAGCTCCGCAAGCTCTTCCAGCAGCTTGTGTTGCGTTTTGCCCGCCGCTTTGGTTTCTGCCAGCGACTTGCGAATCTGTTCCGGCACGTCATAGATATGGCTGGAATAAACTGCGGCAGCTTCAGTCAACGTGCTGTAATCGCGGCGCGCAGTTGATATCGCGCGCAGCCCGCAGACAAACTCCACGCGCATACCCTGCTTTACTTTTTCAATCTTGCGCAACAGGATGCTGCCAATCTGGCCGGTAGCTCGAACATGCGTACCGCCGCAGGCGGTGAGATCAAAATTAGTGATGTTGATAAGACGCAAATTGCCGGTCTGCTTGGGCGGCAGCTTGCGCAGGCCAAGCTGACGCGCTTCTTCCAGCGGAACAAAGCGAATGCTTACAGGACGATCTTCCGCAATCACCTGGTTCGCCAGCAATTCTGCTTTCTCTGCTTGGGCGGCGGTAAGCCCGCCGGTCTCGAGATCAATGGTGCAACTTTCCTCACCCATGTGAAAGCTGACCGTAGGCATATTGAAAAGCTGAATGAATGCCGCTGAGAGCATGTGCTGGCCGGAATGCTGCTGGATGTGGTCAAGCCGGCGGACCGAGTCGATTGTCCCATGCACCGCGGTTCCTGCAGCCAGCGGCTCTGCCGCAAAATGCAGGATGCGTCCATTTTCCTCATCCGCGACGTCCGTAACAGCAATCTGCTTCCCTTCTGTAACCAGCAAACCAAGGTCGTGCACCTGGCCTCCGCTGGTGGGATAAAAAGCTGTGCGGTCGAGCACGATGGCATGTTTCCCATCGCGCGCGAGTGATTCCACCACATGGGCGTCAAAATCGTAGAGAAAAGAATCGTGGTAATAGAGGCGGTCAGTCATAAGCAGCTTTTAATCCTTACATTTTGGGAGCCAGTAGGGGGTCCTTGCTACGTTCGTGATTTTTAGTAAGGCTGAATAATCCCGCCAATGTTTCTGCTGGCAGGAGTGGCCATGTGCGGAGCTGCTGGTTTGTCCGCGCTGATCTTTAAGGCATCAGCAATTACGTCAATGTACTTGAGGCCGGAGCCGGTGTTAAAGATCACAACTTTGTCCGTGGCTTTGAGAAAGCCTTCACGCACCAGCCGCTGGTAAGCAGGCAGACAAGCTGCGCCTTCCGGCGAGGCGAAAAGCCCTTCCTTGCTTGCCCACTCTTTTACTCCGCCAAAGATTTCATCGTCAGATACAGCAACAGCTGTGCCACCGCTTTGCTTGAGTATATCGATAATAATGTAGTCGGCGTATGGTTTTGGCACGCGCAGTCCGGCAGCAGCAGTATGGGCGTTTTGCCATACCTCCATGCCTTGCTTGTGCTCAGTCCACGCCTTCACTGCAGGAGCGCATCCGGCAGCTTGGACCACAATCATCTTGGGACGCTTCTTGCTACTGAGCCAGCCAAGCTGCTCCATTTCATCAAAAGCTTTCCACATGCCAATCAGGCCAACGCCGCCGCCTGTGGGATAAAAGATGGCATCAGGCAGTTCCCAGTTGAGCTGCTCGGCTACTTCATATCCCATGGTCTTCTTGCCTTCAACGCGGAACGGTTCTTTCAGCGTGGAGATATCAAACCATCCCTCCGCCTGCTTGTGCTCATTGACCATTTTGGCGCAGTCAGAAATCAGGCCATCCACCAGAGTGACGTGCGCGCCATACGATTTGCATTCCACAAAATTGGCGAGCGGCACATCCTTGGGCATAAAAATATGCGCTTCAATTCCTGCAGCAGCGCAATAGGCAGCCAGCGCACTGGCGGCGTTGCCGGCGGAAGGCACGGCCAGCTTCTTCAGGCCATATTGCCGGGCCATGGTCACGGCGGCGCAGAGGCCGCGGGCCTTGAATGATCCGGTTGGGTTCAACCCTTCATCCTTTATATATACATTGGGATTCTCCCGGCTGCGCAGCATGGGCGTGAAGCCTTCACCCAGTGTCACGGGCGAATCGCCGGGAAGAACTTCGTGGTATCGCCACATGTTGGCGGGACGTCCGCGAAGAGAGTCAGGCGTGAATTTGCCCTTTAGAGAAGCGAGATCAAAGCGGACATAAAGCGAGCCGCCGTCTTTAGGACAGATGGTCTGCGGACGAGAAGGGTCGATGTGGTCTCCACATTTTGTGCATTCAAGGTAAGCGATTTTGGCCATAACTTGAGTTTAGCAAAGGAGCCGTTTCCAGATGACAGATGAGAGTGACAAAGATGGATCGGCGCAGCGGCTTAAATTTCAGAAGATCTGTAACATTTTCCCGCTTCATATCACTATTACTATGAAAGAACACTTGTACGAGCACTAGCATCACCGATTCTGGAAATATCCTCTCTGAGTAGTTTCCCGGTAAGTACTTGTTCTCGTCTGCTGCTTCCGGTCATCCATCATTGGGCCCAACTTGAGCCTTGGGGCAAGCCAGCCCGCTTTGCCCGGTGTAAGCGCAACCGCGCGAAGCAACGCCTCACCTGCGCGATAGAGGAGATGACTATGTCCGGATATCTTCGCAAAGTATTGCACCTTAGTGTACTGATGTTTACTTTCATGTCCATTAACGTGCACGCATCAATTTTCACAACGAATAAAACCGGGACGGTGGTAAACCAGAACCAGTTCAACACATCCACCGATGTGTACATCAGTGGCGGCCCGCAAAACCAGACACATGCCGGCCTGGCAGATGGAAAATATTTTTTCCAGGTGACTGATCCAAGTGGAAAACAGCTCCTTTCCAGCGACAATGCAATCTGCCGCCAACTGACAGTCGCCGGCGGCGTGATCGTGGGCGCATCTTCCCCCTGCCCTCACGCGAATGGGACGTTCAATCCTGCTAATTCAATGACGCCAGTCCAACTCGCGCCATTTGCAACCACCACGAACCCAGGATTGGTCTTTAAGGTTTGGTTGATCGCACAGACCTCATCCACTTCTATTTCGACGACCGATCCCAAAGTGATCAACTTCTCCCAAAAGGACGCACAAACCGACAATTTCCGGGTACAAGTGGCAACGGTGCCTCCAGCAGGGTCCTGCCAGCCTTCCAGCTCGCTGACCGTGTTAACCAGCGGGAGCAATGTTGTGGCTTACGTGCCTAAAGGAAACTGGAGCGTCACGCCTGTAACCGGCGTCTCTGTCGCCAACCTGGAAGGCACAAGTATCACGCCGGCTCTGGTGCCAACTCCAAACGTGGTTAATTCCTGCGCTTCCAACTCTATTTCCGGACAAACCGTTTGCACCGCGAACAATACTGACATCTATCTGCTTTCCGGAACCAGCCTCACGAATACTCTTACCAGCGCCGGGTCGGGACTGCTCTTCTTTTCCGGCGGGGTGTGCACAAATTGCGGCGTCGCTATGGATGCGATTCACAACAAAGCTGTGATTGGCCTGAGCCTTGCCGGACAGGCTGGATTCCAGTTTCTTGACCTGGGCGCAACTCCCACGCTGGAGCCGCCGATAGTCTCGCCATCGGGCAGCATCTCGGAAGACCCGCTGATTGATCCGATTCGGAATCTGCTGCTTTCCGCCGCGGAAAATAATAATTATGAAATCGCCAATGTAACCACTTCAACCAGCCCTGCGTTCTTTGAAAACCCCGTGATTGGAGTCACCTCTGAACTGGATTCTTCCGGAGAAGACTGCACCACAGGGATCGCTCTTGCTCCGGCAGAGTTTAGCGGACCATCGCAGGTATTCATCGCCGATTTGACTCAAGCCGTTTTTACCTCGGGAACGCCAGGTTCATGGACGGCCGCATCTCAACTTCAGATTCTCTCCGAATCCTTCCTTGCGGCTGGAGCGAGCGGAGTTGCAGTTGCGCAGGGTACGCATACCGGCGTGGTCACTGGAGAGTTTGGTGGAGATACACTGACAGCGATAGCTCTTCCCATTTCGTCCGGTACTGGTACTCCGGCTATCACGGATTGGGTAAGCTGCAATATCGGCAACGGCTTTCAGAATGGCTTTGATCCTCACACGGTTACTGCATATCAGAGCCCTAACGGAGGCGACGCAATTGCAGTCCTGGCAGACCAGTTTGCTGATAGGCTAGCGGTCATCGATTTGACCAAAATGCTTGATCCAACAATTGTACCCCGCTCTACGGCAGGCCATGGATGCGCGACTGCACCGTTACCCCCTACCGTTCTCAGCTTCATCACTATCCCATAATCAGACAACCCATATTAGTTAACTGAAGCGGCAGGCATTTATGGCGCCTGCCGTTTCGCTTCGTGCATTCAAATAGACAATTTGCAAATTCGTTTGCGCTGGATGGCCGGCGGGTGTCCTCGCTAATGATAGCGCTTCTCACCCACGGGGATCGCGACCGCCAAGCGGTTGCCCGGCGATGGCAGCGGGCAGGTTGTATATGGGTTGTAAGCGCAAGGTGGGTTGTACGCTTTGTTGAAGTCGAGTTCCAGAGTGCCGTCTTTTGGCGCATCAGTATCAAGAAAGCGCGCAGCCGGATAGGTATCTTTCTTGCTGGTGAGATCGCGAAAGACAATGAAAAGCTCTTTACTCTTGTCATCCTGCTCCGCATCAAGCCGGTATTCTTTTCCACTGAGCGCAAAAGTCACATAACCGGCAATCTCGGTTTTATCGTGGTCGCCAAGAACATTTTCAATATCAATTTCGCGCGGCGAACTATACGGCGTAAACTTCGCGTTGACGCGATAAGCCTCGTTGATGGGGAACCAATGCAGGCCGGCAAATTCTTTGCGCAATTTGCTGTTCTTATCTTTCAGGCGAATGCCAAAACGCGGTCCGCTTGCATGAACAAAAAACGTTAAATCACCGATGACAAGGCGGTCTGTCCTGGAGTCGGGCTTCAGTTCAGCGCTTGTAACGGGATTTCCGCCCATGGTGATGGGCACGCCGGGATTTACATGCACTGTTGTTTTGCCATCGTGTAGCTCAAAATATCCGGCGGAGGCAGGAACCGGCTCAGGAAGCACCACATCATTGCTAGCTGCGGAGCCAAAGGTGTTTTTGCCGTCGTGAATCCAGAAAAGACCGGAGACCGTGAGCCAGCCATCGTCAGCACGAAGCTTGGTTTCATATTGCTGTCGCCAATCTTCCACCGATTTCTCATAGGGAGAGATGGCTGCCGATCCGAACCCAGCGGAAACCACAGTAGCAGCCAATATCAGTCCTGCACGAGAAACAATTCAGCGTAAGTCATAGCAGCCTACTTTCTTCCTTCAGAGCCCGCTTCCTGCAGGGACTTGGGGTCAGAGGTGTTATGTGGCGAAGCTTTTTGCAAAGCGCTAACCAATAGCTGCCCTGCCTTGGGCGTGCCTACTTTGTGTCCCAGCACAACATCACGCGCGGAAATTTTCTTGCCATAAACCTTCTCAGTGGCGCTGTTATCAGGACGCAGGGTTGAACCATCCAAAGAGATTCCGGCAAAAAGCCCGCGTGAGCGCGAGTAAGTAAGAATCTCAGCATGCATGAGGACATCAGTGGCAGCCTGGGCATCGCGACCTTTGGGGCCAGCGGCGGCAGCGGCATCTGCGCCCAATTTAACCTTGCTTCGCAAAATGGAATCGATTCCCTTGGGATTGACCACCAGCAGCACAAAATCCGTTGCCTGGCCGCCGAGTTGGAAGCCAATGTTGGCGCCTTCCAGGGCCACCATCGCCGGTGGTCCCCACGGACCAGTAAAGGTTTTGCCGCTGCGGCAGGTCATAGCACCGCGACCGTAGTTTCCGCCTACACCGAGAGCAAATTTTTTCACCGAAGGAATTACGATCACGCATTCTGATTTGTCCAGAATGTCTTTGGGAAGATTGTCTGGAATATTGAGAATCTCCATCAGGACTTCCCCGGCATGGCGAAGCCGGTCATCTTCATGTTCCTGGGCCAGTACCACAGTCGAAGTCATGCAGGCGGAGAGTAGAAGCGCAAAAAACTTTTTCATCGTCAGTCACCTTGAGTTTGCCTTGCGTCGGGACAGCGATTAAGACAGAAGGTACTAAAATATCACCCTTTTTTGACGTGCCAGGGGCGGCAAAGCAATCACCTAAATGTATCATTTCCAGGTTTGGCACGCTCATTTCATCGCTTGCGTGGCATAGCTGTTTCAAGCGTACGATCCTTGTGCTGATCGCCCACGAAACACCGTCGGACTTGTACAAAATCCCTGCATTTGCGGTATGATTCGCGGTTCGCCTTCCTACTACTCGCGGGAGCACATCCTATGAAAACACTGCATAAAATGATCGTGATTCTGGCACTCGTGCTGGGCCTTACCGGCATGTTGATGGCGCAGACCAGAACGGGAAGTCGCGCCAAGAAGAACGCAGGCGCGAATGATGAAACCAGCACCGATAAAAAGACCACTGCCGAGAACAAAGAAGCCAAGCCTGTGGGAGAACCGTCTGAAGAGACAAAGGCAAAAGATCCTCTGGAGAACATCCATTTCCGCAACCTTGGCCCGGCTGTGGGTGGTGGCCGTGTGACGGTGGTAGTGGGGATTCCCGGCAAGCCCAACGTGTACTACGTAGGCGCGGCGGCTGGCGGCGTTTTCATGACCCAGGATGGAGGTCTCTCATGGAAGCCGATCTTTGAAAAGGAGTCAACGGCTTCTATCGGCGCGATTGCGCTGGCGCCATCAAACCCAAACCTGATCTGGGTGGGAACGGGCGAAAAGAATATCCGTAATGACGTGGTTACGGGCAAAGGAGTTTATTTCTCTTCTGACGCCGGTGCGACGTGGAAATTCATGGGCCTGCGCGATGCGGGGCAGATTTCAAACATCGCCATTGATCCCAATGATCCGAACACCGTCTTTGTGGGCGTGCTGGGGCACGCGTGGGGGCCGAACGCCGAACGCGGCGTCTTCCGCACCACTGACGGCGGCAAGACCTGGCAGAAAGTTCTGTTCATCGATGAAGACACGGGCGTAAGCTCGCTGGTGATGGAGCCCGGCAATCCCATGGTGCTGTTCGCTGGGATGTGGCGCGTGCGGCGCTATCCCTGGGCGCTTGATAATGGCGGCACCAGTGGCGGCATTTTCCGTTCAACCGATGGGGGCGCTACCTGGAAAAAATTGACCGAAGGCCTGCCGACGGAGGCCACGGGGCGCATCGGTTTGAGCGCTGCGCCAAGCAATCCACATCACATTTACGCGCTGGTGGAAAACAGGAAGGGCACGCTCTACGACTCAGTTGACCTGGGCGACCACTGGAAGATGGTGAGCAACAATCACAATCTGGCGGCGCGCGGATTTTATTTCAGCGAGTTGGAAGTTGCGCCGAACGATGAAAATAAGGTTTATTTCCTCTCCTTCAACATCATGGTTTCAGAGGATGGCGGAAAGACAGCGCGCAGCACTTCACCGCGCGTGCACGTTGACCATCATGCCATGTGGATCGATCCTGAAAACCCGAACCGGATTATCAACGGCAATGACGGCGGTGTTTACGTCAGCTCTGACGCAGGGCGCACTTGGCGTTATCTGGACAATCTGCCAATTGAACAGTTCTACTCCGTCGCACAAGATGATGAGACGCCATACGACCTCTGTGGCGGCCTGCAGGATAACAATGGCTGGTGCGGCCCTTCCGACAGCTTGAGCCGCGGTGGAATCACAGGCTTTGACTGGTACACAGTAACCGGCGGAGACGGCGAATATGCCGTGCCAGCGCGAGGCAAAGGCGCGCACATCATTTATACCGATTCGCAGAACGGATCAATTCAGCGCCTGGACAATGAGAACGGAATGTCCCACTTTGTCCGTCCTTATCTCGAAGGCGTGCAATCCATGAAGCCGTCTGATTTGAAATATCGGTTCAACTGGACTTCGCCCATCGCGGTTTCACTCACCAATCCAAACGAGGTTTATCTGGGCGGCAATGTGCTCTTCCGCTCAACCGATGGCGGCAAGAGCTGGACCCCAATCAGCCCTGACCTGACGCGCAATGACAAGACCAAGCAGCAGACCAGCGGCGGGCCGATCTGGTGGGACATCAGCGGCGCAGAAACTTTTGGCTGCATTCTCTCGATCTCCATTTCTCCGGTCGATCCCAAAACAATCTGGGTGGGAACCGATGACGGCGTTGTGCAGGTAACGCACGACGGTGGAGAGCACTGGAGCAACGTCACCGGCAACATTCCCAACCTGCCGCAGTGGGGACGCCTGCAGCAGATTGAAGCCGCGCCAAGCGACGCGAACACGGCGTACATTGCCGTGGACTTCCATGAAGTGGAGAACAACAAGCCCTACGTTTTCAAGACGCATGACAGTGGCAAGACCTGGACAGCAATTTCCGCGGGGCTGCCGCAGGATGATCCTGCGCGCGTGATACGCGAAGACCCGAACCATAAGGGTTTCCTGGCGCTCGGCACTGACACAAGCTTGTTCTACTCAAGTGACGATGGCGCGCACTGGACGCAGATCAAGAGCAACTTCCCCACCGTGCCGATTTATGACCTTCAGTTCATCAAAAAGACGCACGACCTGGTGGTGGCCACGCATGGGCGCGGCCTGTTTGTGCTGGATGACATTGCACCGCTGGAAGAGGCTGGAGCAGAGCTGGCCAAGAGCGACTTCCGTCTGTTTCCCATCGCTCCGGCAACAAACTGGCACAACTGGAACAAGCACGGCTTTGCCAGCGGCGGCTACGTTGCGCCGAATCCGCTGAGCGGAGCAGTGATTACCTATTGGCTGCCAAACGAAATCAAGCAGAACAATGAGCGTGGAGCAGGCCGTCGCCGTCAGGGTGAGACACCGGTAAAGATCACTGTTAGCGACAGCAGCGGACAGGTGATCCGCACAATGTACGGAACCACGAAGTACGGCCTTAATCGCGTGGCCTGGAACCTGCGGTATGACGGGCCAAAGCGCCTCAACTTCCTGCCGCCGCGTGAAGGCGATGAAGAGGAATTTTTCTTTGATCCCAACGGCGGGCCCAATGTTCTTCCCGGCACCTACAAGATCACGGTCACGGTACACGGAAAAGTTGAGTCACAAAATGTGGAAGTGGGAACCGATCCTCGCTTCAAGCTTGATCCCAACGCCATGCAGGCGCAGATGAAGCTGGCCCTGGAGCTGAGAGATGAAGTTTCAGCGTTGCATGAAGCGCTGAACCGGCTCAACAGCCTGCACAAGCAGATCACCAGCCTGCAAGAGCTGCTGACTTCAGAAGAAGGCCAGGAAGGCGCGACCAACGCGTCTTACAAGCCGGTGGTGGAGGAGGCACGGGCGCTGGATAAAAAGATCACGACGATGGAAGAACCGCTGTACAACAGTGAAATCCAGGCTGGGAGCCAGGATGATATCCATTATCTGCAGCGCTTCCAGAACCGGCTGCAAGGTGTAATGCGTGGCGTAATGGGAGGCTACTATAACGCTCCGAGCCAGCTCCTGGTAGATGAAGCTGGTGAAGTCCACAAAGAACTGGAGTCACAACTGGCGCAGGTAAACACGTTCCTGAACACAGAGGTGGCAAATTTCAACAAGAATGCCGCTGAACACGGTTCAAGCACCTTGTTCGCCGGTGGACCTATCACCATCAAGGCCGGCGCGGGCGCAGCATCAAGCGCCAGCACGGGCAACGATGAAGAACAGGATGACGATCAGGACTAAAAAACACGTTTGCAAGATGAAAAGGGGCGTACCGCTATAAATACGCCCGCTGGAACGATTAATACAAAGAGGAGTTCCGCACAGGAACTCCTCTTGCGTCTTCTCTGTGCGATTTTCCGGGATTCACACAACGCTCATGGTTTACCTGTGGCAGCCACTCTGCAGAAGCCTTGGCGATATCAACTCTGCCTAATCAAGCTCGGTCAGTCCCAGCGCTCCAGGACTATGCGATTTGCGCGAATTTCTGTTATGTTCAAAGTTCGCAGCTACAGGAGCGCTAAGTTATGTCTATTCCCCCGCAGCCAAATATCCGCCTGACAAATGCAGAAGACTACCGTGACGGTTACGCTAATTCCGTGCAGATCCGCGTGAGCGTGTGGGACTTTCTGCTGGTCTTCGGGCGCTTGCAGCCTGTGAACGCGCAGGAAGTTGAAGTGCAGAATTTCCAGGGAATCTATCTCAGCCCGCAACAGGCCAAGGCCCTGCTCACCATCCTGGAACAGAATGTGCGCCAGTATGAAGGCACATTTGGAGAAATTAAGCTGGATCCTGGATTCACCGCCCAGCAGGGACAGATTAACTGAAGCAGAAACTCTTCAGTCTTACGCGCGCATTAGAGAGCCAGCGAATTTAATGGAGCCAAAGCCCAGCCGCCAGCGACGACTTTCTGCGTGGTGGATCTTTCCTCTGATCTTTGTTGCGATCTTAATCATGCACGCGCCTCTGCTGCGCCTGCCTTTTTTCTGGGATGAAGCCGGTTTCTACATTCCTGCGGCTTATGATCTGGCGCACTCGCACACATTGATTGCCCGCACCACCCTCGATACGGGGCATCCGCCGCTTTCCGCCGCATACCTGGCATTGTGGTTCACGCTGATTGGATGGAAACCCGCAGTTGCCCGCGTTGCCATGCTGTTGCTGGCCGCGTTTGCGCTAACCAATGTGTTCCTGCTGGCGAAAAAGCTCACGCGCACTGGCGTTGCTGTGGCCACAACCATTGCAACCGCGGTATATCCAATTTTTTTCGTGCAAAGCTCTCTTACTCATGCTGACCTGGCAGCCGCCGCGCTCACGCTCTGGGGCATCAGGCTTTATCTGGAAAAGCGAATGTGGCCCAGCCAGTGGGCTTTCTGCCTGGCTGTGTTGAGCAAGGAAACGGCAATTATCACGCCTCTGGCAATAGCGTTGTGGGAATTATTACAGTCAAAAACAGAAGCAGGCAGAAACCGTTTTGCGCGTGCGGCGATGAATCTCATTCCTGCTGTGCCTTTGCTGTTGTGGTTGTTTTATCACTACCATGTTACAGGCAGGACC
This sequence comes from Candidatus Angelobacter sp., assembly GCA_035652415.1. Lineage (GTDB taxonomy): Bacteria > Acidobacteriota > Terriglobia > Terriglobales > Acidobacteriaceae > Angelobacter. The sequence goes on along the minus strand of DASRDW010000311.1, from coordinate 13,417 downwards.
TTTGGCGGCGCGGAGTTTTATCAATACAACGTTACCGGCGCATTAAGCCCGGTGCGATTTGTGCTGGCTCTGGCGCAACGCGTTTGGCATCTCTTTGGCGCCATGAACATGCTGGCGCTCACCGCCGCCACTGGCGCTGCCATGTTCTTTCCACCTGTCAAAGACCCTGAGGGTGAACGCCCGCGCATCGCCATTCCAGTACAGCTTATGTTTGCGCTGATTATGCTGGCGCATATTGTTGCTTTTTCGCTGGTTGGCGGCGCACTGCTCACGCGTTATCTTCTGCCTGCTTATCCACTGGTGATCCTGATTGGCATGTCAACTTTGTACCGGCGGATTTCGCGCTGGGAGTGGCCAGCGGCATTGACGGTGATTTTCTTTGTGCTTGGGCTGTTCTTTGATCCGCCGTACAGAATCGCGCCAGAAGATAATCTTTCTTATAAGGATTTTGTTGAACTCCACTCCAAGGCGGCTAGATTTCTTGAGCAGCACGAGCAGAACAATGTGGTTCTTTCCGCATGGCCGGTGACCGACGAGCTTACCCGGCCATATCTTGGCTATGTTCACCAGCCATTTCAGGTTTTGCCCGTCAACAACTTTGATGTAGAAGAGCTGTTCAAAGCGCGCCAGATGCGCTCACAGTATCAGGTGGCTTATCTGTTCTCTACCAAATATGAATCTCAACCCTGGATCCGCTCCAGCCTATGGGACAAACTCAACCGGCGCTTCTTTGGTTATCATCGTGACGTCTCGCCCGAACTTGCGGCTGAGTTTTTGCGTGGCAGAATTGTTTTTCTGGCACGCAGCAAAGGCGAGTGGGTTGCAATCCTGGAGATGGAGCAGCCGTCGCGGGTAGCTGAAGCAAATTCAAGTTCGAAGCTTGCTCAGCATTGATGATTTCTTCTTGGCGACAAGAGATCGCAGGCAGGGTGTCTACATCCCCAAAAAGAAATTAAAAAAGCACAGCCGAAAATACGGGCTGTGCCATTTCTTAAAGACAGCCAGCGGAAGAGCGGCTATCCCTGCGTATCAGGTTAAGAAAGCATTCTGGTCAAAACCCAATGAATTCTCACGTTGTACCAAAGATACCCGGCAACCAGTGCCAGCGACTCAACTGCTTTGGCCCATACTGCGCGTTTCATGGCCCGTTACCTCTCCCATTTCTTTAGCCGTTTGCCTCAACTTCCACACGTGCATGGGCAAAGGGCCGCATCTCACTGGGGGAGAGAATGCGCATCTTTTTCCAGTCGTAAGCAAACTCGGTACCGCAATCAAGGCACACCACATAAGTTCCCGTCTGCGCTGCAGCTTCACAACGGCGCTGTCCCCGTTTGCTGGTCTGGGGGAAACTGATGCGTTTGTGCCAGCATCTGAACAAAGCGTCAAAAATCTTCACAATCTCCTCCCGTGGTTGCTTTTGATTTTGAAAACCAGCAACCTTCGGAACAACTGGGCCTCTTCGTCGATCGCTAAAACCACAAGGCTCCGCACTTTCGTACCTGTTAGATAGTGTCGGCAACCCCTTTTTCGTTTCACTGGATTTTCTTTAACACATGACAAAAAATGTCATGTATTTATGATCCAGTTTCTGCTTTCAGTACGTTTAACGCAGGAACTCTGGATTTGTTGCATTAAGATTCGTAATTTCATGCCGGAACCAGCGGGTACACTAATTCATAGATTTAAAGATGAATGCCATGGATGCAAACGACGCACAGCCCAAAGCGAGTTCTTCCCATTCTGAAACGCCGTGGGTTTGGTCGATTGGGATTTACGCGGGAAAGTCGCCGTTGCACCTCTCACCTGCCGCGCGCAATCCGGTGATCTCCGCCGGCGATGTATCAGATGTTCCTGCGCGCTTTGTTGCCGATCCATTTATGCTGAGAGTTGACGGCCTTTGGCACATATTTTTTGAGGTCCTGAATCATCAAAATGATCGCGGCGAAATTGGCCTGGCTACCAGCCAAGACGGGTTAGTCTGGCAATACCGGCAAATCGTATTGTGTGAGCCGTTTCATCTTTCTTATCCGTATGTCTTCCGCTGGCAAGACGATTACTACATGGTTCCTGAAACGTTGGGCGCGAATGCGGTGCGGCTCTATCGCGCAGAACAATTTCCCACCAGATGGATACACGTCAAAGACTTCTTTGACGGCACGCACGCCGATCCTTCCATCTTTCACCACGATAAGAAATGGTGGCTGTTTACTTGTCCGGTGCCTTACCAGCATGACACTCTGGCTCTGTACTCCGCGCCCGATCTCACTTCTACATGGACGGAGCACCCCAAAAGCCCCTTAATTACCGGCAATCCGCGCATCGCGCGTCCGGGCGGAAGAGTGTTGCATCACGAAGGAAGCTTGCTCCGTTTTACCCAGGATTGTTTTCCTATCTATGGCAAGCAAGTCAGGGCTTTTGCGATTACGGAGTTGACTCCGAGTACTTATGCAGAGCATGAGGTGGCACAATCACCTGTGCTGGTTCCAGAAGGCAATGGCTGGAATGCTTCGGGCATGCACCATGTTGACGCCCATCGTTTAGAAGATGAAACGTTTCTGGCGTGCGTTGATGGGCTGAAAAATTTTTGAGAATTGCATTAAGCAGTCGGGAGATCACTTGCCGCTTACAGGCTGGCTGCATGTTGGTTCAAAAGAATGCGTAAGCAGATCAAGACAGACCAACTCGGCCTTATGCGATCCGATGTGCCGGTCAGGGCCAAACGTGATAGGCGGCAATAAGCCTGTTCTGAAATCGTGCAGCTGCTCCAGCGCAAGAAGAAATTTTTCCCGCGTAAGATCTTTGCCCGCGCGCTTCAGTGCGGCTTCCAGCGTTTGCGCGGCGCAGTAAGCTGAAATCAAAAGCAGCCGGTGCTCACCGCTGAGGTTATGGCGCTCCAGGAAGTGATCGAATTCAGTCAGGCCTTCAAGGTTCGGCTCCAGCGCCGGATATACCGCAAACATCCTGCCCTGCAGCGGCGCAGGCCCGGTTAAAACCGAATCATCAAGCAGCGGCCCCAACATAAAAAACTTCGGATACCACTTGGCCTCGTCGGCTGCCTGAATCCATGGCGTCACGGCATCACTTGCACCAAAAAGAAAAATGGTATCGATTCCCTGCTCTTTCAACTGCCCCACCTGTTGAGCAGGATTTTCCGTGGAGATAAATTCAGCCGGCATCGCCGCGCCAGACTCCTTCCACATGGCTTGCATGGCAGGGCCAAGCTCGTGCTGCAAACTCTTATCGCTGAAGATCACAGCGCTTTTCGCTGGAACAACATTCTGGTGTTGCACGGCAAACCGGCCCAACTCCTGCACCAACTGCTCAAATCCCGGCAAAAGATAGAAGACCTCGCGGTTTGCAGGATCGTCGGGCACGGAGAGCGCCAGCAGGCCCGCAAGCGGCACCTTCTTTGCATGCGCCAGTCCAGCCAGATCATTTTCAGCGCCGGGAGCAAACGGTGCGACCAAAGCAAACACAGGTTGATGCAAAAGCTGTGTGGCGTTCTTGACGGTTGCGGTGCGATTCAGGCCAGCATCGGCAAAGCGAACGGTAATGCGGCGATTATAGATTCCTCCGCGCTGGTTCAATTCGTCAAAATAAGCGGTCAGCACGGCCTTCACCGCTTCTCCCGCGTCAGCATTTGCGCCATGCGCAGGCTCCAGACTGCCAAGCGTGAGCGTTGTGGCCGCAACACCAGGAGCCGCGGCAGATATTTTGCTCTGGAGATTCGCAACTCGTACCCCACCGTTACCATTGATGGATGATGCGTCAGCGCCTGAGATTGAGAATAGTGACGAACTGGAATCGTCGAATGGCGCAGTGAGGGATGGGAAAGCACTCTGCGCGGCCACGTTGGGTATCAAGACAACAAGACAAAAGAAGATGCCGGCAAGAACCACTGCGAATTTTGTTGGACATTGAGTCACATCAAACAGTCCGGGAACCTGGAGGCCCTGGGCGGAGTCGAACCGCCGACCTGCGGTTTAGGAAACCGTCGCTCTATCCATCTGAGCTACAGGGCCATGAAAACCATTTTAAACCTGTGATGCTATTCCGCAGCTTTCTTCGCCAGCGCCTCAACTACCGCGATGTTTTGCATTAACTCTTGCGGCAAACCATGACGCTCCTGCAGATAAGCGGGGCTGCTGTAACTGGCCCACGTTTTTCCCTGAGCGTCTTCCCAGAGCAGTATCTTAAGCGGAAGATCGATAGCGCTGCCGGGGCTGGCCAACATGAGCGGCGTGCCTGCCTTTGGATTTCCAAAAATCAGCAGCTTGGTAGGGCGCATTCTCATCCCGGCTTTTTCCGCTTCTCCGCTGTGGTCAACAAGCGCGAACAGAGTAACGCTCTTCGCTTGCAGAACTGCCTTCAGTTTTTCAACCATTTCATCCACGGAATGATTGCCGGGTATGTTGATGATTCCAGCGCCTGTGCCAGGCAGCATACAATAAGCTCCTTAATATCTTTATCTTGGAAAGGCGGAGACTCTCGACATAGTTGACCAGTTCAGGAAACTAATCCACAGCCAGAGAAATTAAAAAGTTTAATGTTTTCTCAACTGTCTGCTAATATTGGGGTGTCACCTTGGGACTTCACATCAGTGTAGCCACTCCCCAGGCGATTACCACAGGTTGAATAGCGAACATGAGTAGGACTTATAGGATCGGTCGCGCCACGGTTCTCGGCTTGATGTTTATTCTAGCCGTCGCCGCCGCCTGCACCTCTGACTCCTATGATCCTAATCCGTACGATGATGTTCCGCCCGTGGTTACGGTCCACTACAATTACGTTCTACCCAAGCTGGAGAACGTACGCAGTGTCAGGTCACAAGGCACGAACCCCACGGATTTTTCCCGTAGCGTGATTGAGCAGCAACAAGCGCCTGCATTGGCGCTGGCGCTGCTGGAAGCACAGGCAATTCCAACTTCACTCATTTCTCCACAACTCGTTATACCTCTCAGGCGCTAGCGCCAATTTAACCCTGTAAAACTGCAGCTCTGCTGCTGTGTTCCTGTTTTTCTTCGGGGCCGGCATTTGAACGAGCAGGGGCAATCCGGCAGGCGATTCAGGGGGACGATTTCCATCTCACATTGCAACCGTTTTTCTCATCGCGCCTCAGGTGAAATGTCCGCGCCATTTCTCCTCTAGCGCAAGCAGGCGCGATGAGATGAGCGATTGCGATAAGAGATCAGCAAAATTCATAAACGAGATTGATTTCTTTACCGTCCTCACCAGGACGGTGAGGAAGCCGGAATCGGGCTTCCGGCATAAAACCGGGCTCCGGGTATTGGCGCTTGCTGGGCACCGCGCATCAGCACAGGGTCAAGCTTCGGCGCCCGGTTTTTATTTCAGGGTTTCACTCTAGCCTTAAGATTAAAAAAATTAATGTGCGCATTAAATAAAAAGCTTAGTATCATTCGGCTTCGAGACTGTTCGTCATGGGCGCCAATTTTGTATGGCGCTTAAAACCAGGTAGCCACAAAAACCGCGGGTGCATCGGGACCAGCCGCGCTTATTTGGCTCCGGGGGATTTCCCTTGGCGCCACTGCAATAAGCGATTTCAATGAGCGGCCCGATTTCAAAGCTCAGGCAAAGCGAAGAAAAATTTCTATACGAGATAAGGCTCATTCTGGCTGAGGAGCGGAACCATACTCGTTTGCCTGCTGCCATTAAGAACAATCGGCCCTAAGAAATGCTTGCTGACCGAAGGCCCAGCATTTTGCTGACCTGAGGACACAAACCGCACAATTCCGTTCAACGGTTTTATGGAACGCTTCCGGGGGAAAGGCATGCCAAGGCACGCCCATGAGAAGTTTGAAGCAGACCACCACAACGACACGAAAAAATTCGTATCGCTGTAGGCTTATTAGAAAATTCTTCCTGACTTGCACTTTGACAATTCTTGCCCTGCTTTTTGGGCTTACAAACGCCGTGGCACAAGGCGCTCCGCCCACGGCCAACAACACGCTGTTGGATACGGGCTTTACGCTGCCCTATGGAGCACAAGTGTTAACTGGCTCAGCCATCAATCCTGCCACCGGCAGGCCGTTCCGCCATTTGTGGACAGCAGACACAGCCTTTGGGCTCTGCCGGCTGGATCCGGATCTAGATACCGGTGGGCCATTCACCGTGAACAACGCAACTTGCATCACGACCGTAGGGGGAACAGCGTTTACTCCTGGACGGTTGGCCTATGATCCATTGACCAACACTCTCTACTCCGTAAGCGATGGGGTAAAAGGCAACGTAGCTCGTTACCACTTCCTTCCGGATGGCGATTCTGGCCAGGGTTTGATGAGTACGACGGCAGAGTTCCTTGGAGATTCAGGCGGCTGCGGTTTGGGCGGCAACTTTCCCTTTGCGCTGGCCCTTGGGCCGGATGGCAACCTGTATATCGTTTTTAAGCTGAATGGAAACATTGTGCGCGTCGTTGCGCCTTCCAGCACAGCTGTACCTTGTTCCAACGTTCAGGTTATGGGCAGCACCGCCGATGCACGCCGCGGTCTGGCGATTGCCTGGATTGGACATGACTTGTGGGGTTCTGACGTTCGCGGCCCGTTTACCATCGCTAATGCCGATCAGTGTTTCACGCCTGCGAACGGCAACACTCCCTGCCATGGGACAACCGTACTGAAAACGCTGCTCACAAACCAGGTTGCTCTTATCAGCGATCAAGTCTATCCCGCCACAAATGGCGACACGCTTTACATGACTCCAGCCGGGAACAACATCTTTAAGCTTTCCGGTCTCTCCAGTCCCAATGGAAACATTACGCTCGATAATAACTGGGCAGGTGGCTTCCTCTTCCTGATCAGTCTGGCATTTGATAATTCGCCTTCTGGTCCAGTGGTGTATGCGGGCGATGATCCCGGCCAGGAAGCCGGCATTGCTGGCGGAGGACGTTACTATGCTGTATCTACCGCGCCTGCAGCAGCAACTATACCGGGCGTACCGGTGGGTGTAACGGCTTCCGCAGGCGATAGTCAGGCATTCATCACCTGGTTGAGCGGCGGCGGCACTGCGGCCACCAGTTATACGGTGCGCAATGCCTCGGCTTCCAACGGAATTCTGGTGCCGGACGTGGCTGTTCCAGTGGTTGGCTCCAGCCTTACTCCGGCAGTGAGCATTGGCAGCTTGGTCGATGGAGTCACTTACACCTTCATTGTTTCGGCGACGAACGCGCAAGGCACGAGCGCATTCTCAGCGCCGAGCAACGCAGTTACGCCAATCGCCATTACGGTTCCCGGAGCTCCCACAAGCGCTAGTGCAACAGCATCTGACTCGCAGGCAACCGTCTCCTGGATACCGCCGGCCAGCAATGGCAACGCAACCATCACCAGCTACACCGTAACGGCAGATATTAATGGCGTGGCTACCAGCATCACCGCCAAAACCCCGAACGGCAACACGACCTCCGCCGTGGTGACTGGCCTGACCGATGGAACAACGTACACGTTCACCGTGCACGCTACCAACAGCAAGGGTAATGGGCCGGAGTCAGTTCCATCCAACGCGGTTACGCCCACACGTCCTCTGGGTGCAACGGATATGTCGATCGGCATCACCGGTCCGGCAAGCGTCAATGCCGGCGGCAATGCCGTTTACACTCTCACGGCCAGCAATCTGGGACCAAGCTTTGCTCCGCAGGTAACGGTGATTGATTTTGTTCCTGCCGGGGCCACGTTTGTTTCCGGAACGCCAAGCCAGGGCGCATGCGTGCTGCTGGGATCGCAGTTCCAGTGCAACCTGGGCTCCATTGTTTCTGGTGGAAATGCCACAGTTACAATCACGTTGAATGTAACTGCCGCCATCACCAATACCGCGACGGTGAACGCTAACGATGCGAACGGGAATCCTGTTTCCGATCCTTCGCCGGCGAATAACACGTTCAACTTGAATACTGCACTGGCGCAGCCGCCAACTACCACTGACCTGCAGGTTGCCGGATCGCCGCAGAACGGCGGCCCAACCTCTGGAGCTAACACCACTGACACCATTACATGGCAAGTCAAGAACGCGCAGAACCAACCCGCCAATGCCGTTATATTCATGGTCACATTGCCGGCCGGTCTGCCATTCAATTCCGTCTCCACTAATATCGGCACTTGCACTGCGCCGGCGGTTGGAAGCGGCGGGACTATCGCCTGTAATGCATCCACGATCGCTAATGGAACTACGATGATCGTGACCGTAAACTTCAGCGTGCCTGGACCTGGTTCTCTGACCTCGACCGGTCACGTCTCATTCAACGGGACTGACACCAACAGCCAGAACGACACGTTCAATGTAACCCTGAACGCGAAATAACCTTGACGGAAGAGCTACCCTGCCGGGAAGCATGGCCCTCTGCTTCCCGGCATTTTATTTTTGCGAATGAATCATTTGGTTATGGGCCATTCCACCATGCTTATTTGTTTCGCAGAGCTGGCCATCGCCTGGTGCAGCGCCAGTTGCCGGTTTTCAAGCTGACAAGTTCTGGAAAGACAACTAGCATTGGGTCAAGATCAAAAGACAGTGCGGTTTTGTCACTAAAAAAATGGTGATGCCTTGCACATCGGGTCTCTTTCAACGGATTCAACTGTTTTGCCTGTGACTTCTGGAAGCGGAGAAACTTTGTGCGTTGCTTGCATAAGCGGGTACGCTTAGAACCAGCCATTTTCGCCTCATTATGCAAGTGATTTTTGGTTAGGACTGCGCCCAGCTAACATCCATCATTAATTCTCTTTTGTTTATCGGTTATAACCATAAAAACAAGGCTGAGATACGCGAGCAAGCGATTGGAGCAGTCATTACAAAATTGCCGGGAAGCAATTCTGCTCCCCGGCAATTATTTTTCGATTGAGGCTAGATCTTACTTGGGCTGTTCAGGTTTATTTGACGCCTTCGAACTTTCACCATTTCCAGCTTTGGTGTTGAGCTGGCTGGCTGGCATCCAGCCGCCAGTCTCCGGCGCTCCCACGTACTTGGAGTTGTATTCAACTTTCATCGAACTGCTTCTGGTCTGTTCCTGTTTTTCCAGATTTTGTTTTATTAAAACCTGCTTGATTTCATCCTTTGCCTGATCCAGAGTCAGTGTTTCACGGCCCTCCATTTTGAAAATGATGATCGCTGACGCCTGCTCTATGATGCCAGTGACCTCGCCGGGCTTCAGCGCAAACAGTTGCTTTTCCTGCTCCGGAGCATACATGCCGCGGCGCACTGGGCCCATCTTGGTGGTTGGAGGATTGGGAACACCCAGCTCATCGAAAGCTTCCTTCTGAAGCTTGTCGAGGTCCTCACCTTTGACCATGCGATCATGAACATCATTGGCTACTTTGGCCGCTTTGGCTGCGAACTTTTCATCTTTAAAGTTTGCAATGTTGTACCGTGGCAGGGTTACACGGCGCAAGGTGAGCTGTTCAAACTTGTCAGAATTGGTTTTGTAATACGCCTGAATCTGTTGGGGACTAATCTTATTGGCCTTTTCCATCTGTTGTTCGCGATACATATCACCCATGGCGCGCATGCGCGCCAGCCGCATCACCTCGGCAAAGCGCGGATCGCGCTCCACTCCGGCCTTCTTTGCGGCTTCATAGTTAATCAGGGTGGCAGCATATCCTTCCGCGACTGCTCTGCGCTGCATTGGCAGCAGCTGCGCCCCAATGGAATTCAAGCCGTTCAGGATGCCATCAAACTGCTGCTTGGTGACCACTGTGGTGCAATCGGCGCTTTTGGTTTTTGTTTCTGCAGTGCCAGTACACAATCCATGAATTGTGATCACCGGATCGGCCGGCGCAAGTTCTGCGTTGGCATTTGTAGCTGCCGATGAGGGTACATCCTTGTGAACAGCCGTAGGCGAATCCACCGCAGCTGATGCAGTTGACGCTGTAGTTTGGGTTGTTGAGGGATTCTGCATTGGAGCCATAGCCATGGCCAGCAGTGCAGACAGAAAAACAGAATACATACTTTGACACCTTTCCGCGCAAAAGTGCTGTTGAATTTCGGCCATCGTACCACAGGTAATAGCCGGGAAAGATTGGAACAATTCTTAAGATTGCATCCGCGAATGCAGACCCCGCATCGGAGAAGACCCTATGAAAACCGGCGAAAACACGGGAGAAAGTAAAAATTGGAGACCGGGAATCATTAGAAATTTTAATGTGTGCTTAATGTTGCTTTAACCACCCAAGTCCATTTTCATAGTGCACCATTTGACCGTTCGTACATGGTCCATTGGCGCCACTGGGACAGTGGTTGATTTTGCGGGCTGCTGTTCTGGTTGGGTTCAAAGGTTACTTTCCTACCAAAATCGACGGTAATCGGGCACGGCGCTAGTTGGTAGCTGAACGAAGAGGCTGGCGTGGAGTGTCTCGTTTTCTGTCTCCTGCTTCCAGTCTCTAACGGAAACTCGGCACCACAAAGGTTAAGGCTGGCATCGGTCCCTGCTCATCAATCATTTTCTGACCCGTCTTCCTTTCCTTTGTTGAGAACTGGCACATGGTTGCGCCCTTGCTCAACCGTGCGTCCCTGAGAACGCCCAATGAGAAAGCATGCGCGGATGCTTGGCCTCGACGCGGCTCCTGCTGCTGACTCCATCGCAAATCGTTCCTTGAAGCCCCAGGCTTCTGGACGGGAAAGACGGACATCTATGAGAAACACCACAAACACACAATCGCAGCCTACAGCCCGCAAGCTGTCCATGTGCCTGAATTTGCTGTGTGTCACGCTCCTTCTTGCGTTCGCGACAGCCGCGAATGCGCAAAACGTAACCCAACTCAATGTGCCGACTACAACCACTTTGTGGGCCGGAACCCAGGACTGGAACGTGTTCGGTCTGTCATCGGTCACGGCTGCGTCATCCGGTGTGATTCTTACCGGCACAGCACCCAGCCAGTTCACTAATGGTCCGGCAAGCACAGACCCAGCAACGCTAGGCCTGTTCCAGTGCCAGATCAACCATACGCCTTGCAACCCAGTCCGCCACATGTGGTACGGCGACCAAAGCAACGGTATGTGCCGCATTGATCCTGAAATGGACAATCCGGATATAGCTCCGCATACGACCGGCATCGGCAACTTCAATAACATTGAGCGCACCTGCGTCGGCTTTATTCAAGCTGGTGGTTTTGCTCCGCAGCAACTTACGTTTGATGCCAGCACCAACACCGTTTACGCTGCTGATATTCCACGCACTGCGAACGGCGTCATCCGCATGCACTACGAACCGACGGGCGATAACGGGCAGGGTGCGATTGACCCAATTCATGTGGAATCCTTGATGGGCGCGCAGGCTACAAGAAACGCTGCCGGCGGCTGTCCGGTGGTTGTTGATCCCCGCAACGGCGCAACTCCAGAACAGATGTTTGCAGCCGCAGTTGGGCCTGACGGCAATCTCTACATCGGTTGGGCGCGTGATGGCGAAATCGTCCGCATCCCGCATCCCGCTACTTTTGATCCAAATAGCGACGCAGACTGCGCCAGCATTCAGGTTCCGATCTTCGCGGCTGATGCCCGTTTGGGCGGCGGCGGCGCTGCCGGCCACACCTTCGGTCTGGCCTGGATCGGCCACTCACTGTTTGGCGCTGATAACATCGCTCCCTGGATCAAGGAAAACGCTGACCAGTGCTTGACGCCTGCTAACGGAAACCAGGTTTGCGGTCCGGTTCAGGGAATCGGCACAGAAATCCTGAACACCTTCGCTCCTGGTCCGCAGGCCGGTATCGTGAGTGACTTCACCTATGGCGACCCCAGTGGCTACCCTGGCAACGCGCTCTTTGCTTCTGCTTTGGGCGAAACAGTTCGTGTAGGAAACGCCACTGACTCAGCCAACTTGATCGTGACGCCGCAGTTCGGCGGAACGTTCTGCTTCATCACTGGCGTCACCATTGATCCCAGCAATCTGGCTAATGAAACCATTTACGTTGGTTCAGACTGCACTCAGGGCAACATCAATGGTGCAGGCGCCATTTGGCAAGTAACACCTACACCTCCGGCAGGCGCTCCTCCTGCAGTGCCTGGCACAGTACAGGCGTCGAACTCCACGCCTCCTGGAACACCGGCCACCGGCACTGCACTGGTGAGCTGGATTCCTGGTTCCAATGGACAGGCTCTTGGCGGCTTTGTTCTCCGCACAGTGCTTGCCTCTGACGGCGCTACTCCGGCTATAGCAGACATCCAAGTGAATCCTCCAACAGGAAGCACGATTCCTCCGAACTCATTCCTGGTAACAGGTCTGCCGCTCGGCGTGCCCGTTGAGTTCCTGGTGGCTGCCAGCAACACGTTTGGAACAAGCCAGTTCTCCGTTGCCAGCGCTCCGTTCACAGCGTTCATTCCGACGGCTCCAGGCCAGCCACAGCTCGTAGTTGCTACTGCAAGTAACGCCTCAGCCCAGGTTGCGTGGTCAGCTCCTTCCAGCAATGGTGGACTGCCCGTCACCAGCTACACGGTTACTGCCCAGCTCTGCAACCCGACGTGCACTAACTTCTCTAACGTGACAGTACCAGCCGGCCAGACTGGTCTGAACTTCACCGGCTTGACTAACGGTTCCACGTATGACTTCATCGTGTTCGCCACGAACGCTGCAGGCGTATCGGCAGCGTCAGGGCCTTCCAACCAGGTGAAACCGACGGCTCCGAACACTGCTGATATCGCGATCAGCGTGAGCGCTCCTTCATCTGTGAACGCGGGCTCGTTTGTGACCTACACCTTCACGGTCAACAACTTCGGTCCTGGTAATGCTGCAAATGTGATGTTTGCTGACACACTGCCGGCTCCTCTGATCTCATTCTCCACGACTCAGGGCGCCTGCTCTGCACTGGGCAACCAGTTCAGCTGCACGCTGGGCGGCATGGTAGCCAATGCTTCAGCCACGGTGAAAATTACCGTAGCTGGCGGCGCTACGGCACTCAGCAATACTGCGACCGCTACCATTAGCGATCCAGTCGTGACTGATCCTGTCTCGACGAACAACAGCGCAAGCGCCACTGTAAACATCAACAGCGGCACCGGCGGAATAAGTGCCGATCTTCAGGTGACTGGCTCATCGAACAATGGCGGACCAGCCGTTGGATCGAACGTGACCTTCACCTGGCAGGTCCACAACAACACTGGCAACACCACAGCCCCGAACGTTACGTTCGAAGCGAATTTGCCAGCGTCATTCACTATTGTTCCCAGCAGCGTGAGCACCAGCCTTGGCGGTTGCACCATCAATGGTCAGATCCTGGATTGCACCACAGCCAGTTTGACCAACGGACCGACTATGCTCGTGTCTTACACTGTGACAGTGACTCAGCCCGGCACATTCACTACCACCGGCACGGTCACCTCTGGCGCAAAAGTAATCAATGCACAGCACAGTTCATTCCCAGTAACCATTCAACCTAAGTAACCACGAACCCAGAACTGCCGGGGTGTCAACCAGCACTCCGGCAGCTCT
>DASRDW010000310.1:0-15049 GCA_035652415.1 Candidatus Angelobacter sp. | reverse complement strand
TGTCTCGCCTTCCGCAGCGGCAATGAGATTGTGCTGCAGTCAAAAGCCGGCCAGCCGCTTACGCGTTATTTTCCTGAGATCGTGGAAGCACTGCGGGAAATCAAAACCGCCAAGTTTGTGCTGGATGGAGAAATCGTAGTCGCCAGCCATGGCAACGGCGGAGTTGCGCTGGACTTTGATGCGCTGCTTCAGCGGATTCATCCTGCCGCCAGCCGCGTGCAGCGCCTCTCACGCGAGACGCCTGCAACTTACATGCTTTTTGATTTGCTGATCAACGAAAAAGGCGAGTCGCTGGTCGGTCAGCCGCTCTCCGCCCGGCGAATGAAGCTGCAGGAGTTTGCCGGGCAATTTCTTCAGGCACAAAGTAATGCATCGCGCAAAAGCGCAGGCAGCGAGCGCTCTCATCAGCAAAGTTTTGATTCCCGCAACCGTATTCAGCTTTCGCCTGCCACAACAGATTTTTCCGCAGCAGAAAAATGGATGCGTGAAGGCGCAGCTAGCGGCTGGGACGGCGTGGTGGCAAAGCGCCTGGACTGCGAATACACATCCGGCGAGCGCACCGGCATGGTCAAGATCAAGCGCATCCGCACTGCCGATTGCGTTGTAGGTGGCTTCCGCTGGGCCAGAGGCAAGGAAGGGAAGGCGCATGCCAAAAAGCCGGGTGAGCAGGTTGGATCACTGCTGCTCGGCCTGTATAACGCCCAGGGCGAGCTAGACCACATCGGCTTCAGCTCCAGCTTCAGCCGCGAAGAGCGCAAAAAACTTAAATCCATCCTCAAGGCGCTCATCGCGGGGCCGGCAAGAAATTCTGAAGAGCATGAGATTGGCAGCCAAGGCGGTTTCACCGGCAAAGCTCCCGGCGGTCCCAGCCGCTGGACGCGCGACGACCGCGACACAGAATGGATCCCGCTCAAGCCTAAGCTCGTAGGCGAATTTCAATACGATCATTTTTCCGGCGGCCGCTTTCGCCACGGAACTAAGTTCCTCCGCTGGCGTCCGGAGAAAAAGCCGCAGCAGTGCACCATAGAACAGGTAAAGCCCGGCAGCCGGAAAAAGGAATAGCCGCAAAATCAGCCAGACCTGCGCCCAAACCACATTTTTAGCTGGCGTAGCTGAAGGCATCCCGTAGTAGAATCCGCCGCATGAGTTACGGTTACGCTCCCGCGCCCATGCCGCCGATGCCACTTCAACGGCCAAGCTGGTTTTCGCGCAACTGGAAATGGTTTATCCCCACTGCGATCGGCGGGGTGATTCTCCTGTTCGCGTTGTTTATTGGCGGCATATTCGCCGTGGTTTCCAGCGCCATAAAATCCAGCGAGCCTTATCAGTATGCAGTGGCTAGGGCCTCAACTGACGCGCGTGTGACTGCGCAGCTAGGCGGGCCGATTACGCCAGGCTGGTTTCTCAATGGCAGTATGAATGTCTCAGGATCATCAGGCAACGCCGATCTTTCTATTCCTCTGAACGGCAAGCTGCGGCATGGCACTGTATACGTTGTGGCAAAAAAGTCGGCCGGAATCTGGCACTACCGGATACTTCAAGTTGCAATCGAGGGAGAAGCGGAACGCATCAACTTATTGCCGTCACCGCCGCCAGAACCGGACGAGGATAATAAATAATGCCCGCAGAACTCCAAAGCTCAAGTTCTGGCAAGAGCAACGCTGAAGCCGCTCCGACGCAGCAGCCCAGCTTTGCCGGTTACGAAGAGTTTTTCACCTTCTATCTGCATGAGCATAGCGATCCCCGCAATCGCGCCATGCACGCCGCAGGCACTGTATTTGGTCTGTGCACGCTGATCATTCCCTTCGTGATCGGACATCCCTGGTATGCGCTGCTCTGGCCGGTGGTGGCTTACAGTTTTGCCTGGACCGGCCACTTCCTGATTGAAGGCAATAAGCCTGCAACATTCGGTCATCCGTTCTGGTCTTTTATCAGCGATTTCAAGATGCTGGGGTTGATGATTACGGGCAAGCTGAAGGCAAGAATGAATTCAGGATCGGCAGCCAATAGACCTGCCTAAAAGCCATTGCTTAGCAAGACGAGATATTGCGACGCCCCTGCAAGAGATAAAACCCAATCACTACTTTAGCTGGCTGGTCGCACCCGCGGGTTTGGTTTGGAAAGATGATTGATCGGTTTCCGCCAGCGTGCCTGTTCCTTGTCCCTGCCCAGATTCGGCTTTGAAATAGTAAGTGGTATTGGGCTGCAGGTTTTTGAGGTTGACCCGGTGCGTGAACCCGCCCCACGGCATGCCCGCGCTTTGATCCAGATGGCTAGGATCAGTTCCGTAGCGCAGCGTTGTTCCGGCATTTACGTTGGTTGACCAGGCGATCTCCGCTGTCGTATCGGTAACGTTTTCAACCACCGGCCCATGAGTGATCTGTACGGCATTGCTGGCAGTGCCAATGGGAGTGATTGGCGCAGGCGCGGGCAATTGCTGAATGGAGCGTCCCTCCGCAGGCATTTGCATGCTCGGTGGATTTGAGGGTTGCGTGGCGTCCTGTGCGGCGTTCCGGGCGAGTGGCGCGCTAACCAGCGTGAGAACAACGGCGAGCGCAGTCCCTATCGGGTTCATTGGGCATCTCCCTTTTCCGCTCCATTAGATGGTATGTAGCGGAAAAGGGCTGTGCGGCTCTGGATTCTGAAACAGGAATTCGCGAGCAGAATACTCAGCTAACAGGCTGCCAGCTTACTTTGAGCCGCCGTCGGCTTCCAGTTCAGCGTTCAGGTTGATCTGCCCGGCTGTCAGTTTCAGCTTCTTTTCCCAGGCTTTGTACCCGGCTTTTTTTACGGCAATATCGTGTTCGCCCGGCTCAAGCTCAAGGGTAGATGGGGTATTGCCCATGAATTCGCCATCCACCTCAATTTCAGCGCTGTCTGGAGCAGAAGCGATGGAAACTTTGGAAACGCCAGCCGGAGCCGACTGTGCGGTTTCATGCTGGGCTTTCATTTTCTTGTACTCTTCCTGCGAGATCTCGCTGATGCTGCCATCGCCAAAAAAGTAAACCCCGGGATGCAAAGTGGTTTGCAACTCGCATTCCTGGTACTTATTGTTGGTGCCGATCTTGGGTTCCAGCAGATCCAGGCGAACCTGTTGTTTCTTCCACTTCCCAGGTATGGCTGGTTGCGCGCCGAGCGTCTTACCGGGAATGAGCAGTCATAGGTGAAATCAAAAGCATGGACTGAGTCGCCATCCCAAACATTGCCCCGGCCCGTGGCCTTGAATTCGTTATAGCGGGGAATATGTGATCCCCAGGCCACCTGAAGGATATGGACCTTCAGCGGGTAGTTGGCTGGATCTTTACCGGCAAAAGAGGAAAGCGAGAACAGGCATAAGACCGCTATCAATAAAGAGCGTTTCATAGTTCACTCTACCTGCAAGGAAATGGATGTATGGGCACGATCTAGCGCGAAGTATATCCTGAGCTGCTGCTGCAATCAATTACGCTTTAGATTGCGCAATACCTTCCAGTTAGGCAGAATAGCCCAGCACCAATCAAGAAATCGTGCACTCCACAAGCGGAGAGTCAAAATGAAACTAGGCAAAATCCTGCTCTGGATTGCCGTTGCTGTGGGGGGAGCGCTGGCTTTGGCGACCCTCGCCTGGCATCGCGGCGAGCCCATCAGCGCCATGTGGCTGGTGGTGGCTGCGCTATGCAGTTACGCGCTGGGCTACCGGTTTTACTCCAAGTTTGTCGCCGCCAAAGTGCTCACGCTGGATGCCATGCGCGCCACTCCGGCAGAACGCCTGGAGAATGGCCGCGACTTTGTCCGCAGCAACAAGTGGGTCGTGTTTGGCCATCATTTTGCCGCCATCGCCGGGCCTGGACCGCTGGTTGGGCCGGTGCTGGCAGCGCAGTTCGGATATCTACCGGGCACGCTCTGGATTCTCGTTGGTGCGGTCTTTGGCGGTTGCGTTCAGGATTTTGTGATTCTCCTTTTCTCTGTCCGTCGGGACGGCAAATCCCTGGGCCAGATGGCGCGCGATGAGATCAGCAAAACCGCCGGCACCGTGGCGTTCATCTCCGTGATCAGCATTCTGGTGATTTTGCTGGCCGTGGTGGCGCTCATTATTGTGAACGCGCTCAAAGACAGTCCCTGGGGAGCTTTTACCATCGGCATGACCATTCCCATTGCTTTGCTGATGGGTATTTACCTGCGCTACTTGCGGCCAGGGCGCGTGCTGGAAGCTTCAGTCCTTGGTTTTTTTTGCGTCATGCTGGCGATCTTCGGTGGCAAGTGGGTCTCAGTTTCATCGCACGCAGCCGCGTTCACGCTGACCGGAACAACGCTGGCCGTCCTGATCATTGTGTATGGCTTTGCTGCCTCAGCGCTGCCGGTCTGGTTGCTGCTTGCGCCGCGAGACTACCTCAGCACTTTCGTCAAGCTGGGCACGATTGCTATCCTCGCTCTCGGAATAGTTTTAGTCCGTCCCACGCTGCAGATGCCTGCGCTCACGCGCTTTATTGATGGCAGCGGCCCAGTCTTTGCCGGAAATCTTTTTCCCTTCGCGTTTATCACCGTTGCCTGCGGGGCGATCAGCGGCTTTCACGCGCTGATCTCGAGCGGTACTACGCCCAAGATGATCGCGCGCGAACCGCAGACACGCATGGTCGGCTATGGCGCCATGATGTGTGAATCTTTTGTTGGAATCATGGCTATCATTGCTGCATGCACGCTCCAGCCGGGAACGTATCTGGCCGTGAACAGCGGCGCAGGCATGGTGGGTGGCACGCCGCTGGCTGCTGTTGCCGCCATCAACAATTGGGGATTTCCGGTAACGGCAGATCAGATGGCTACGCTGGCTCAAAACGTTGGCGAGAAGACTTTGTTCTTCCGCACCGGCGGCGCGCCGGCCTTTGCCCTGGGCATGGCCAAGATTTTTTCTGACAGCCTGGGCGGCACCGCTGTGATGGCCATTTGGTATCACTTTGCCATCATGTTTGAGGCGCTCTTCATACTAACGGTGCTCGACGCGGGCACGCGCGTGGGGCGCTTCATGCTGCAGGACGCGCTTGGGCACATCTGGAAACCGCTGGGCCGCACCAGTTGGTATCCAAGCATTATTGCCACCAGTTCGCTCATGGTGGGCGCCTGGGGATATTTTCTCTGGCAGGGCGTGCGCGATCCTCTGGGCGGCATCAACTCGCTCTGGCCGATCTTTGGCATCTGCAATCAACTGCTGGCTGCCGTTGCGCTTTGCGTGGCAACAACCATCATCGTCAAGATGGGACGCGCGCGTTATATGTGGGTGACGCTTGCGCCGCTTTGCTGGCTGGTGGCTGTTACGTTCTCTGCCGCCTGGCACAAGATTTTTGATCCCAATCCGCTGATTGGTTTGCTCTCTCATGCGCGTCAGCTTGCTGCCGGTCCAGCTGTTGCTGGGCTGCAGCGCAGAATCTTTAATGATCAGATTGATGCCGCAGTCTGTGGGCTGTTGATTGTTTTGGTCAGCGTGATTGTGATTGAGTCAGCCTTGCAGTGGATCAGCGTGATCTCCGGGCGCAAGCAGGCGACAACGCAGGAAGCGCCATTCGTGGCGACGGCCTATGCGGGGGAACTATGAAGCAATCGGGTGATCTGGTGATCGCTCGTGATCGGGTGATCGACGAAGCTGCTAATCCTTGTCATCCTGAGCGGCACCGAGCGACGCAGGAGCGAGGTAAAGTCGAAGGATCCCGAGCGAGCTTCCTCGGCCATACTGCATCAGGGAGTTCTCACGATTCACTTGCGAGCTTGTTTCAGCGAGTGCAAAACGCTTGGAATATTTTATACGCTGCTCTCCGCGAAATCTTCGATGAATCCGCCTACGACCGATTTTTGCAACGTACAAAAAATTCGCACTCGATAGAAAGCTATCGCGCTTTCATGCGTGAACGCGAATCAACAGCCGCACGGAAGCCGCGATGCTGCTGATCCATCATCTTAGCTCAGGCGGAAGTGTTTAGCGGTTGGAGCGGGGCGACATAAAAATTAGTAGTACACTGCTAATCAATGCGTGTTCTGGGCATTGATTGCGGCAGCGAGTTCACCGGTTACGGCGTGGTGGAAGAACTGCCGGACGGCCGGTTAACCTGCCATGCCAATGGGGCCATCAAACTAAAAGCAGGATCACCCATGGCGCCAAGGCTGCAGAAAATATTTTCTGATCTTAAGGCCATCATCGCTGAGCACCGGCCGGAGGTTGTGGCGATTGAAGACGTGTTCTATGCCGTAAACGTAAAAACGGCACTCAAACTGGGCCAGGTTCGCGGCGTGGCCATGCTGGCTGCATCTTCGTCAGGGCTGCAGGTGGCAGAGTATTCTCCGTTATCGATTAAGTCAGCCGTGGTTGGCTATGGCAGAGCGGAAAAACAGCAAGTGCAACTTATGGTTACACGGCTATTGAACCTGAGTGCCCCGCCTGAACCCATGGATGCCTCGGATGCTCTGGCCATCGCCATCTGCCACATCCATACAGCTTCCACGAATACCCGTTACCAGGAAGCCACCAGATGAAGCTGGGCGCTGCAAGCATATGTGTATTCCTGGCATTGCTGGCAATGTCGGCGCCCCCGGCGCTGTTGGCGCAAAATGCCGAAGCCAATCCTACTCAGAATCCAGCCCAGAATCCCACAATCCCCACCATTACCTATGAGCGGCTTTGGGATGCTTATACACCGCAGGACATCAATATCACGGTGGAACAAACAGGAAGGGCCAGGTATATATCTACCAATCCCCTCAAGACCCCGGATGAAAAGCAGACAAATCCTGACTACACGCTGGAATTCACCATGTCTGAGCGAACACGGCAAAAGCTGTTTCGTGATGCTAAAGAGGCCAACTATTTTCATGGGGACTTCAGTTATAAGAAACATCCCGTTGCCAGCACCGGTAAGAAGACGCTGACGTATGCTGACCAGGACAGGCATTACCAGACCACTTTCGACTATTCAGACAACAAAGCCATCTCAGAAATCAGCGACATTCTTCAAGGAATCTCCTATACCCTTGAGCACGGACGTAAGTTGCAATACCTGCACCGTTTTGACAAGCTTGGCTTGGAAGATGAGTTGAAAGGCATGGAAGAGGCCGCCAAAACCGAGAATCTGCAGGAGTTGCAACTCATTGCGCCTACGCTAAAAAGCATTGCTGATGATACGGCCGTTCTGAATATTGCCCGTGAGCGGGCCAAACGTTTGCTGCAAAAAATCCCTTCCCGATAAGAACTTCTACCCTGAAAATGCCAGAAACAGGCGATTTTTACAGGCCGGTTTGCACAAAATGGTTAAGTTGCATCAATAACACTTAACATTAAGAAACTAAGTTTCCGGCAGCCGATCTAATACGATATGCACGTAACGCACGTGAGCACACAAGGAGGGGTTTATGCGACGCTGGTTTTTGCGCGATAAACACTGGCTGCTCCTTTCAGTTTTGGCGGTCCTGCTCGCGCCTATATCCGGCGCTCTGGGCCAATCTGCATCCCGTTCTCAGGGTGAGTCGCAGTCTGACCAGGTTCCTGATCTTCAAAACCAGGATTCAACTCAGAATTTGCAACAGCAAGATGAATACGAGCCACCGGACCAGAACCAAAGCCCGGACCAGATTCAAGACCAGGGCCGAGTCCCGGAGCAGGGCAGAATCCAGCCGGCCGCCAGCACCGCTAATTATTCATACGCGCGTATTGTTCGCATCAGTTACGTGGGTGGACAGGTGAGCATTGATCATGGCCAGGGTTATGAAAGCGCCACCATGAATGTTCCGGTGACGGAGCATAACTGGCTTAAGACGGGTTCAGACGGCTGGGCGGAAATACAGCTTGAAGACGGCAGCCTAGTGCGTCTGGCGCCGGATACGGTTGTGGCATTCAGCCAACTGGGCCGATTATCTTCCGGAAGCGCCGTAACCACAGTAGATCTTGATCAGGGGGAGGCTGAATTCAAGGCAGCGCAAGGCGGCAATAACGAATTTCAAGTTACGGTAAAGAACAAGACCATCGGACTCGATCAGCCTGCTGCCTTTCGCGTGACCAGCACCAATGCCGATCCCATGGAAGTTGTGGTGTGGAAGGGCGAGGTCTCAATCCGCGATTCTGAAAGCGGCGGCGAGGTTGCAGTCAAAAAGAATGAAACCTTTGTTCTTGATCCTACAGATGTAGGCCAGTACGGGCTTGATAAAGGCGCTGAAGCTGATGATCTTGACCAGTTTAGCCAGGAGCGTGACCGCTATCTGAGCACGTATGCTGCTCGCGGCGGTGATTCGCAATCGCCTTACCAGTACGGCACAGGCGATCTGAACTACTACGGACAATATGTTGATGATCCTGACTACGGCACCGTGTGGCAGCCCAATGGCGTTAGTAACGACTGGGATCCTTTCGCCAACGGTTATTGGAGCTACGAGCCAGGCTTCGGTTATACCTGGGTCTCTGCATATCCGTGGGGATGGCTTCCCTTCCGCTACGGCAATTGGGTGTTCATCAACAATCGCGGATGGTGTTGGGAACCCGGCAATTGGCGGAGATGGCATACCGGGCCAACGTGGGTGAATTCGCCTCCCGGATTCAGGCCTCCACGTCCTCCGGCAGAGAATAGGATCGTAGTTAGCGGACCTCCAGGCGGGCGCGTGGTTCGTACTAATCCTGGCGAAATACGCGGTATTGGCGGACACAACACTGGAACTTCAGTTGGCGATGGTAGGTTGGCTCGGCCCGATGGCGGTGACGGTATTGGATTCAGAGGTAAAGGCCGCGTCTTTACCAATGACGATGTAGCCAGAGTACCCAGAACCGATGTCCCTGCGCAGCCTGTGCAGGAAGACAACCGGCCAAAGGAAGTTGAGCGTCAGCCGATTGTGAATGGTTCAAGCCAGACCGGTGTGAGCCGTTTTAATGGCGATCGTGAGCCGGCGCGTATGAACCGCCAAGTGGATGCAGCACGGCCTGCTCAACGTTCGCGAGTTTCAGATTCTCCAGCGCAACGGTCTTCTGCTCCACGTGAATCTGCTCCGCCGATGCGTGAGTACACCAGGCCTGCGCAGACGATGCGCCAGTCCGCGCCTTCACCGGCACCGATGAGGCAATCAGCTCCCGCTCCGGCGCCACCACAACGGTCATCTTCGCCACCGGCGGAAACACATGGAAATGTGGGAAGTCACATTGGGAAGCTAAAATAAAGATTAGAATTCTTTAGTAAATGTGATGTCAGCATAAATGTGAATAATCATACCCAAAACATAACAGTTGAAGTACAATCCAAGCTTGTATGGCAAACGAAGATGGCAAGCTTAAAGGTAGCAACTCTTCAAAACAACGCTCATTTTTACCTGATAACTGGCGAGAATTGCTAGAGGAATCTCTTCGAAAAACTGGCATTATTCACAGCAAGCAAAAGTTCAGCGTGGTAAGGCACCTGTACGGCACATCGATCAAGCCTGGCAGCAAGATTAAAAACCTGCCGCTCAAGGTACTTAAGTCTTTTACGCCTTCGACGAAGCTCAAAATCTCTGATCTATTCAATGAACTATTGGAAATTCGATCTGGGTCTTCAAAAATACCTGATTTCACGATAACAATAGATCCTACTTTATCTCCGCAACAAGCAAAGAAAGCCCTCAAAGCCCTGGCGGAATATTACAGAGCTTGCGGTGGTAGTGGTTTTATCGTCAAGGTCGAGGAAGTCAAGTAGTATGGGGGGAGCCGACAAAAAACCAACGATTCTGGCGAGATTTCGGGCGTTCTTGCGGAAAGACTGGAATAGTGAACCTGGCGTTCGCTTCCGGAAGACCATCTCTAAGATCACGGATTACTCTGCGAAACAAGGGATTAGCATATCGGATCTGACGCGGATGGGAATCGATAAATTACGAGGCCTTTCTGAGAAAGAGTTGGCCGAAGCAATGAAGAACTTCAGTGAAGCAGAACGTAAACAATTAGAAACAATCATCGAAACGAAGCTCTTTCAAGCGACTATTGCTGAGAGAGTGGCAATGGCGCGTCTTGCTGTTGCGAAAGCCGATGACGCAGAATTTGAGCTATACAAGAAGCTAAAAGAGGCGAGGGGTCACCATTATACGAGACGCTGCTGGAAATACTATATTCGTGAGCGCCCCTGAAGGTTTTGATCTGCAAGCAATGACAACGAAAGAGGCGAGTGCAACAATAATTACTGGCGAGGCAAAGCAACTTCCTAGAAAGACTCCGTAAATCAAACGCCTTATTTCACCTTACCTATCAGCGTTCTAAACACCTCCGCGCTTCTTTCCAGCGGCAGGGCTTCAGCGCGGATGTCCGCACGAATCGCGGCTTCCTTCAACGCAGCGCGGACTTTTTCCTCACCGTATTTTCCTCGTAAATTGTTCATCAGCGTTTTGCGTTTCATGGCAAACGCAGTTTTCAGGAAGTCGATAAATTCCACAGGCTTGACCTTAAGATCTGCAAATCGCGGGGCTACGGTGAGGCGCAGCACTGAAGAATGCACCTTGGGCGGAGGCTCAAATGCGCCGGGCGAAAGAGTAAATAGGTTTTCCACGCTGGTATAAAGCTGGGCGGTAGCGGAGAGCAGGCCGTAATCGCGGGAGCCGGGCTTGGCGGCGATGCGGTCAGCCACCTCACGCTGCACCATAATCACGATCACGTCAAACTGGTCATGAAATTCAAAAAGGCGCAGGAGAATGTCTGAAGTAATGTAATAAGGCAGATTACCCACCACGCGCGCCCGCGACGGCTTGAGCGGACGAAGATCGTTCAGCGGGCCAATGGTGCGGTTCAGCACGGTCCGAAAATCCAGCTTGAGCACGTCAGCTTCAATGATCTCAACATGCGGGTGGCGGGAGTAGCTGAAGCGTAGTTGCGTGGCAAGAAGCCGGTCAAGCTCAATGGCAATCAGGCGGCCGGCACGACGGGCCAGAGTTTGCGTGAGCGCGCCAGTGCCGGGGCCAATCTCCACCGCCACTGTCTGCGAGATATCGCCCAGCGCATCAACAATTTTTTCTGCTGCGCCGGGATCAGCAAGAAAATTTTGTCCCAAAGCGGGACGTTTCATGGTCCGCGGAGTGGCCCTTTTTGTAATCGCCATTTAGAATTTTCTCATCGGGTTGCACGTGCCTGGTTTTAGTACGGAGGCCCCATGAACATCGTTTTTGCCGCTTCAGAGTGTGTGCCTTTCGCCAAAACCGGCGGC
This sequence comes from Candidatus Angelobacter sp., assembly GCA_035652415.1. Classification (GTDB taxonomy): domain Bacteria; phylum Acidobacteriota; class Terriglobia; order Terriglobales; family Acidobacteriaceae; genus Angelobacter. The sequence goes on along the minus strand of DASRDW010000310.1, from coordinate 3,884 downwards.
CTGGCCGATGTTGTTGGAGCATTGCCGCAGGCCCTGGCTGAACTGGGCCATACCGTCTCCATCTACCTGCCTAAATATAAACAGACCAAGCTCCCGGATGCCAAGGTGCTCCTGCGCAGCATTACGGTTCCCTTTGATGATGAATACAGGTTTTGCTCCGTGTTGGATGGCGGAAAGCGCTCTGGGGTGCAATTCTATTTCATTGATTACCCGCCTTTTTTCGAGCGCGATGCGCTCTATGGCACTCCTGCCGGCGATTATCCTGACAACGCCGAGCGCTTTGCTTTGTATTGCCGCGCAGTGCTGGAAGCTTCCAAAGTGCTGGGCGTGCCGGATATCTTTCACTGCCATGACTGGCAGACCGCTTTGATTCCTGTGCTGCTGCGCAGCAGCTATCAGGACGATCCGGTCTTTCGCGCGACGCGCACAGTTTTTACCATCCACAACATCGGCTACCAGGGTCTGTTCCCGCCGGATACGTTGCCGCTGCTCATGCTGCCCTGGGACCTGTTCACCATCGACAAAATGGAGTTCTGGGGCAAAGCCAATTTTTTGAAGAGCGCCTTGGTTTTCTCTGACCACATCACCACCGTAAGCCGCAAATACGCCCATGAAATCCAGACCAGCGAATACGGCTTTGGGCTGGAAGGCGTGCTGCGCGCGCGCGCAGGTTCGCTCAGCGGCATTTTGAACGGCGTGGATTACAAGGAGTGGGACCCAGCCAAAGATAAACACATTGTCCGGCAGTATTCGCCGGAAAATCTGGCGGGTAAAAGGGAATGCAAATACGATCTGCTGCGCCAGTTCGGCCTGGAGAATGTCTCCATTGAGCTGCCGGTTATCGGGATCGTTTCCCGCTTTGCCGCACAAAAGGGCTTTGACCTGATCGCGGAGATTATTCACGATCTGGCGCGCCTGCCGCTGGTGCTGGCCGTGCTGGGCAGTGGCGATAAGGAATATCAAGAAATGTTCCTCAAACTGAGCAAACAATTCCCGGAGAAGCTGGCGGTCAAGATCGCCTATGACAACGCGCTGGCGCACAAGATTGAGGCCGGGGCGGATATGTTCCTGATGCCCTCACGCTATGAGCCCAGCGGCTTGAATCAGATGTACAGCTTGAAATACGGAACAGTGCCGATTGTGCGCGCTACCGGCGGGCTTGATGACACGATTGAGCCCTGGGACGCCGCCAACGGCAAAGGCACAGGCTTCAAGTTCAGCGCCTATTCCGGGGTGGCGTTGCTGAACTGTATCCATGAAGCGCTACGCGGATTCAAAGATCAGGATGGATGGAAGAATCTGATGCTGAATGGCATGAAAAAAGATTTTTCCTGGACAGCCTCAGCCCGCGACTATGTGAAAGTCTATGAGCGCCTGGTGCCGCCGAAGGCGAGTTCGACGGAAAAGGTGTTGGAGTTCAGCCGGGCTTGATTTTCTGACATTGAAATACATGGCTCTGTGATAAAGCTTTTCTGAAGTCCTGAACGCGAGTTTTGCAGTGAGGATCGCTATAGTGTTGCCAATTTGTGATTCGCTGGAATAGCGATCTCTCGCTGCGCTCGAGACTTCGGAAAAAATCTACTTGCCACCTGGGTTGCGCTTGATTACGGGCCGATCATCGTCTTGTTTCTTATCCTGGTTGGGGGCGTTATCGCCAGCAGTACGGCGCAAATCCCCCGGTTTTGTTTCCTGGCCATCTTTTTGCAGCTTGTGTTTCATGACCAACGCCAGCCGCTTCTTGACTTGCTCGAAATCAGAGCTGTCCACAATGTACTGCTCGCGCGGCGGCAGAATCGTCCCGATCTCGTGCTGTGATTTTTCGATCCGATCCGGCGTCTGCGGATGGTCGCCATAAAGCTTCATGGCAACACCCGGTCGCTTCTTCTCCAGGGCCTGCAACTTTTCAAAAAAGTCGATCATTCCATTTGGGTCGTAGCCCGCTTTGTACGCGTACTGCACGCCCAGGTAATCTGCCTGCGCTTCAAAGCCGCGGCTGAACTTGCTGAAAGCGGCCGGAATCCCAATGTTCGCTGCCTCATTCACTCCAATTCCCGCCAAGCCGCCTGTCATGATCACCACCGGGATCATCGCAATGCTGGCCAGCGTTCCGCGCGTTTGCCCGCGTGCCGCGTGGCAGGCAGCCACGTGCCCGATCTCATGCGCCATCACGCCCACCAGTTCAGATTCATCGTCAGCCATCAGGATGGTGCCGGCATTTACAAACATGAAGCCGCCCGGCAGCGCAAAAGCGTTTGGCTCTTCTACGTCAAGGATCTTGATGGTAAATGGCAGCTTGGTGTCAGAATTGCGCGCAAGGTTCTGTCCCAGGCGGTTGACGTACTCGTTCACCACAGGATCGGTAATCAGGTGCGATGTCTGTTCTACCTGCTGGGCGAATTCCTGGCCCATCTTGACCTGCGAATCAAGGCTGTACCAGTTGAACAGCCCGCGATTGCAGCCCACGTTTCGATTGCCGATCGCATTTACGTCGTTGATTCCCGTGCCGTGGTAGAACTTGTCATCATCCTTGCTTTCCTTTTGCTGGTCTTTTTGTTGGTCCTTCTGGTCTTGCTGATCTTGCGAAAACGCAAAGGCCGAGGCCATGGAGAGCAGGAGCGATAAACCAAGGAAAACTGTTCTGCGAAACACAATTACCTTCCTTCAGGGGCCGGGTGTTGTAGAAGATGATTATACCTTGCAGCGATGTCGCGGCGTCAGGGCCGCAAGCTGAAATCCTGAGCTGTGCTGTGCTTGGCGAAGAGAATCGCAGGATCTTGTTGCATTAGTTTTGGGCTGTAACCCCTTTTCTGGCAGCAAAATATAGATATACCGGAACCCCGGCCAGGATCACCAGCGTCCCTGCAATCGAGTTACGTAAATTGTCTGTAAAAGTGTAGTAAAGCAGTACCGCCGCAGCCACAATGAAGAGTCCTGGAACCACAGGGTATCCCCAGGTGCGATAGGGACGAGGCGTATCCGGCTCGCGCTTGCGAAAGACGAAGATGGTGCTGGCGGCGATCATGTAAAAGAGCCACTCGGCAAAGATCGCCAGCGAAAAAAGGTCTTTAAAAGCTCCACCAACCAGCAGCAGGACAATTGCTAAAACGGCTTGAACCACCAGCGCCAATGCCGGTGTATGAAAGCGCGGATGGACTTCTGCCAGGGCTTTAAAGAAGTATCCATCGCGCGCCACGGCAAAAGGGACGCGTCCGCCGCTCATGATGGTGCCGTTGAGCGTAACGAACATGGAAAAAGCCATCCCGGCAGAGACCAGCGCCGCGCCCAGCGAGCCAATGGCGATCTGTGTTGCCACTGATGCAGGAACTTTCAGACCCGCAATTGTGCCGGCGGGCATCACGTACTGCACCGCGGCATTGATGCCCATATAAAGGAAAGCCACAAGCGCCACGCCGGAAATCAGAGCGACGGGAATGGTGCGGCCGGGTTCTTTGATCTCGCCGCTTACCATATTCAGATCATTCCAGCCGTCATAAGCCCACAACGCAGCCACAAGCGCAGCCATGAACCCGGCCATGCCACCCTTTGCGCCGAGAAAAGTTGTATGGAAATTCCCCCAAGTCCCTTGCGTGGCAGTAAAGCCAATAAAGATGATCGCGACGATCATGACTACCTTGAGCGTCGTCAACACCAATTGAAAGCTTCCAGCTTTGCGCACGCCGACATAATTTAACGCGGAAATCAACACCGTGGCAGCAATAGCAACTAAAGTCCCGTAAGTAATCTCAAACGCATTTGTCCGGGTGAAGTGCAGAGTGAAAATGTGATTGCCCAAGAAGCTCAATGAGGGAAAAGTGCCCAGCACATCCACAATGCCTGTGGTCACAGTGGCGATGGATGCAGGCTTGGCGATCAAGAACCAGGTC
>DASRDW010000309.1:0-2927 GCA_035652415.1 Candidatus Angelobacter sp. | reverse complement strand
TAGACGAATTGAAAGCATTGGACAAAGATAAGAAAACCCGTAAGAAGCCGCGCCATTCCCATAAGGACACCCAGCAATAATGGAGCAGCGGCCTGGGCCCACGAGCAGACCATTTGGCAAAGTTCAAATTTCGATTTGGTTAGTGAAGGAGTAAAACGAGATGCAGAAGATCGCGCCATTTTTGTGGTTCGATAATAATGCCGAAGAAGCAATGAATTTCTATACTTCGGTTTTCAAGGATTCAAAGATCGTGAGCGTTCGCCGCTATCCTGATTCCGGCCCGGTGCCGCGCGGCGTATTGGGCGGCTCGTTCCGGATCCATGGCCAGGAATTTATGGTGCTGAACGGCGGGCCGCAATTCAAATTCACTGAAGCCATTTCACTCTTTGTGAATTGTGAGACGCAGGACGAAGTGGATTACCTGTGGGAAAAGCTTTCCGAGGGCGGCAAAGAGAGCAAATGCGGCTGGCTGAAAGATAAATTCGGACTGTCATGGCAGATTGTTCCCACGGCGCTGGGCCAGATGTTGGGAGATAAGGATGCAGCCAAGGCAGGCCGCGTATTGCAGGCCATGCTGCAGATGAACAAGATCGACATCAAGACACTGCAACAGGCCTACAACCAGCAATAAAAGCAGCGTGATCAATGCTGCCCAGGCAGCGTATTGCAGGTGAGCGCGGTGCCAGAAAACAAAAATCACTCAAGGAGAAGACAAATGGAAAACACTTTGAAAGTAGAGGCGCGCGGCGATCACGAAATCGTGATGACGCGCGTTCTGAACGCTCCGCGACGCCTGGTCTTTGATGCTTTTACCAAACCTGAGCTGCTCAAGCGATGGCTGGGCGCTTTTGCCGGCTGGGAGTTTGCCGTGTGCGAGATTGATCTGCGCGTTGGCGGAAAATACCGCTGGGTGTGGCGCAATGCTGATGGCACTGAGATGGGAATGGGCGGTGTCTATCGAGAAATTGTTCCGCCGGAGAAAATTGTCTCCACGGAAAAGTTTGATGAGGCGTGGTATCCGGGTGAAGGACTGGGAACCGTTGTTTTCACAGAACAGGGCGGCAAAACCACGGTTACTCAGACGGTGCGTTATGAATCGCGTGAAACCCGCGATGGCGTTTTGAAGTCTCCGATGGAGACCGGCGTTGTGGCCAGCTACAACAAGCTGGAAGAGATCCTGGGACCAATGGTGGCTGCTTAAGCATGAGCCGGCCGCCAGATCATCTGCAACGCTTTGCAGCATAACAAGGCAGGTTCCGCCGTGCATGTCCTTTGGACACTCGCTTGCAATACAAACGGGTTGAAAGGGCACCAGGGGATATCGCATAGTCTGGAATACACGCTTGCACTCGAAACCGCCATCTCGCCTGGGTTCCACTATTTTCAATGGCAAAGCGATGCTGCTCCGCGGCGTCCGATTCCTGTCTAACTTGACGCAGCCAGTGCATCGCCTTGGACACACCAGCCAGAAACCATATTCCACTCTCCTGGCGGAGTGCCATTCGCCGCTATGGACAGCGGAAAGCCTGGTAGAAAACAGGCTGCAATTTGGCAAGGTACAGAACCTACGGAAAGCCTGCCGGCGTTTGCATCTGGTGGAAATTCCAGCCGGTGAGATTTTTAGCTTTTGGAAACAGGTGGGCAAGGCCAAGAGGTCCGCGGGTTACGTCCGTGGCCGCGAGCTTCGTCAGGGATGTCTGGTCCCTACGGTGGGTGGCGGGCTCTGCCAGCTTTCTAATTCTCTTTATGATGTTGCGCTTCAATCTGGCTGTGAAATCGTAGAACGTCATGCCCATAGCGCGGTTGTACCGGGCTCTGCGGCGGAACACGGCCGCGACGCAACAATCTTCTGGAATTATGTAGACCTCCGCTTTCGTCCTGCACAAAACATCCTGATCACGACGGCTCTTACCCACGATGCGCTGATAGTCCGTTTCTGGGGAAAGCAGCGATTGGTATCCCTTAACAATCAACCTACGGCTTCGCGCGGAAGCACGGCCATCAACACCTGCACTGATTGCGGCGTGAGCGAGTGCTTCCGTCATGTTTCCGCAGAATCTTCTGCGTCAGCAGGACGAAACGCTTTTCTAATCGATGAATGTTGGCCGGAGTTTGAGGAGTTCACGCGCACAAGAAAGTCAACTGCAGACGACCTGTTTCTTCCTTACCACAGCAATTGGAAAAAAATCAGCCGTTACGCCTGGGACCATCAGGGTTACCGGCGAACGATTGTCGGCAATGTGCCTACATTGCGGGCTGCGGTAAAGGCGCGATTGCTGCCCAATAGCAACTTGCCTCCTGTTGCCATTCAGGTTGCGCGTTCAGAGGAGCTGGCGGACTACTATGGCGAGCGCCTTGCGATTGATGTTTCTCATGTTGTTGTAGCGCAATCGCTGTTGCCATTTCTCTGGCGCCGCGGTGACCTGGGCGGACGCACCTTTGACGTTCTGATGATTCGCTTGCCGCTGAATGCGCTTCATCGGCAACTTGACGACCTGGTTGCGCGGTTTCCCGAACGAAAAACTTTTCAGGAATTTCGCGCGCCTGACTGGATGGTGATCGCCGAAAACGAGGCCCTGGAGCGCGCCAGCCAAGTCATTACTCCACATTCTGCCCTCGCCAACCTCTTCCCGCTTAAAACAACGCGGCTGCAATGGAAATTCCCTCTAACCCGGCAAGCCGTGCGCGGGTCGTGCGTCGTATTTCCTGGTCCTGCATTGGCCAGAAAAGGAGCACTGGAGTTGCGCGAGGCTTTGCAGGGGGTTGGTTGTCAGTTGCGGATCCTTGGCGGCCAGGCAATGGAATCGAAGGGCCTTTGGGATGGGATTGAACTGGCAGAGCCTTGCGCCGACTGGCTGGAACAGGCGGCTGTTGTGGTCCAACCTGCTTTTGTTGAGAACAACCCACGCCCCCTGCTGCGCGCGCTG
>DASRDW010000308.1:0-9785 GCA_035652415.1 Candidatus Angelobacter sp. | reverse complement strand
ATCCCGACCGCCAAGCGCTTTATGCGCGCATCAATGCCCGCGCAAGAGAGATGTTTTCCGTGGGATTGATCGAGGAAGCCAGGGCGCTGCTTGTGCGTTATCCAGATGCCCGCCCGCTGACCTCGTTAGGCTACAAACAGGCGATCCAGCATCTGCGTGGCGAACTGACTCTGGAAGAGGCGATTGCGGCGGCGCAGCAGGGACATCGCAACTACGCCAAGCGACAGATGACGTGGTTTCGACGCGAGCCGCAGGTGGAGTGGTTCGCGGGATTCGGGTCTGATCCGGAGATTCAAAGAGCGGTCGAAAAATCGTTAGGGGCGGTCATACAACTGGAATGACACCTCCACCTTCATCTCAACCGCCACAGGTTCGCCGTTTCGAGTCGCTGGTTTGAAACGCCACTTTTTCACACTCTCCACCGCCTCTTCATCAAGTCCCTTGCCCAGTGGCCGTTCAATCGTGATTCTGCAGACCTGCCCATTTTTATCTATAAGAAGACCGAGCACGACAGTCCCCTGGAACTTGGACCTGCGAGCTTCATCAGTGTAATCAGGCTCCGGGGTATATGTGGCCCTTGGAGGCTTTATATCATTTTTGTCTTTGCCGAATTTATAGATCGGTTCATCCACGTCCCCGCCAGCACGCCTGTATTCAGGCTTAGCGTGTAGTAGACCATCCTTATCGAGAAAGAACACGCGATTCAGCAAAGCCTGAGCTTCATCTATGGAGTTAAGCGGAGCGTCAAGGCTGATCTCCACTTTTATGTCGTCCTTCTTCAGAGGTATCGCAGATGGCTTTTCATTTCCCTGGGTTTGAGTGAGCGCGACACGAGGGCCTTCCAGCCGCAACATGTTTGAAGAGAGGCTCAGATCACGAACCAATATGCCCCCATAAACCAGCCACTCGCCGGAAGGGCTGCTCAAAGGATGACCAGTGGAATCAAATTTTTGATCGCCATGAACAAAAGGAAACCGCAGGGCAAGGACGCGATTTTTGTATTGCTGATTGAGCGTGTCTTTTATGTTGGTAGCGGAGGCAGGAGCAGCCATCGCGAAGAAAATTAAAAGCAGAAGAAGGACAGGCCTGCGAATCATGAGGAAGATAGTTTAAGCGAGAAAGGTGTGCTGCGCGCATGGGAGTTTAGAGTGCTGAAACACAAGGGTTCCTTATCCCTACTTGCGTACTCTGCCTATTCACGCCAATTATCCATTTCGCAAAGAACGCGAAATGGATGTAGCCACAAAAAACACGCGCGAATGGGGCTATAACTTGCGAGGGATCAGCTCCGCTGCCGCAACCGGAAGCAAACGGTAGCTTAATGTTATGAGCTACAGGTAGCAGGATCGCTTTCCGTAATTCTTTAGGCCGCTCTTTATTTGCAGTCCGGCTCATATTCGCGACTCAATTATAAATAATGAAACGACTGTTGCAGCTATAAATTAAGAAAGCCTTGTTGCTTTCGGCGCAAAACTCATGTCGTCAGCATCCTGGGCTGCGCTCTATAAAACAACTTGATAGCCATTCAGTCCTCGCTATAATGCCTCCATTCATGTTCAACTTCCGCCCTAAACTTCCGCTTTGCGAAGAAGACCGCCTGTGGGCAGGAGTTCGATTTACTGGAAACACGCAGCCAGATCGTGAATGAGCTAGTAACTTACTATGTGGCGGACTGGACCAGCAGCCAGCCGCTTGTTGATCCGCCAACCCACGTCAAGATCAGGGATGCGCATGGAGTCCAAACGGTCACAGTTAAGCCGTGGAGCTAAAGATCCCCAATTATTTACAAATTATTTACAAACTGCCGGACAGGGGCTGCATGCCCTTGTCCGGTAAGTGTTTTTAGTTTCTCAGCCGCTGGTTAGCAGCAGCTCTGGTGTTGCAATTTAGGTTCGCTCCCTTAGTACCTATTGCCTTTGCCATTCCCTCAATGGGAAAAATGCTAGAATTATGGCTGAATTGCAGGACTTTCTCCGCTTCGGTATTTGTGCGAGAAAGCAAGTTGGATGAAGGCACTCCGAAAAAGCCAACCCGAAATTGAAGGATTGATGCGCCTGGTGGCGCTGGTCTGTATTGTTCTGGTTCTGTTCATGAGCGGACTGGAAGCAATGCACGCCCACGCTGACGCTACGGCTTCTCGCAATTCATCTCCCTGCGTTATTTGCCTTTCTATCCACGCCAACGCGCCTGCGGTAAGCGTCCACATTCTTCCTCAGTTCCACGCCGTAGAAGCCATCGCCATTCCGTACCAACCGGAAGGCAAGAGCGCTGTTGCTGATCTCACGCTCTTTATCCGACCCCCTCCCCCTGTCTAAATTCCAATCTAGTTCAAGGTTAGGCCCATAAATTCCGGTTTGGAGGGGAACAATGTTTCGAGTGTCCCTCTTTGTATCGTTTTTCGTGCTGCCTCAACTTCTCTGGGGGCAGGTGACAATTCCGCTAAGTTCTTCCGTGACAACGCGCAGTCAGGCGGTGCCGCAAGGAGGCCAATCTGCGCCTGCTCCGGCCAATGCGCCACAGCGTGACAGGCCTGCGGCTACGCTCATCACCCTTGACCAGGCCATTGACCTGGCAGTGACCAACAGTCCTACCATCAAGGCGGCGCGTACGCAAATTGAGCAAAACCAGGCACAGGAAGTCACGGCCAATCTGCGGCCGAACCCAACTCTTTCATGGGACTCACAGTTCATCCCGGTTTTTAGCGGAGATTTTTCAACCGACACGCTGAACAACCTGCAGCAGTTTGATATCGGCGTTGGTTACCTGTTTGAGCGCGGGCATAAACGCCAGAACCGGCTGCGGGCAGCACGCGACCAAACCGCGGTCACCACGGCACAGGTAGCGGATACGGAACGCACGCTCATCTTCAACGTTGCCCAGCAATTCATCAACGTTCTGCTGGCCAACTCCACTCTGCAATTTGCTCAGGAAGACCTGAAGAGTTTTCAGCAAACTGTCAACATCAGCGAGCAGCGCTACCGGGCCGGTGACATCAGCGAAGGCGACTATCTGAAGATCAAATTGCAGTTGCTGCAATTCCAGACTGACGTGAGTTCAGCCCGCGTAGCCAAGGTGCAGGCCCTGGGAAGTTTGCGCCAGCTTATTGGATACTCCAATCTCCCCCACGATTATGACTGTGCCGGCGATCTGGACTACAAGCCGCTCACGGCTTCGCTTCCTGACCTGCAGGCAAAAGCGCTGGCAGAACGGCCTGATCTTAAAGCTGCACAAAAAGGAATAACGGCTGCCAATAGCCAAATTGGGCTGGCCAAAGCTGATGCAAAAGTCGACGTTAATGCTTCCGCGAGTTTCTCCCACGTCTCCGGCGTCAGTTCCACCTCGCTCTTCTTTAACGTGCCATTGCCTTTTTTTAATCGCAATCAGGGTGAGATTGCGCGCACTAAATTTGCGCTGACGCAGGCGGAGCTGACTGCCAAAACCACTGAAGACACGGTGATGACAGACGTTACCAATGCCTATGAGGCAGCAACTTCAAACCAGGATGTTGTGAAACTTTACGTCTCCGGATACCTGAAACAGGCGCAGGATTCGCGGGACATCAGCGAGTACGCCTACAAGGGAGGCGCCGCTACTTTGCTTGATTTTCTCGACGCTGAACGCAGCTATCGCTCCACTCAACTCGCATACCGCCAGGCGCTGGCGGCTTACATGCTCAGCCTGGAGCAATTGCGGCAGGCCATCGGAACCAGGAGTTTGCCATGAGATATTTTTACCAACAACGGTTAGCCCAGGCGCTTACCGGAATCACGGGGCTGCTGGCCATTGCTCTCACCGTGTCCTTGGCGGCATGCTCCAGCGGCGATCCAGCCAAGGCCTATACCAAAGACACCACCGACAAGGCCCAACTGATCACAGTTCCCAAAGAGCAGGCTTCTCACATACAAGTCGTCACGGTTGAGCCAACAAGCTGGCCGCGGGTACTGCGATTGACAGGCAGCGTGGCTTACAACAGCTTTGTGACGACGCCTGTGATCAGCCAGGTGAGCGGCCCTGTGAGCAGGATTGTGGTTTCACCGGGGCAGCAGGTGAAGAAAGAACAGCCAATGCTGTACGTCAGCAGCCCAGATTATTCCCAGCTTCGCGCAAACTATCTGAAGGCGCGTGATGCGCATTCTCTGGCGCACAAGAATTACCTGCGCTCGCAGGACTTGTATGCACACCACGCCATTGCTGAACGCGATTTGCAAACGGCAGAATCGGCTGAAATACAGGCCCAGGCTGACCTGACGGCAGCCGAGCAATCGTTGAAAATTTTGGGCATCCCACGCCCGGACACTCTGATTGAAAATCCCACGTCGCCGGAAGTGCCCTTGCTCGCGCCTATCCCAGGCGAAGCGGTGGAGCGGTTGTGCTCACCGGGGCAGGTGCTGCAGGCTGGGCAGACGCAGTGCTTCACCATCTCCAACATGAGCACGGTATGGGTTCTGGCAAATGTTTATGAGAACCAGCTTGCTTATGTTCACGTGGGCGATCCAGTCACAATCAAGACGGATGCTTATCCCGATGTGTTTTACGGACGGATCTCTTTTATGGGCGCAGCACTTGATCCAACTTCGCGGACCTTGCAGGCACGGATCGACACAAAGAATCCTTCCGGCCGGTTGAAAAAAGACATGTATGTGACCGCCACGGTGGTCGCAGGAAAAATCGATAACGCATTGTTGGTCCCAGACTCAGCAGTATTGCGCAACGCGGAAAATGAGCCGTTTTTGTATGTCACCACAGGCCAGGGCCAGTTTACGCGGCGACCCGTCAAGCTCGGCCAAAGCAGTAATGGAAAAACCCAGATCGTTAGCGGTCTACAGCCGGGAGAACAAGTGGCTGGCGATGGAAGTCTGTTTTTACAGTTCGCAAGTTCGCAGTAAGCAGTTCGGATCGGCGTGACGTAGGAGCATCGCTAAAGATTGCAAGAAGGAAGCTTTATAGCGGTTTGGAGCGAAGCGCAGGACTTGAATCACGGGAAACAGCGGCGAGGACAGTGTAGTCCGAGCCGCCTATAGCAGGAGCAGAAGAAAGCGGGATCGCGGGAACTCTATAGCGGTTTGGAGCGAAGCGACAAAAAACAATGATACATAGATTAGTCCAAATGGCTTTGCACCAGCGTTTTCTGGTACTGATGCTGGTCGTCCTGCTGATTATTGGCGGCATCATCTCCTTCCAGCGGATGCCGGTGGACGCTTATCCTGATCTGGCTCCGCCCACGGTCGAGCTCATCACGCAGTGGCCTGGGCACGCCTCAGAAGAAGTTGAGCGCCTCATCACTCTGCCGCTGGAAGTGGAAATGGCCGGCGCGCCCAAGATGGTGGTGATGCGCTCTATTTCTTTGTATGGGCTTTCTGATATCCGCCTGACGTTTGAAGAAAGCACGGATGATTATTTTGCCCGGCAAGTCGTTTTCCAGAGAATTGGCGACGCAGAACTTCCTTCAGGCGTAACACCCAGCATGGCACCGCTGTTCAGCCCCAGCGGACTTGTTTATCGCTATGTGCTGGAAAGCCCGGATCGCACTCCACAAGAGCTGAAGACAATTGAAGATTGGGTAGTAGAGCGCGCTTATAAAGCTGTTCCCGGCGTAGCCGATGATTCCGGCCTGGGTGGAACGGTGATGCAGTATCAGGTATTGCTCGATCCGGGCCGGCTTTATGGATACCACCTTACCGTTCCGCAGGTAATTCAGGCACTCTCAGCCAACAATGCCAATGCAGGTGGCGGCTTTTACTCCCAGGGCGGACAGTTCTATTACGTGCGCGGCCTTGGCTTGGTGCGGAACACTGCTGATATCGGCGACGTGATTGTTGCCAGCAATAAGGGAACGCCAATCAGGGTCCGCGACATTGGTGAAGTCACCATCGGCAACGCTCCACGATTGGGACAGTTCGGTTTTCAGACGCACACGTCAAATCAAAATGATGCTGTGGAAGGCGTGATCCTGATGCGTCGCGATGAGCAGACGCAGACAGTGCTTAAAAGCGTGGAAAAGAAGACCGAGGAGCTGAACACCTCCATTCTGCCGCCTGACGTTAAAGTCCGGCCCTATTATGACCGCAGCGAACTGGTACAGCTCACCACCAGGACAGTAGAGAACAATCTTTTGCGCGGCATGATTTTGGTGCTGGTAGTGTTGCTTTTCTTCCTGGCCAGCGTGCGTGCTGCCATTATTGTGGCTCTCACTATTCCGCTAGGTCTGCTGTTCGCCTTCATTGTGCTTCATGCCCATGACGTCTCTGCAAATCTTCTCTCTATTGGTGCGATTGATTTCGGAATCATCATTGATGGCACCGTAGTCATGGTGGAAAACATCTACCGCGAACTGGCATTACGCCAGGGCCAGCCCTTTAAACTTCACGAAGTCATTCTGGCTGCCGCAAAAGATGTTGATCGCCCTATTTTTTATTCCGTTGCTGTCATCATTGCCGGCTACCTACCGATTTATGCGCTGAGCGGCCCTTCCGGCAAGCTCTTCCATCCCATGGCAGACACTATGTCCTTTGCCCTGGTTGGCGCACTCATCCTTACACTTACGCTGGTTCCCGTCCTGGCTTCTTATTGGTTCAAAAGCGGCGTGAAAGAGCCGCGGAACCGCGCCTTTGACTGGATCAAAAAAATATACACACGGCAGCTTGATTGGTGTCTTGATCATCGCGGGCTGACGCTATTGATTGGGGTGCTGATTTTTGCCGGCGCGCTCTGCCTGGTTCCGTTTATTGGCGGCGAATTCATGCCGCACCTTGATGAAGGCGCGCTCTGGGTAAGGGCCACCATGCCTTACACCATCTCTTTTGAAGAATCCAGCAAGATTGTCCCGCAGATTCGCAATATCCTGATCTCCTATCCGCAGGTTACAGTGGTTGGCTCAGAGCATGGCCGGCCAGATGATGGCACCGATCCTACCGGCTTCTTCAACGCCGAGTTTTATGTCGGCTTGAAGCCGTATGACGATCCTTCCTGGAACGGCAAGCTCGACACCAAAGAAAAACTGATTGCTGCCATCGATAAAAGACTGGAAGCTTTTCCGGGCATTATTTTTAATTACACACAACCAGCAGAAGATGCCGTGGACGAAGCTCTTACCGGCCTGAAAAGCTCTTTGGCGGTGAAAATCTACGGTCCTGACCTTGATGTGCTGGAAAAGAAGGCCGTAGAGATCAAAAAAACGCTAGAACCTGTGCCCGGATTTACCGACCTGACCGTGGTGCATGAGTTAGGCCAGCCCAGCCTGAACATTAACGTTGACCGCGAAAAAATCGCGCGCTACGGAATCAACGTGTCAGATGTGGAAGCTGTGATCCAGGCGGCGGTCGGCGGGCAGGCTGCTACGCAGGTGATACAAGGAGAAAAGCTCTTTGATCTGGTGGTACGCATGCAGCCGCAGTTCCGCAGTAGCGCTCAGGAAATCGGCAATTTGCTGGTAGGCACGCCAGACGGCCAGCAGATTCCCATCAGCCAGATGGCGGATATCACGCAGGGAAACGGTGCGTCTTTCATTTATCGTGAGAACAACTCCCGTTATATCGGCGTGCAATACAGCATTGAACATCGCGACCTGGAACGCGCCGTGGACGATGGGCAGGCTGCTGTCAAGAAAAACGTCTCAATCCCTGCTGGATATCGCATTGCCTGGGGCGGTGAATATGATCAGTTCCTGGCCGCCAGAAAGCAATTTTTAATAGTGGGACCGTTGGCGGTTCTGCTGATCTTTTTTATCCTATTTGCGCTTTATGGCAATTTCAAATTCCCAATTGCAATTGCTTTAGATGTGATCATCACTGAGCCGGTGGGCGCATTGATTGCGCTCAAGCTGACGGGCACACCGTTTAGCGTATCTTCCGTACTCGGCCTGCTGGCCCTGATGGGCGTGTCAGTGGAAACCGGGGTAATCCTTGTCTCTTATATCAATAAGCTGCGGCTGGAAGGGCTGGACATCCGCACGGCCACGCGAGAGGCCGCGTTGCTCCGCCTGCGGCCCATTATGATGACCGCTCTGGTGGCCTGCCTGGGCTTGCTGCCGGCCGCGCTCTCTACCGGAATTGGATCAGACACGCAGAAGCCGTTTGCCATCGTAATTGTGGCCGGGCTTCTCTCCAGACTGCTGCTTGGTTTCTTTATCAATCCCGTACTCTACCGGACCGTGGCACGTGAAGGAGACGTGTTGCAGGTGTGATGACAAACTAAAAATTGCGCGCAGCTGAAAGCGCGCTCAACACGACAAGTTTTACTGTTATGAAACTAAAAAAAGGCAGCATCGCTCGTTGGATCCCGCCCTGGCTGGTTATCGCCTGCCTGGTGCTGGTGTTGTGTTCAGCGGCGGCGCAGGCGTTGCATTTCCACCTTGACGGGCTGGAAAAAGATGCCCGGCACTGTACTGTGTGCCCGCTGTTGCACTCAGCCGTGCGTGTGACACGTATCTGTCACGTTGCAGTTATTCTGCGGCAGTCAGGCTCCCTGGCCCTGCTGTTGGCGATTGATCGCAAAACAGACCTGCACTCATCGCCGTATTCCTCCCGTCCTCCTCCCGCTGCATAGCTTTCCTCCTAACTAAATAAAGACCAACACTCTTCATTCAACAAGCAATTGGAGGAGCTATGCGTATTTCTATGAAGACCCTTCTGTGGGCTTCTTCGCTCGTTTTTATCAGCGTAATCTTTCTGTTTTGCTATGCAGCTAATGCCCAGACCTCTGGCAACTCAGGAACCATCCAGGGCGTAGTCACGGACCAAACCAATGCAGTTGTCGCCGGAGCACAGATCCAGATTCACAACCCGGTCAGCGGCTATGACCGCACCGTCACCAGCGACGGCGCAGGCAAATTTACTATTTCCAATGTTCCATTCAATCCTTATCACCTCACGGCTACAGGCAAAGGTTTTACGCCGTACGTACAAGACGTGGATGTTCGTTCCGTGGTTCCGGTCAATCTCACAATTGGCCTGAAAATCACCGGGGCCATGGACACGGTTACAGTTGAAGCCGGAGCTTCTGACCTGATAGAAACTGACAGCACTTTTCACACCGACGTGGACCGCGGCCTCTTCGACAAGATTCCGCTGGAAAGCACCTCATCTTCAGTAAGCTCGCTGGTCACCATGGCCTCTCCCGGAATTGCTGCGGATTCAAATGGGCTTTTTCATGGCATGGGCGATCACGCAGAAAACTCTTTCTCGGTGGATGGCCAGCCCATCACTGATCAGCAAAGCAAGATTTTTTCTAATCAGATTCCCATTGATTCAGTGCAATCGCTGGAGGTAATTTCAGGCGCGCCGCCTGCGGAGTATGGAGAGAAATCGAGCGTCGTCATCAACGTTACAACACGCTCAGGATTGGGTGAGACCACGCCGCATGGATCTGTCACCGCCACCTATGGCAGCTTCGGCACGTCGAACGTGGGATTCAATCTCGCTTACGGAGGCCAGAAGTGGGGAAACTTCATCTCCCTCAGCGGATTGAACAGTGGGCGCTTTCTGGATACGCCCGAATTTACTGCCATACACGACAAAGGCAATGAACAAAATATATTCGATCGGGTGGACTTTCAGCTCTCCCAGGCTGACTCGCTCCATCTGAACCTGGGATTCACCCGCTCGTGGTTCCAGACGCCAAATACCTTTGACGCACAGGACACGACTGCGTGGTCGGGGCTGGTAGTGGATAACGGCGGACTCGGGCCCAACGGCCTTCCCGTGGGACCGGCAGATCAGCGTTCGCAAATCAGGACTTTTAACATCGCGCCTTCATGGACGCATTTGATCAACGCCGATACGGTCCTC
>DASRDW010000307.1:0-9540 GCA_035652415.1 Candidatus Angelobacter sp. | reverse complement strand
TCCAAATCGCTAAACTACGGCACGCTAACGCAAAGAGACTTGGGCGGCTGGTCGCGTCAGCTGCTTCTAATAGCTCTTACTCTCCAGCGATCATCATGCCGTCAATACGCAGCGTGGGGCACGCAGTGGAACCGCGGAACTCAAGATCATTGCCGATTTCAGAGATGTTGTTCAGCATGTCTTTCAGATTTCCCGCGACAGTGATTTCCTCTACCGGATAGGCCAATTCGCCATTTTCAATCCACAAACCGCTGGCCCCGCGAGAAAAATCTCCGGTAACCATATTTACACCGAAGCCAATAAATCTGGTTACATAAAGACCCTGTTTGATATTGCCGATGATCTGTTGCGGGGTGCGCTCACCCTTTTGCAGGAAGAAATTTCCTGAGCCAATGCCCGGATTTCCAGCCAGCCCGCGTGAAGCGTTGCCGGTAGTTTTAAGCCCAAGTTTCTTAGCTGTATAGGTGTTCAGCAGGTAGGATTTCAGCACGCCATTTTCTATCACGGTGGTGCGCTGAGTAGGCACGCCTTCACTATCAAAAGGCTCCGTGCCAAAACCGCCGGGAATGGTGCCGTCATCAATGATTGTTATATTGCTCGCGGCAACTTTCTCTCCAAGCTTCCCGGCAAGAAAAGACGACTGCCTGTAAACAGCATCGCCACTCGCCGCGTCAAAAATGTTATCTAGAACCGAGCCAGCGACGAGCGGATCAAGAACAACAGGCACCTGGATGGAATTGATTTTGCGCGCACCCAGCAGGCGCAACGCGCGTTGTGCGGCTTTCTGCCCCACGGCTTCCGGTGATTCCAGTTTGGCCATGG
Organism: Candidatus Angelobacter sp.; assembly: GCA_035652415.1. GTDB lineage: Bacteria > Acidobacteriota > Terriglobia > Terriglobales > Acidobacteriaceae > Angelobacter. Next base: position 8,718 of record DASRDW010000307.1, on the reverse strand, counting down.
TGCGCGTAAGACTAAACCAGTAATCGCCCTGCATAGAGCCATTCTCGTCCTGGGCAATTGGAGAGGCAGAAATTGAACAAGATGAGCGCCGGTATTCGCCCGTAAATCCGTGTGAGTTAGCCAGCACTTTATAACGGGTGGACGCATCAAAAGCGCCGCCATCAGAATTCTTTAAGCGCGGATCAACATCCAGCGCAGCCCGTTCTGCGCGCCGGGCATAATCAATTCGCTCTTCCGGTGGAAGGGAAAAGACATCGTCATAGTAGAGCTTCAGATCGCCTGATACTGAGCCAAGTTGCGCGGCCTCAGGAATTCCGGCGTAAGGATCTTCAGAGGTAACCCGCGCCAATTCAAAGGCGCCAGTGATCAGCCGCTGAATTCCATCTTCAGTAAGGTCACTGGAATAAGTGCTGGCGCTCCGCTGGCCAAGAAAAACACGCAAGCCCATAGCACGCGAGCCAGACTCCTTGAGGGTCTCAACCTGCCCTAGGCGCACCACCGTGGAAAATTCGGTGCCTTCTTTGATTACGACCTCTGCTGCACTAGCTCCGGATTTCATTGCGCGAGAGACGACGCTTGATGCCAAATCGCGCAAACCGGTATCAGCTCCGCTTAAAATTTCTGTGTGTGTGGCCATGTGTTTATCTGGCGGTGCCGCCCACTGTCATGCTATCCAGCTTCAAGGTGGGAATACCCACGCCGACCGGCACAGATTGCCCGTCTTTGCCGCAGGTCCCAACCCCTTCGTCCAACTGTAGATCATTGCCTACCATGGAAACCTTGGTGAGCGCATCCGGCCCGTTGCCAATGAGAGTGCAGTTCTTGAGCGGAGCGGTTACCTGGCCATTTTCAATCATGTAGGCCTCAGAGGCGGAAAAGACAAATTTGCCGTTGGTGATATCCACCTGCCCGCCGCCGAAATTCACTGCATATACGCCGCGTTTTACTGAGCGGATAATGTCTTCCGGTGAATCCTCTCCTGCCAGCATGTAGGTGTTCGTCATGCGCGGCATTGGAATGTGAGCGTAGCTTTCACGGCGGCCATTGCCTGTATCCGGCATGCCCATCAGTTTGGAGGAAAGCTTGTCACTCAGATAGCCCTTGAGAATTCCTTTTTCAATGAGCACTGTGTTCTGGGTGGGCGATCCTTCGTCATCCACGTTGATGGAGCCACGCCGCGAGGGCAGCGTGCCATTATCGACGACCGTGCACTTGTCAGAAGCCACGCGCTTGCCCAGCATTCCCGTGAAGGCTGAGGTGCCTTTGCGGTTAAAGTCTGCTTCCAGACCGTGACCAATCGCTTCATGCAGCAAAATCCCCGGCCAGCCTGGCCCTAAAACCACTTCCATCTCTCCTGCGGGTGCTTCTCGCGCATTTAACTGGATAATGGCCTGGCGGGCAGCATCGTGAGCATAGTGTTCAGGCGTTTTCTCAGTAAGGAAGAAATCAATGCCCACACGTCCCCCACCGCCGGCTGCGCCTCGCGCAGAGTTGTTCCCCTCCTTGGCGATGCAGGTAAGGCTTAAGCGCGCTAAAGGCTGCACATCAGAAGCAAAGGTCCCGTCTGAGCCGATGACCAGGATCTGCCGTACTTCATCAAGATATGCGGCGCGCACCTGCACAATGCGCGGATCGTAAGCTCGCGCACTGCGATCAGCCCGCATCACCAATTCCAGCTTTGACGCAATGTCCGCTTCCGCTGACGGCGCAGCAACAGGATAAAGCTGATGCCCGGCATGTTCTTTGAAGCCCTCAATTGGGCTTTTAGCCGGGCCTCGCGCGATCAACGCCGCCGTGCGAGCGGCACGCATGATCTTCTCCGGCGCAAGGTCATCTGTGTATGCATAGCCAGTGCGGTCACCTGCTAAGACGCGCACTCCACAACCCGCTGAAATTCCCTGCGACGCAGATTTAACAATGGATTCTTCCACGCTGATTGATGTGGAAGTTAGATACTCAAAATATAGATCAGCGTAGTCACCACCGGCTGAAAGAGCTTCTCCAAGGTAACGCTGCAGGTCGTTAGGAGTAATGCTGAACTTCTGAAAGAAAAGATTCTGATTTTGTGTCATTTCCACTCAATTTTAGATGATTGCATAGATCGAAAGGTGCATATTCGACATCTTTCTATTTGTCGCACTTAAGCTCTGTAAGACATAAGAGTCGAAATAGGGCGAGAAAATAGCCTGAAAACAGTTACTTGTCGCCTTTAGCGAAGGTGTTCGTAATCAGATACTTAATGCCTATTACGGGAAACTTTGTAAATCAAAATGAAACAGGCAGTTGGTTTCTGATCTCATTCCGCTAATCGCCGTAAGCTGGTAGCAGTGCCATTTCCGGCTGAACATGTGGCAGGCTAGGCGGCGGCTGATTTCCACTTAGCAGCTCTTCAAAAAATTTTTCCACGCTGGCCAAGATTGCCGGCCCGGTCTGGGCTTCATAGCAGGCGCGGCGCAAGGCGGTCCCGTTGGGCACGCCATGCGTAAACCAGGCAACAAACTGCTTCATCTTGCCTGCCGAGCCATGCTGCGTCTCATCGACCAGCATTTTGAAGTAAGTGCGGATCATCTGATAACGATCGGCCTCGGTCGGCTGGTCGTAACGGCCAGTCTCAGCGTGTTGGCGAATCTGGCGGAAAATCCAGGGATTAGACGCAGCCGTGCGGCCGATCATCACGCCATCACAGCCGGTCTGCGCCACCATGGCGATAGCATCTTCAGGGCTGCGAATATCGCCATTGCCGATCACAGGAATCTTTACTGCGTCTTTAACCGCGGCAATCCACTCCCAACGCGCGTTTCCGCTGTAGCCCTGTTCGCGTGTGCGAGCATGAAGCGCCAAAGCGTTTAAGCCGCAGTCTTCCGCCATTTTGGCCAGAGGCACGCAGACGATATTGGCATCATCCCAGCCCATGCGGACTTTCACCGTGAATGGAATCTTCACGGCGGCGCGCACTGCTTCAAAAATCATGCGAATCACCGGCAAATCTTTCAGCAAGCCGGAACCGCCATTGCACTTGACCACGCGCTTGGCCGGACAGCCAAGATTCAGATCAACCAGATCAAAGCCGGCATCTTCCACGATCTTGGCCGATTCAGCTAGGGTGTACGGATCGCTGCCAAAAAGCTGTGCTGAGATCGGATGCTCATCTTCATAAAACGTCAGGTAGCGCTTGCGCTTGGATTCACGCGTACGGAAAAGCCCATCAGCCGAGGTAAACTCAGTCATCAGCAGGCCGCAACCAGAGATTTCATTGTTCTTGAAGACCGCTTGAGGGACTTGCCCCTGACCAGCGGCGATTTGCGCTTGAGGCAGGTTCGTGCTTTCAATCCAATCTGTTCCCTCCGGCGCTGCCATGATCTCGCCCGGCGGCCGCACAAAGCTGGCATTGCGGATAAAGCGGCGGAAAACCGTGTCTGTCACGCCAGCCATGGGCGCAAGAATTGTTGCCGGCGCGATCTGTACGCTGCCAATCTGGAGAGTTTCCGGCACGCGCGCGCCCTCAGGAGCGATGGTGGCATTGGCCGGATTTTCCCAGAATTTATGCATTTTTCTGCAATCCCGAATCCGCGTTCTTTGCGGGTGAGGGAGCCCTACCCGCTCGATACCGCCTTAAATCCAACACACACTCAAAGAATTTACGCCGGGCGAGCCTTCGGAGCAATTAAGCCGATAGGGACCTCTCGCTCCGCTCGAGGCTTCGGATAAAATGCCTCCGCGTTCTCGGTTTGACTAATTGCTAATTGCTGTCTGCTCAAACCAAAGCCTCCGCCATGGCGGAGGCCTATTTCAAATCCTGCGCCGTTATTGCTTTTTGGCGTTTGCGGCTTTTTCGTACTTCCGACGGAAGCGCTCCACGCGTCCGGCGGTATCCACCAGCTTCTGCTTACCTGTAAAGAACGGATGACAGTTGGAGCAGATTTCCAGATTGATGTTGCCCTTATGGGTTGAGCGGGTGGTAAACGTGTTTCCGCATGCACAGTGCACGCGCACTTCTTCATATTTGGGATGGATGGCTGCCTTCATTTGCCTTTGAACCTTTCGCGGTAAAGCCTTATTTTACCTCAAATTAGCTGGTTTTAGCTATCTCAAATGCCATTCCTTGGATTCCCAGGCTGGCAAAAGGATTCATTGAGCGCGGGAACTTACCCCTTACCGGCTACCCCGCTTGCGATGATAAAGCCAATCCAAACACGACCAAATCCCCTTCGGCCAGCCCAAAAATTAAGTCCTGAGCGTCCCTACCGCGCCAGGCGCACCACGCTCTCGATGTGAAAAGTCTGGGGGAATAGATCCACCATGTGGACCTCTTCCACGTGATAGCCGGTCTCCAGCAGAGTGCGAACGTCGCGCGCCAGCGTAGCTGGATCGCAGGAAACATAAACAATTCTTTTTACTCGCAACGCCGCCAGAAGTTGGGTGGATTTTGCTCCCAGACCAGCGCGCGGCGGATCAACCACCACAAGTTCCGGCTGCATGTTGATGCATCGCGGCAAAAAGCCTTCCGCTGTGCTGCGCACCGGGACTACGTTTTTAATGGCATTCGCCTGCATGTCTGCATATGAAACCGGAGCCGATTCAACGGCAAATACCTGATCAAAACGCTTGGCCAGATGAGAGGCAAAGAGCCCCACGCCTGCATATAGATCAAGAGCAATACGGCCGTGGAAGTCGCCCACCACGGTCTGGACCAGATCGCGGACAAGATAGCGATTCACCTGGAAAAACGATCCTGCGCTCACACGGAAAGATTTTTCGCCCACCTGATACGCCAGCACCGGATCGCCAACGGTATATTTTGGTGGCTCAGAGCCCGGCTCGCCTTCGGCATTCTCCGTGAAAAAAGCAATGCCTTTGATCTCCGCCGCTTTGCTTTGCAAGGCTGCGGCAAAATCATGCATCTCCGGTGAACCGGCTTTGAAATGCACTTCCAAAACCATTTTGGCGTCCGCGTGATCGGCAAAAAACTCTATTTCGGTAATGCCAGCAGGAACTTTGCCTGCCTCACCCAATTCCCACAGATGCCCCAGCACGCGATTGATGAGCTTTGAACTGATAGGACACTCTTTTACCGGCAAAAGATCGTGCGATCCCATCCGGTGATAGCCAACAGCAAATTCTTCGCCGCTGCGAACTTTCATTCGCGAGCGGTTGCGGTAATTCCAGGATTCGCCGGAGTGAGTGATGATCTCGCCTTTCCATTCCAGCTTGCCGTTGCGCAGCAGCGTCTCTTTCAGAATGGCGCGTTTGTTCTCCAGTTGGGCTGTGTATCCGCTGTGCTGATAGTGGCATCCGCCGCAACTGCCAAAATATGGGCACGGCGGCTTCACGCGATAAGGAGATGGCTTAAGCACTTCGTCAACCGTGGCGCGGGAAAAGCTGCTTTTTTCCTGCACAATGGTCGCGCTCACCTCTTCTGCAGGGAGCACAAAAGGCAGAAACACCGTCTTTCCTTCAGGAAGACGGGCGAGACCATCGCCGCCATAGACAAGCTTTTCGATCGTCAGGTTCACAGATAAAAGAGGCTGAGACGCGGAATTTTAGCCTTCTCAAACAGACGCTTGTGAATAAATTGTTTTTGGAGCTGTTGGATCTGCGCTCCAGGCATCTTGCTGCGATACGGCGCAATCTCCCGGTCCGCCTCCGTCCGCAGTTCAAACAATTCGTTCTCTGTGGCGCTCACCGTAAGGGCAGCCAGAAGCTTTTCTTCCAGCACTGTCAGCCGCCGTTCCAGCTCTTCCAGACGCAACGGCGTTGCTCCGCCCAAACTTGATGCCAAGTCAGTTAGTGTAGCAGCACATTCCTTCACTACCAACTGCGCTTCTTTGCCCACATTCGCTTGGCACAACTTGTCTGCATTCTGCTGGAAGAACTGCGCGATCTCTTCCGCTTCCAGCCCAGCCGATGAAGCCGGTTCCTGTCGCAAGGAGCCAACTGCGGCCTCTTTCATCTCTTCGGCAGCTGTCAGTACCTCTTGCGCGCAAAAGGCCAGACTGTTGATCTTTTTTGTCTTTCTTGGCCGTTGATCATATCTATCAAAAGCAGAGTCAATCCCGCGAAGAACAGCTTCCAGCGGTATGCCGGCGTCCTTCCAGGTCATCATCAAGGCCCAGTCAAGCTGTGAAACCAGTAAATGTGATCCGCGACGGCGACGATAATGATCTTCAATCTCCGTAAAATAATTGAAGTAATTTTCCACGGCAAAGATTACGAATGTTTCACTTAACTAGCAGCCTCCATCAGCGCGCGAAATAAAAAACAGATCAGATTGAACTGCTAATCGCTCATGACGACGCTTTCTGTTTCTGCGTGCCCGCATTGCGCTCCCAGATAATGCGCAATCCATTCAGCGTGAGCAAATCGTCCACGTTCTTGATGTACTTGGAATGGTCGCCGATCAACGTGGCCAAGCCTCCAGTCGCCACAACTTTTGTGTCCGCGCCCATTTCAGCAATCAAGCGCTCCAGGATTCCATCCACCAACCCCAGATAGCCAAAGAACAGCCCTGCTTGGATGCTGCCAACCGTGTTGGTGCCAATTGCCTTGGCTGGCTTGCGAATGTCCACAAAAGGCAGGCGCGCAGTGTGCTCAAACAGCGCTCGCGCTGAGATTCCGATTCCCGGCGAAATTACTCCGCCCATGTATTCGCCTTTGCGTGAGACAGCATCAAAAGTTGTTGCTGTACCCAAATCAACCACCACGCAGGGACCGCCATATTTTTCAAACGCTGCTACGCCATTCACAATCCGATCTGCGCCCACTTCTTGCGGATTCTCATACAGCACTGGCATTCCGGTCTTGATGCCCGGCTCCACAAACAAAGGCTTCAACTTGAAATAGCGCTCGCAGACCTCACGCAGCGTTGAGTCCAGGGGCGGGACCACTGAAGAAATAATGATGCCGCGAACGTCCTTGGCTTCCACTTCTCCAATATCAAAAAGGTTCCGAAACAAAACGCCATACTCATCCACCGTGTGGGTCATCATTGTGGCCACGCGCCAGTGCGCCAGCAGGCGCGGCTCAGCGTTGGATTTGGTGGCAAACCCGATTGCCATTTCAAATACGCCCAGCACCGTGTTGGTATTGCCGACATCAAGAACCAGAAGCATCGGTGCTCCTCTGCGCTGGCCGTACGCTGCCGGAAATCACAATGCGCAGGCCCTGGTCAGTGCGCACGCGCAAAAAACCGCGCGGATCAAGCCCGTCTGTAATGCCGTGGTAGCCGCCGTCCTCATCCACGTGGACTTGCTTGCCGTGAGCGTAAGTGGAGCGCGACTCCACGCGGCGCATGATCGGCTCAAACCTCAGCGCCGGCGTGCGGATAGGGCTGCTCATCGCCCGCAACAAGGCGCGATATTCACGATCAACCGCGCGAATCAGCGCCGCAGCAACTTCTAAGCGCGAAAATTCCTTGTTCCCTTCCATGCGGAGCGATGTTGCCGTGTCTCCCAAATGGTCCGGAAACTCGCGCTGGTTCACATTTACGCCTATCCCAATCACCGCGTGATGCACCTTGGCGGCCTCTGAACTCGTTTCTGTAAGAATGCCGGCGAATTTTTTGTCATTGATGAGCAGATCATTGGGCCAGCGAATATCAGCGGCCAGGCCGGTGGTCTCCCGCACGGCGTCTTGCACCGCAACTCCGGCGATCAAGGAGAGCCATAAAGATTCCGCCGGCGACATGGGCGGCCGCAAAAGAAAAGAACAGTAGATGCCCGTGCCGCGCTCTGAATACCAGGAGTGCGAACTGCGTCCGCGGCCCGCCGTCTGCTCTTCAGCCAGAAAAACCGCGCCTTCCGGGGTGTCATCCGGATGCTGGCCAGCCAGCACAGCCCCACGCAGCGCTACAGAGTTCGTGGAATCTGCCTGCACAACATGATGAATATTGCCGGAAAAAATAGTGTTGCGCACCAAGGGCGCAAGCACCTCCGGCATTAGGTACTCCGGGTTCGTCACAAAAATTTATTTCCCTACTGCCGGTGCCGGAGTGGCCAACCGGGCTTGAAGATAGAGATCAAAATTTTAACCTCGCCGCCGATCATTGGTGGCACTACTTGCGTCTCAGCTTTTAACAGTGACACCGCTGTACGCACCCATGACTTTTCGGTTCGCATTACTTCGCATTACTATGTCTCTCAACCGCGAATCCAAAAACGCCAATGTATGCCCAACGCCAGTGACCAATATCCAACGATCGGCTACGAAGTTAATTCTTTTACTATGCCGATTTCATCATGAAGAACGTGTCCACATCAGCATCCACCGTCTGCAGGCTGGCTGCTTGGTTCTTCAGGCCTTCAAACAGCATCGTGCTCAGGTAGCGTTCGCCAAAGTCAGGGACCACCACCACAATCAGCTTGCCGGCGTTTTGTTCGCGTTGCGCCACTTTCACCGCCTGTGCTACCGCAGCGCCGCCAGAGATGCCGATGAAGATCCCTTCTTCTTTCGCCATCCGCCGCGCCATATCCAGTGATTCATCCAATGTTGCCGTGAGCACTTCATTAATCAAATCGGTGCGCAGAACGTCTGGAACAAAGCCCGTTCCCAGGCCCTGAATCTTATGCGGTCCCGGCTTGCCTCCGGAAAGCACCGGAGAGTCTGATGGCTCAACAGCAATCACCTGAAAGCCCGGCTTTTTGGCCTTAATAAACTCGCCTACTCCGGTCAGCGTGCCGCCAGTGCCAACGCCGGAAACCAGAATATCCACTTTGCCGTCAG
>DASRDW010000306.1:0-22297 GCA_035652415.1 Candidatus Angelobacter sp. | reverse complement strand
GCGAGGAGAATTTTTTAGACTACAAAATATTTTGCTTGCGGATGATGCACAATAATCGCCGACGTTGATTGTTCCGGCTCCATGTGAAAACCGCTAGTCAGACGTACCCCGATTGTCTCTTCAGGCTTCAGCAAGGCAAAGAGTTTGGTCTGGTCCTCAAGGTTCGGACAAGCGGGATAACCAAATGAATAGCGGGACCCGCGATATTTTTGGTGGAACAGATCGCCGATCCGTGTTGCGTCCTCGCCCGCGATTCCCAGTTCTTCGCGTATCTGTTTATGAAACAATTCAGCCAGTGCTTCGGCGGTTTCTACGCTGAGGCCATGCAGATAGAGATATTTGGTGAACTCGCCGGCATCAAACAGGTTCTTGGTTTCTTCCGATGCGCGGCTGCCGATGGTTACTACCGATAATCCAATCACATCTAGCTGACCAGAACTCTTTGAAGCAAAGAAGTCAGCGATAGAAAGTTTGCGCCCTTCACGCTGGCGTGGGAAAGTGAAGCTGGCAATTATATTTTTGCCTTCAGGCTCATAGAGCAAAACATCATTGCCTTCTGATTGGCAGGGAAAGTATCCATAAACAACTTTTGGCTCGAACCAATTTTTAGCAATTACCTCTTTCTGCAGCTCTGAAAGTACCGGAATATATTTCTCTTCTACCAGACGCAGGTAGTCTGCCTGCGATGCTGTCTTTAATTGCCACTGGTTTTTAAAAAGAGCAGTGTGATTCACATATTGGAAAATTTCATTCAAATCAAAATCTTTGCGCACACGAACGCCATAAAAAGGCGGCACAGGAATATTCGGCGCCGGCTGCACCACTGGCGATCTCTCAGTGCTGGTGGAAGCCTCTGCTCCTGCTACCATAGTTGTCTTGGCAAATTCCTTGACCGTTCGTCCCTCTTGCAGTCTCTTTTCTCTGGCGCCGTTGGTTGACGCCAGGTCATCCATTAAATGCAGGCCTGTAAAAGCGTCATCGGCGTAGAAGACACCATTTGAATATTCGCGCCGCAAATCGTCTTCTACATATTTGCGCGTCAGCGCCGCTCCGCCGCAGATCACCGGATATGCTAGCGATTGCGCCTGCAGATCCTGGATCACATACTTCATTTCTAACGTTGATTTCACCAAGAGCCCGCTCAGCCCAATGGCATGAGCGTTGTGCTGCTTGGCCGCGGCGATAATTGAATCCGACGGTTGCTTGATCCCGAGGTTTACTACTTTGTAACCATTGTTTGTAAGAATAATATCTACCAGGTTCTTGCCAATGTCGTGGACGTCACCCTTCACCGTGGCCAGCACCAGTGTTCCCTTCTGCGTGCCTTCCTTCTTCTCCATCTTCGGCTCAAGATACGCGACCGCCTGCTTCATTACGCCCGCGGAGTCAAGAACAGAGGGCAACTGCATCTTGCGTGCGCCAAACAGCTCGCCCACGGTCTTCATGCCGTCGAGCAGAACGGTATTGATCACGTCAAGCGGTGAATACTTCGTGAGAGCGTCTTCAAGTATTTGTTCCAGCGTTTGCTTCTGTGCGCCTTCGCCCAGCGACTTCTCTCCATTGATGATGCAGCGCTTCAGCTTGTCTTCCACTGAAAGCGATTCCAGCGGTGCGGCTTCAGCCTGCGGCTGCTTGTCCAGCCCGCTGAAATGCTGCATGTAAACCTGCAACGGATCGCCTGCAGCCTTGTCAAAGTAGATAAGCTTGCGCGCCAGATCAACTTCAATTTCCGGGATCTTATATAGAGGATAAATTTTGGCGTAGTTCACAATCGCCATATCCAGCCCGTAGTCCACGGCTTCCTTCATGAAAACGCTGTTCAGCACGCGCCGCGCATAGGTGTTCAGGCCAAAAGAGATGTTGCTCACGCCCAGGATTGTCTTCACCTCAGGCAGCTCACGCTTGATCCCTTTAATAGCATTGAGCGTCTCAATCCCCGCCGTGCGGTACTCTTCCTGCCCGGTAGAAATCGGCAGAGTAAGCGCATCAAAGATCAGGTCCACGGGACGGATACCGTACTTTTCTGTCGCGAGTTTGAAGATCCGCTTGGCGATGGCGACTTTTTTCTCTGCCGTCAGCGCCATGCCCTCTTCATCAATGGTCAGCGCGATCACAGCTGCGCCATACTTTTTGGCCATGGGCAGCACTTTGGATGTGCGCTTCTCACCATCTTCTAAATTGATGGAGTTGATGATGGCTTTTCCCGGAATACGCTTTAGCGCTTCTTCAACCACATCGGCTTCGGTTGAATCCACTAGGATCGGGGCAGGCACGCGCGTGGCCACGCGCTCCAGGATTGTGCTGATATAGCCCTTTTCGTCCTCGCCCACAATCGCTGTGCACAAATCCAGCATGTGTGAGCCTTCTGTCACAAGCTTTTTGGCCAGCGCCAGAATGTCGTCATACTTGCCGCCACGCACCATGTTCTTAAAGTGCTCAACGCGCGTGGTGGTGTTCATCTCTTCCGCAACAATCAGCGGCTTGGGATCAAGATCGAGCGGCACCATGCTGTAAGCACTGGAAGCGGCAGGCGTGATCTCCACTTCGCGTTTCGCCGGTTCCAGGTTCGCACAAAGATCAGCCACAGTCTTGATGTGAAGCGGCGTTGTCCCGCAGCAGCCACCCACAATGCGCACACCATATTCAGTGATGAACTTCTTGTGCCAATCCGCCAGGTCATGCGGCGTCAAACGATAATGCGCCACGCCGCCCACATTCTCCGGCAATCCCGCGTTGGGCAGGACAGAAACTTCCTTTGGCGCGTTGTGCGCCAGGTAGCGCACCGCATCATTCATCTCTTTTGGACCAGTAGCACAGTTCAGACCCACAATTTCGCAATCAAAAGGCTCAAGAGAAGTCTCCGCTGCGCCTATCTCCGTACCCAGCAGCATGGTTCCCGACTCTTGCAGCGTCACCTGCGCCTGGACGGGAACACGTTTTCCCGCCTGCTTCATCGCCTCGAATGCGGCAGCGACTGCGATCTTCGTCTGTAGTATGTCCTGACAGGTTTCGATCAGCAGAATATCGACTCCGCCAGCAAGCAGTCCCAATGACTGCTCCAGATACGCGTTGAACATGTCGTCATAAGTGATCTGGCCGAGTGATGGCAGCTTGGTTCCTGGGCCAATTGAGCCGGCCACAAATCGCTGCTTACCATTGCTGGAGAAGCCATGTGCCACTTCACGCGCCAGCTCCGCCGCTCGCTTATTGATCTCGTGAACTTTGTCTATGAGGTCAAACTCGTTAAGCACAATTCGACTTCCGCCAAATGTGTTGGTCTCCACCACGTCAGCCCCAGCCTGGAAATATGTGGCGTGTATGTCTTTAATAATGTCAGGCCGGCTCAGCACCAGAACTTCAGAACAATTCTCTTTGCCCCAAAAGTCATCTAGAGATGGGTGCCGCTCCTGTATCTGCGTGCCCATTGCGCCGTCATAGATGACGACACGTTCGCGAACTGTCTCAAGAAAAGATTTCATTAGTTTTCAGTCGAGACCTAAATTATCTCCTGTCGCTTTGAAGCCATCATGCAAGCCAACCGTGCTCCTATTGCCTTGGAACCACGCTGCCAGCTTACGAGAGGCGGATAATCTGGGTTCCCGCTACTCTCTTATTGTACGGTTTGCGCGCTTATCATGCCTTGCCCGATCATTAATCGTGGCGATTCTGTCTCCAATCAGCGCTTTCTTGCTGTTAATCCGCTCCACCCCAGCGCTTGTGTATCTGAGTATTGCTTTGTATTGGACATCCGGCAATAGCTTAAAAAAGCTGCAGATGTGTCAGTTGGCCTCACGCTTGGTAAAGCAGCAGAATTCCCGATCCGGCATTGCTCAAATATAAGGCTCAGTCCGCCATCCTTGTCACCACAATCCGGCATCCAGAGTTACTACACTTGATAGTACGTGCCTGGTGAAAAGGCACACCTTCAAGAGATTCTCACTGTTTCACGGGGGCATTCTGTGTACAAATTCCGCTCACTGCATTGTCTGCTTCTTTTTGTCGTGTGGTTCACCGCATCCACGGTTTTCGCTCAAACCGTTGTGCCAACATACCAGAATTTTGTCCCACCCACCGGAGTCGCCGCTGACGCCGGCGAGCCATCCATCGGCGTGAACTGGAACACCGGCAAAATACTTTTTGAGGCCGGGTTGGAAACTGACCGGGTCACCATCAGTGGCAATCCCGCCACTGCCACGTGGGCAAACGTGAGTGGGACAATAACCTCAGTGACATCTCTCGACCCGATTTTGTTCTTGGACTCTACCACTGGCCGCACATTCGTCTCTCAACTTGCGGGCGCCTGCAGTCTTTCTTCTTTCAGTGACAATGATGGCTCCAGCTACACGCCTGCCGTAGGCTGCGGCGTACCTGCCGGAATCGATCATCAGACGATCGGCGGAGGTTCCTTTGCCCCGAACCTGCTTCCGCGGCTGCCGTCTCCTGTGGGTTACCAGCATGCCATCTACTATTGTTCGCAGGCTATTGTCGATGCTTCGTGCGCCATCAGTTTGGATGGCGGACTCACCTATGGCCCTGCAATCCCGATTTATACGCTGCTCGATTGTGGCGGCATACACGGCCATATCAAGGTCGGTCCGGATGGGACCGCCTATGTTCCCAACAAAAACTGCAACAGCAACACCGCCGTCATTTCTTCGGGAAATAATGGAACAACGTGGACCATTCACCCCGTGCCCGGAAGCACCTCAGGCGATAGCGATCCTTCCGTTGCCGTAGCAACGGACAACACCGTTTATCTGGGCTGGCACGGCGGTAACGGACATCCCATGGTCGCTGTCTCGCATGACCACGGCGCCACCTGGACCAACATCAGCGATGTTGGAGTTGCGCTAGGCATCCAGAATGTTGCCTTCCCGGCCATGGTTGCGGGAGACGGCAATCGCGCCGCGCTCGCGTTCCTTGGCACACCTACCGGCGGCAATGCCCAGGATACGGCAAATTTCACCGGCGTATGGCACCTGTACATCGCACACACTTACGATGGCGGCGCCACATGGACGCTGGCGGATGCAACTCCGAATGATCCGGTGCAGCGGGGATCAATCTGCCTTGCCGGGACTTCTTGCGGATCAGACCGAAACCTGCTGGACTTTATCGATGCTACTGTGGACAAACAAGGGCGCGTGCTGGTGGCCTACGCTGATGGTTGCATCGGCGCTTGCGTGAATTCAGCTCCAAACTCTTTTACCGCGATTGGCTCTATCGCTCGCCAAGCCACCGGCACAGGACTGTTCGCTGCATTTGACGGGAGTTTCTGACAACACAGGCCGGCCTGCTTTCTCACACGATTCAGGCCGGTTTTTTACTGTGCGCATCACACCAGAGCGTTCACAAGGAATAAGGAATGAAAAAGGGCTTATCTGGCCACCCTCACTCGGCCGTGGCGTAACGCAAGGGCGTTAAAGAAGTGCTGGCGCACACCTCGCAAAATCTTTTATGGCGTTGAAATGCCTCATCGGCTTCGCGATGCTGCGTGCCCAGCACCTCAATCTGCATCATTTCTTGATCGTTTCTGTATTTATTGGAGAAAAATTCGACCAGCTTGGTTTTGAACGCCTCATCGGCCTGGGTTGCAATCGCAAATAATTCAGCACCGCGCGGACACAGCTTTACAGACATTTTGGCAAGCCTCTTGATGGATGGTTGATTGTTGGCGGCAACACCGCAAAAGTCCATAGGCTTTACAGTGTTTTTACATTGTCACAATCAAAATTTACTTTTGGATGGCTGCGGTTGGAGCGGGGCTCAGGCCACAAATTTGTAGCCCAGTCCGGGGACCGTGACGATTAGTGCCGGTTGTTTGGGATCTTTCTCCAGCTTCTGCCGTAAGCTGCCAACGTGGACGTCAACGGTGCGTGTGAAAGTATCTTCACTGTAGCCCCACACCTCTTTCAGCAGCACCTCGCGGGAGAGCGTTGTGCCTGGGTTTTGGGCAAAGTAGCGCAGCAGGCGAAATTCGCGCGCTGAGAGCGGCACCGGCTTCCCTTGTCGCCGTACGGTAGTGCCGCGCAGGTCAATGTGGATCGGCCCAAACTGCAGAACATCAGCCTCTTTCGCTACCGGGACAGCAGAGCGTCTTATATGCGCCTCAATGCGGGCCAGCAATTCCAGAAGCTCAAATGGCTTGGTCAGGTAATCATCCGCGCCGATCTTCAGGCCCAGGACTTTATCCACCAGTTGGCCACGAGCGGTAAGCATGATGATGGGAGTAACGATTCCGGCGTTGCGAATATCGCGGCAGACATCAAAGCCATTTTTCTTGGGAAGCATTACATCCAGAATGATGAGGTCGTGTGAATTCTGGACGGCCTTGCGCAAACCCTCTTCGCCATCGGCGGCTGTGTCGGCAGAGTAGCCTTCCGCCTTCAGGCGATCGCTTAGCGTCATGCGCAGATCTTCTTCGTCTTCCACCAGCAGAATACGTTCGGTCATGAGGAGAAATCCGGCTCCGCATGGCGGTCTGCTGCGTGTTGTTGCTCTTGCGCTGCGCGTTCTCCGGCTACCTGCAAATGGATGCTAAACAAACTTCCCTTTCCCACTTCACTTTCCACGGTAAGCTGGCCGCCCATGGCCTCCACAATCTTGCGCGCCAGGGGCAGTCCCAGCCCTGTGCCGTGAATTCCAGACTCAGCAATTGCAGGGCTGCGATAGAACGGCTCAAAGATATGCTTGATCTCGTCTTTGCTCATGCCGATGCCCTTATCTTCCACGGAGAGAATAATCTCCTTCGTCTGTCCGCTTTCTTTGACAGCTTCGGCTGCAACCCGTAACCAGCGATTATCACCGCCATATTTCACTGCATTAATGATCAGATTTTGCAACGACTGCACCAGCCCGTTGAAATCGGCGCTGACCGCTGGCAAGCCAGGTTCAATGCGGCGCTCCACAATAACCCCGGCTGCGGCGACCGTGGTTGCGGTTCCTTCCAGCGCGGCTTCCACAGCGCCGTAAAGATTCACTGGGCCTAGATTGTGGTTTCGCGGCGCTTGCTGCGTAGCCGCAAACAGCAACACCTGCTCCACCAACTGGGTGAGCTGTCGCGTTTGCTTCACGATTGAATTTCCGTAGCGCACCAACTGCTGCTTGTCTTCCACAACGCCATGAGCGATGTTCTCCGCTGCCGACGAAATCACTGCCAGCGGGGTGCGCAGCTCATGGGAAACTCCGGTCACAAAATCCATCTGCAGCCTGGCCAGTCTGCGCGCGCGTTGGCTGGCGATAATGATCAGCGCCATGGTCAGGCCAAGCAGCACCAGCACAGCAAAGCTGGCCATCAGGTTGCGACGGCGCAGGGCGCTTACTGCCGCCTCAACTGAGCCGCCCTTGTGCTTAGCCACTACCTGCCACACGCTTTGATCGCCTGAATGGAAGACCTCAAGGCGTGGCATCCGCTCCGGCCCCATGGCGCGTCTCTCTTCGCCTTGCATAGAACGGTCGCTCGATGACGACCGCATAGGCGCGAGAAACATTTCCGGTCCCATGTTTGGGCCGCCGCGGCCCATGGGCGGGCCAAAGAGATTCAAGGATGCATCCATCTGCTGGCTGTCATCTCCGCCAAAGCCGGTATCGGATGCATAGATAACCTGCTCTCCGGTTTTATCGCTTGCGCGCACAGCAACGTGGTAGTTCAGGCCAGACTGGCCGCGAAAATACTTTTGCGCCAGCTCAGGAAATATCTCCTTTTGCAGGGCGCTCTTGTTCAACTGGATAATCAGCCATGTGATCGCACGATTGCTGGAATGCTGATCAGCCATTGGGCGCTGCCGCACCGGATACGCGAGCGCCGGAATCGACTGGTCTACCGCCAAAGGAACAAGAAAGTCACCCCGGCCGCGCGCAGCGCCGCTATGCCGCATACCCATGTGCCCACTTGCTCTCAAATGATCGTGGTCGCGCCGTGCGGAAGATTGTTCATTGTCCGGTCTCGCATCTCTTCCGCTGGCTTGCCGTTCCTGCAGATGCAATGCCGCGAATAAGCTTACTTCCTGTAGATGTTGTCTTAAGGAGTCAAACTCCGCGGGCCATGCTACTTGCTCCAGTTGCTCACGGCCAGGATCAAATCGCAACGGCTGGTCGTGGCCCGAATCCTGCCAGACGTAAATATGTTGAACCAGGTTCGGATGGGCAGCAGTTTGTTGCCAATGCTGCAATTGCTCGGCAAATTGGGTGGGATTGATAGTTCCAGAAGGATCAAGCGCCGACCTGATTTCCATTCCGGCAGTGCCCAACTCGCGCGCAAAATCCATGCGGAACCCCATCAACGCCACCTGCAGGTTGGTCTGCATTTGCGCCTTGGTTGCTGCGCTTACGCGTCCGCTCCATTGGTATTGCAGCACGGCCAGCAGGGCCAGCACGCCGGCCAATGCCGGTACTGCAACCCATCGAAAAAGCCGCTCTCTGATCTCTGGTTTTAACATCAACTCAAGCTACAGTGTCCCGGATACGCCTTTAGCTATCGGCGTTTCAGGGCTTTAAAAACTCACCTTTATTATAAGTGTTTACTATAAGCACGCAGCCAGCGCCTATGCTCTTAAGCCAAATGCCGTTCGCGCTTTTTGCAGTGGAGCATTCAGAAATGTGCGCAGTTCGCGCAGGAACTTCGGCTTGTAGATCATCGCCGTTGCGCCGCAGCCGGCACACGCTGCCCGGAATTGTGCGCTGGTGTCCATCGACATGAGAATGATCTCAATGTGAGGATGCATTTGCGAAATCAACAACGCCGTTCTCAGCCCGCTCATGCCCGGCATGTCTGCATCCAGCAGCACCAGTTCCGGCTGCAGTTCAGCCACCCGGTCAATCGTCTCCGGCCCATTTTCCGCGCGTCCAACTACTTGCACCACTTTGTGATGCTCCAGCAGCGAACAGATTGCGTGCAGAATCGTGGTTGAATCGTCCACTACCAGCGCGCGTTTTTTTGGCAGCGGCAGCGGCCGGACTGTGCGCACGCTCGTATGCAGGCGAACCGTAATAGCTGACATACAAATCCTTTAAACGCTATCTATAGGTTAAGCGGGACGAGTTGAGAGCTGGGTAAATCCCACGGCAAGAAATTGTAAAGTTTCTGTAAAGACCATTCCGTTGACATGCCTAACTTGGCCGGATCGCAATAAAAAAGGACAGAGCGGGCCATCCAACGCAAGGAGAACGTAATTGGCCCGCCTGTCCTCTAACCGGCGGCAGGAAGGTCACTTGAATGAAGCGCCTGGAGGGGCCCCTCCTAGCCAGCCGTGTCCGCGCATACCCCGGTGATGGCTCTGCATCTGGATAAACTTGCTCTGTTGATCTGGTGATAGCGTCTGGAAGAGCGCTGCATCCGCTTTGGCGTGCGCCATGGTCATCTGCGCCATCAGGTTGCCGATGTTGTTCGATACCTGCTCAATCGTGCCCGTGTCATTCTTCTGGATGGCTGTTTGCAGGGTCTCATGCGCCGTGCGCATCTGGTCATGCAGCGATTTCCCGCTGTTCGCCTCTTCCATATAAATACTGGTTGCCTGCTGCTGCTGTTGGGCATTCAATGACAAATGCTTGGTCAGAAAATCCACATGGTGCTGGACCATCTGCGCCGGATCTGGCGGCGTTCCGCGTTGCGCCACTGCAAGCGCGCCGGTCAGGATAACGAGGGGAATTGCTCTTAAAAGGGTTCTTCTCATTGGCTCCATTTCTCCATTTTTGCGATCAATGCTGCGAATTGAATACTGCGTTCAATTCTGTTCCTTGCCATTCTTCTCCGCTCACGCGCTCAAGCACCGCGCGAAACTCTTCCCGGAAGTTTTCTTTGTGGATGAAATCCATGGCGCCCGAATCTTCACAAGCCGCACGCAGTTCCGGCGTGTTCTCAGTTGACATAAGCACAACGCGGGCTGAAGGTAATCTCCGCCCGAAAAACCAGGCCAGCGCAAGCCCGTCAAGATAAGGCATGTGAACGTCCATCAAGATCAAGTCTGGCTTGAGCCTCATGACGGTCTCAATGGCCTCTCCGCCTTTGTCCGCACGCGCCACCACGTCCACCAGCGGATCAAGCTCCAGCAACGCGCAAACCACTTGCAGGAAAGTCTCAGAGTCGTCCACCACGACGGTCCGGATTCTTTTTGTGCCGGTTTGAACAGATGCTTGCTCCGATTGTTACAGCGCTCAAAACCGACTCTACTGCAGTTGCCATCAGGCCTCCATCAACGTGATGTTGTTATGGAAACATGTTTCCTGATGCAGGTGGGTAAAATGGCTGGCAATGCGCTGTAAAGAGGTTGTAAATGGTAGGCGATCTCAAAAGCCTAAAGCACACGTGTGATTGCCCTTTCGTGAATTTGCCCCACCAGAGTTCAGGGTGTTACCATCGCTAAATTGTGGAGGTCGTCTGATGTCCGATAGAGATAACACCAATAGCTTTATGTGGTTTCTGGCAGGCCTTGGCTTTGGCGCGCTGCTGGGCGTGCTGTATGCACCCCGTTCCGGGCGTGAAACTCGCGAAGCCATCAAGAACTCAGCGCAGGAAGGCGGCGAGTATCTGAAGACCCGCGGCCGTGAAGCGCGCGACACCATGAACCAGTGGGTAGATCGCGGCAAAGACGTTGTTGGCCAGCAAAAAGACAAGATCAATGCAGCCATTGATGCCAGCCGTCAGGCGTATCGTGAAGCAGCCGGCGAAGGCAAGAAAGGCTCCTAAGGAGCTCCATAACCAGTGGACAACACAATCATCACGATCTTCGTGGTCGTTGCCGCAATAGCCATTGTGCTGCAAACGGTGATCCTGTTTGTGCTTTACAAGGCGATGCGGCAAAGCTCAGAAAAAGTTGAAGGCATAGCCACGCGGCTGGAGCAGCAGGCCTCGCCGGTGCTGACCACGGCAGCCGCGATTTTGGATGATGCCAAGCCGAAGATTGCAGAGATAACCACCAACCTGGCGGAAAGCTCCGCGTCGATTCGCGCTAACGTAGCCCAGGTGGGCATGGCCACCAGCGAAATTACTGAGCGCCTGCGCATGCAGGCGGCCCGCATGGATGACTTCATCCTCAACGCCGCTCATAAAGTTGAAGCCACTTCAGACCTGTTGCAAGAGAAAGTTTTCACTCCAATGCGGCGCGTCCGCGCCATTGTAACCGCGCTCAATACTGGATTGAGCTTTTTGAAATCCACCCGGCCCCGTCATCGGAAAAATGAACACGAAGCGGAAGATGAAGAGATGTTCATTTGAATTGGCAAAGAGTAAATTGGTAAATGGGTAAAGTGAGCCAGCCTGAAGAGCTGCGCTTACGCACAAAGAAATTTGCTCTAAGAATTATTCGTCTCTTTCAAGCTCTTCCAAAAACAACAGAAGCACACGTTCTCGGCAAGCAGCTTTTGCGTTGCGGTACATCTGTCACCGCTAATTATCGTGCAGCATGCCGTGCACGATCCAGACCCGAATTCATTGCAAGACTGGGAATCGTTGCTGAGGAAGCAGATGAAAGTGTCCTTTGGCTCGAATTGCTGGAAGAAGCAAATATCCTCAAGCATGAAAGGCTTGAGGATATTGTGAAAGAGGCCAAAGAGCTTGTTGCGATTTTCTCAACATCATTAAAGACTGCAAAAGGGAACAACAGAATTTTTAAGGTTCCAAAATTTACTAACTTACCAAATTACCCATTTACCAATTCCAGTCATCTGCCAAACCTTACGCTCACATGCCCACCCGGCGGAATGCGCGATCCTGCTGCTGGATCTTGATCCTGTCCTACCCCGCTGCCACTGATCTCTAATTCCAGTCCAGCAGATTCTGCTTCTTCAAGCGCCGTTCGCAGTGATTTGCCGCGAAAGTCCGGCACCAATACACCACCGCTCACGTCCAGCACCACCGTTCCTTGCGCTTGCGCTGGAGATTTAAAGCTGGCGGGTTGCACGGTTGCGGTCACAGGCAGACTTGCGTGTTGCGGGGCTTGCTGTGTCTCAGGTTTACTTGCGACGGGTACCGTTCTCATCTGGGCATTTTCAGCCGCGGGCAAAGTCGGCGCGGGTGGCTCTGGTGTTGGAGTATCAGCAGTTCCCATCTCACCGGCAATGTAATCGGGCGCACCTTCTGAAACATCGCCCTCTTTGACATGCGCCCTAAGCCACATGCGTTTGGGATCTTGTAATTCAACATCGTGTGGCACATTCATATAAGCCAGCACCTGCTGGGCAACGCGCGAAAACACTGGAGCGGCGACCTCACCGCCGCCATCGCGCGGATAGCCGCCTGCAGGCGAGTCCAACACAACCAGCACCGTCACGGCTGGATCATTGACAGGAGCAAATCCCGCAAACGAAGCAATGTGCAGATGATGTGAGTAGTGCCCGGTCGCATCAATCTTCTGTGCTGTGCCGGTCTTCCCTGCTGAGCTGTATCCATCCAGAATGGCCCGCTTGCCCGTGCCTTGCAGCACCACGCCTTCCATCATGCGCTTCATCTCCGCCGCTGTTAGCGGCGAAATCACCCGCCGTCCCAGCGCTGGATGAAATGTGATCAACTGCGCCATACTGCGCGGCGGTGTAGTTCCGGCAACGATTCTGGGCGGAATGTATACGCCATCGTTAGCGATGGTTGAGATCATTGCTGCCAGTTGCACCGGTGAAACTCCGATCTCCTGGCCCATTGAGATCGCTCCAATGCTCACCTTTGACCAGCGGCTCACTGGCTTGGTAAGGCCGCGCGTTTCTGACGGCAATTCAATTTTGGTCTGGGCCCCAAAGCCAAAAGCGCGAATATAGCGGTCAAATCTATCTTCACCCAGCCGCAGTGCAACCTTAATGGCGCCCACGTCGCTGGACTTCTCCAATATTTGTGTAACTGTCAGCCCACCATAGGGGTTGTGATCGTGAATGCGCAAGCCATTCACCACAATCGATCCATGCTGGCAATCAATGACCTCGTTTGGATTTGTGATTTTCTCTTCCAGTGCCGCTGCCAGCGTAACCACTTTGAAAGTCGATCCCGGCTCGTATGCATCGCTTACCGCGTGGTTCTCCAGCGCATCAGGGTTCACAATGCTGGAGTTGGCGTTGAACGTGGGCCAGTTAGCCAGCGCCAATACTTCTCCCGTATGCGGGTTCTCCACGATGATGGTCCCTGAGTGGGCCTGAGTATCGGCAATGGCCTTCGCCAATTCGCGCTCAGCAATGTATTGGATCTTTTCATCGATGGTGAGCACCACGTTCTCACCGGGCTCAGGGTTCTTCTCCACCCGGCCAAGCCAGCGACGGCGGTTATCCATGGTGATCAGCATCTTGCCCGGCTTGCCGGTTAAAGTGGATTCAAACTCGCGCTCTATGCCGGCTTTTCCCTGATCATCAAGGTTCACGTAACCGAGCACTTGCGCGGCCAGCTCGCCTTTCGGATAAAAGCGCTTTGATTCTTTCTGGAAATAAATGCCTTTTAAATTAAGTGCGCGTACGCGAGCGCTGATTGAGTTATCCACCTTTCGCGCCACCCAGGCAAAGGCCTTTGAATTGTCTAGGCGATCTTCAATCTCGGACGCGTCGGCTTTTAACACTTTGCCCAGGATATGGGCGGTGGAGTGAATGTCTGGGATCTCGGAAGGAACGGCAAAGATGGAATCTACATTGACCGTCATGGCCAGCTCATTGCCGCCGCGATCATAGATATTGCCACGGACTGGAGCAACTTCAATGCTGCGTTGCTGCTGGCGCGCTGCGCGTTGCGTGTATTCGCCGTAGTCCACCACCTGCAGCCACACCAGCCGTACACAGATTGCCAAAAACCAGAATGCAAGAAATCCGGCAAGGATGAGAAGGCGTCTGTTGCTGCTTTGAGTGGACTGGGCCATTACTCCCTTACAAATTGAAAAGCTCTCTGTTGTAGTTCAGTCGACGGGCGAAGCCGAGTAACATTCTCTTATTTTCAACTTATCAGCAGCGAGCCCGACTAGCGCGGGCGAGCTGCCAGCATCAGGCGCAGAACAAACTCTGTTCGCGCCAAACTCTTAAGCGGTTTGGAGCGCAGCGACAAAAAATAACGACTCCGGCTGGTTCTCCGGAGTCGCCATCAAAGCTCCGGAAATTCCGGGGCCAAGGTTCACCAACCAAAACTTATTGTGCCGCAATCACCGTTACCGGCGTTGCCTGCGCCATAACCGCACCAGTCTCGTCCGGATTCATCTGAATCACCTGACCCGGCTCTGGCGACTCCAAACCCATCTGCCGCGCCAGCGTGTCAATACGCCCAGGATCGCGCAGTGACGCCGCTTCCAGCTTGAGCGTACGGTTCATTTCCACCAGCCGCTCGTGTTCGGCTTTCTGGGCTTCAATCTTGTAGCCGTATTCAATGGAGCGGAAATGCTGCCATGCGTAGACCAACGTCATCACAAAGAGAGCGGCCACGCAGGCAGAAAACATCCTGATTTCACGCCGGCGCTTTGGATCGCTGATCTTGACCAGGCGGGAATTATCAATGGTTTTCTGAAAATAGAACTCCGGCGTGATTCCGGCCACGCTGCGCCGCGATGACGCACGTGCATCCACTGGCGTGATCATTCCCGTAATTTGCATTGCCGTTGCGGCCATTTACGCTACCTCAATCAGTTCCCGGCGCCACTCAAAGCGGCGCAATGGCTGCTGATGTTCCCGCTCTGCAGCCTGTTTCTGTTCACGCGCATGCTCTTCCGCGCGCTGTACGCTGTTGATCAACTCTTCAATCGTTGTTCCTTGAAACATCTTCTTGTCCTCTTTTCTCGAGGGAACTTTTATTCCGGGGCGACACCGTTATTGAAGGAAGTGAAGTTTTCGCCCAAGTTTTTAGAAGGAAGGCAGTGCCTCCCCGGAAACTCATCATCTTGCCTGCCTACCACGGCCAGCAAAACAAACTTTATTTGCGCTCTGCGGCCCGCAGCTTCGCACTGCGCGACCTTGGATTGCGATCGATCTCTTCTTCGGCGGCGGTGAGGGGCTTTTTGGTTAAGACGTTATAAACGCCCTTTTCCCTTCCCTCGCGCAGAGAATCTTTGACGATCCGGTCTTCCAGGGAGTGAAAGCTGATCACCACCAGCCTACCTCCCTTTTTGAGGACCTGCGGCGCCGCCGTCAGCAGCGCCTTCAGATCGTCCAGTTCGCGGTTTACGAAAATTCGGATTGCCTGGAAAGTGCGCGTCGCGGGATGAATCTTTTCATGTGCTCGGTCATGTTTCATTGACCGGAGCGCAGCCGATATAACTTGTGCCAGATGAGCGGTTGTTCTTATCGGCCGCGCCCGGACAATGGCTCTGGCGATTCTCCGCGACCTCCTTTCCTCACCGAATTCGTAAATCACATTCGCGAGATCTTCTTCACGCATGTGGTTTACCACTTGATCGGCGGTTACTTCGCCCTCGGGGTTCATTCTCATATCCAAGGGCCCTTCCGCCTGAAAACTGAATCCGCGCGCTGCATCGCTGAACTGCAGTGAACTTACGCCCAGATCCGCCAGCAGCCCGTCAGCGGAAGCCGGCGGGACATGCTGGGGGAGCTCGGCGTAAGAGCTGTGCAGCAAAGTAATCTTCGGATGGTTATCACCTCCGCTCCGGGATAACCTTTGCTGCGCCAGTTCAAGCGCGTTGGTATCTTTATCGAAGCCAATCAAATGACCCTGTGGGCCAAGGCGCTTTGCGATTTCTAAACTGTGCCCGCCCAATCCTAGGGTCGCGTCGATATAAGTCCCGCCGCGCCGGATTGCCAAAAAGTCGATCGCTTCTTTTAAAAGAACTGAAACATGGCCAACTTCCCCATCGCCATGCGCCCCCTTGGGGGCTTTGGTCGAACCAAAATCCTCTTCGTCTTCTTTCAGCGCCACTAGATGCCCAGTTCGTCGAGAGTCTTCTCATCGTCTTGCGTGAACGGGTTCTCTTCTATGTCCTTCTGGTACGCCTCGATGTTCTGCACTTCGAGGTACGTCAAATTGCCGACCACGGCCACTTCGCCCTTGATCCCCGCCGAATCCCTCAGCAGCGCCGGTATCAGAAGCCTTCCCTGCCCATCGATCTCCACCTGCTGGCCGTAATAATTGGTGCGGTTGAGAAACTTCTTTTTGGTCGGGTTGAAGTTCGACAACCGCGCCAGCTTCTCTTCGATCCGCTGCCACTCCTCGAAGGGATACACTTGAGCAACCTTCCCGTCGAGCGAGGTGATGTAAAATTGCGTGCCGTACTTCTCGTCGATCAGACGCTTGAATTCCGCGGGGACCTTTAAACGTCCTTTCTCGTCGACGCGAGTTGGATGGTTGCCGCGAAACATTGTTCTTTTTTGCTGCTATTCCGGCTAAAACTGGTATCAAGGGGGCGAAAACGGTAATTTCTAGCTGTTTTTCTGGCTCGGTCACCGCAATTTTGGGGTTTTTCTGGTTCATTTGTCCTTCTGTCCACCGTGGACCACTTTACCCCTTGATCGAACCTGCTACTTACCACTTTCAACCACTTTAGACCACATCCTACGCCTAAACGGTTGTGTGTCAAGGGTTATTTTTTAGGTTCTGAGGAAAAAAGTTTCTTGACCAGAGTTGAAAGGGAGTCGATCAGCCTCTTGTAGAGACATTCATCATCCAACACCAGATGTAGTGTTTATGAATCCGGTTCCCGGATTAAGGCCCACCAATAGAAAACACAACTGTCGCGATTTGGTCTTATCGCAAAGCGTTTACCTGCGCATCGCAGATCGAATTTCAGCAATGCCAGCTACTGCAGATTGATTGTGCCTAAAACCAAGGGCCCTGGCTCTCGCCAAGGCCCTCACCAGATGGAGAATCACGCTTTAATAATTGATTCAGTGCTTTGACTCCGACATACGCAACAAAGCCAAAGTGTTATATATATCGCCTAACGATACATGATAAAGCGGCAAGTTACCAGGGTATTGTGACCCTGGAATTCATAGTGGGAAATTTTGCCCGAAAAGCTCCCGTTTGCCAGATGGATTTATCCAGCCCCGAACGCCCGTCGGCAGGGACTTGTGATTTACCAGATAAGGATGGGGGCCTCCAGCCAGTCTTCAGCAAAGGCGGGCCATAAAAATCCAGAGACTATCTCTTTAATTTAAGCAAAACCGAGTATTAAAAAAAATAATTTAAAATAACTCTATTTTTCAGCATACAAACCTACCCTTTATAGGGTAATCCTTCTCCTCGTATAGGCAGAGGAGATAAAGCAGGGAATGCTGTTAGTCCATATAGGGCTGAGTGCAAATTGTTGAAAAGGATGGACATGACGAACTCCCCCGAAGCCTCGCGCTGGTATGTAGCTGAATTGACGGAAGAAGTTACGCTCGAAGGCGATCCGCTCAACGTTGTTCATAAGAAAACTCGTGTAATTTTTGCCGACTCGGCTGAAGATGCATACGAAAAAGCCTTGAGCATGATTACCGAGCACGAGCTTGGCTATCTGAATGAGCACAAGCGCGCCGTGCGCACACGATTTTGGGGTTTGCGTGAAATGGATCTTTCCAATGAGGACATGGACCGTGCCGGCATCCTTCCGCAGGAAAAAAAGGGAGCAGCCCGCCGCCAGAATTCCACTGGTTTGACCCCGGAGCAGCAGTTTGCCTTGCTGATATCGCTTAAACCTGGGGCTCTCCCGAACTAGTCTTCTCTTCTTTTTCCTTTTTTGGAAACAGAAGCGAAGCCACAATCGCAATTGCCAACACGCCGGCAATCACCACCAGCGCCGCCCACGTGGGCACGTGATACCGCTCCGGCAGCAGCATCTTGATGCCGATAAAAATCAGCACCACAGATAAGCCATGATTCAGATAGTGGAAGAGCTTCATCAGCCCTGCCAAAGCAAAATAGAGCGAGCGCAGGCCGAGTATGGCGAAGACGTTTGAGGTGTACACAATGAAAGAATCCCGCGTGATGGCCAGAATGGCGGGAATGGAGTCAGTGGCAAACATGACGTCAGTGGTTTCCACCACCAGCAGCACAACCAAAAGCGGCGTAAAAAAGAGCTTTCCTTCCCGCCGGGTGATGAACTTTCCGCCTTCGTAGCTATCACTAATGGGTAGAAACCTGCGGCAGAACTTTAAGACAATGTTGCGTGAAGGATCGCTTTCCTCGTTACCGCCCCGCATCAACTGAATTCCGGTATAAATCAGGAAGACGCCAAAGGCGTAAAGGATCCAGTGAAAGCGCTGAACGAGTGCCACGCCAGCCAAAATAAATATGCCGCGCATGATGAGCGCACCGATAATCCCCCAGAAAAGGACTGTCTTTTCTTCTTCCGCTGGAACTTTAAAGTAAGCAAATAACAATATGAAAACAAAAAGATTATCAACGCTAAGCGCTTCTTCCAGCAGATAGCCGGTAGTGAACTCCAGCGCTTTGGTCGGTCCCATCCACTGCCATATGAAGATGCCGAAGGCGGCAGCCAGACCGATCCAAAAAGCACACAGGAGCAGCGCCTTTTTAAAAGCAACGGCATGATGGCCGCGGCTCAGGACTCCAAGATCAAAAAAGAGCAGAGCCAAAATCGCCGCATTAAAAATAATCCAGAATCCGATTTGCATGAAGGGGGATTAGTGTGTGCGATCCAACTGTTTGGGAATCCTCATGCGGCGATTATAGCGGGTGATCTGCCGACACTATTTTTTCTTCTTGGCCGGAGTTGCGCTTCTGGCCGGTGTCATATTGGCCGGAGCGGCAGACGCGGGCGAGGCAGCACAATAGCGCAGCTTGAGCACGGGCGTGCTGCTGCCATCAAGCACGGTGAGCACATAAAGGCCGTCATACTCGTTTTCACCGATAGGTGGAATTGTGCCCGCCTGAACGCGCTGGATCACAAAGGGCAGCGTGTTGCTGTGGCCCACCACCAAAGCATTGCCTCCTGCGCCATAAAACACATCTTTTACCAAGGTGTTGGTATCTTTTGCAGGGACCACAACCGGCTTAACGCCAAGCGCTTTGGCCAATGGCTCAGCCGTTTGCTGCGTACGCTTAACGTCAGAAACATAAATCCGCTTAATTCCCGCGTCCTTGAGTACATGGGCCAGGCATTCAGCGCGCTGCTGGCCCTGAGGACTTAACAGAGCATCGGGCGCATCAGAGGCTTTTTCAGCGTGGCGAACCAGGACAATCGTAGTGGCTGGCTGTTGCTGCTGGGCGATGGCAATCTGCCCCAGCACTAGAGCGGTAAGCCCCAGGCGGATAAGCAAGCGTTTCATTGGATATAGACTCCATTATTTCAAAATTTATGTATCAGGCCCTGGCAATCTTCAACCTTAACTTGAACGCAGAACAGGCAGTAATTTGCGTAATTTCCGGGGCTACGACAGCTATTTTTGTGGAGCCGGTGGAGTATTTTCATTCATGCCATTGATCAACCGGATAGCTTCCAGAACCACGTCTCCACTCACCTGCAAGCTCTTGACGCTGAGCTTGTCCATCGTATCTTCCGTGGTGTGGTGAAAACTGTCGTTGTAGCCGTAGCTTGAGTCGTAGAGATCAGCCACCGGAACGCCAACGTGGAGAAAAGGAAGATGGTCGTCCTCAACGGGTAGCGTATCTGCAAAGAAAAAAGACTGATATCCCAGGCGGGTAGCCGCCTGCAACACGAGATCCTCTACCCAGGGCGTACCGTTGGCGGCGCGAGAGATGTTCAGATCAGCATCGCCGATCATATCCAGCAGCAGAAATGCTTTGATTTTTTTGCTGGTGCCATCGCCCTGCCATTTGTGCGCCAGATGGCGGCTGCCCCACAGCGCATCATTGGTGTTCCACTGCCTCTTCATGGATTCTTCGCCATCCAGGAACGCCAGCCAAACGCTGTACCCTTCCAGTTTTTTGCCGCGAAGCTGGTCGGCAATGGCCAGCAAGAGCGCCGAGGTGCAAGCGCCGTCATTGGCGCCGACAAAGCTCGTATCCTTAAGCCAATAATTTGTCTCGTAATGTGAAGCCAGAACGATGATCCCGTCTTTTGTGCCGGGGAACTTGGCAACGATATTGGTCATGGGAATTTTGCCAACCGAAGTCTCCGCAACAAAGGAATCTTCTTCCACATGATCTTTCTTCAGCTTGTTCTTGATATAGGAGCGGACATGCTCGATGGCTTTGCTCGTGTCCGGACGCGGGCCGAAGGCGACAATCTCTTTGGTGTATTGCATGACGCGCGGGGCATCAACATGCATCACCGGGCCAATGGGTCCCTTGACTTGAGGAGCCGGAGACTGCGGTGCAGGCTCTGAAGCCGATGCTTCATTGGGAGAAGAACTTGCTTTTTCCTTTGAGCAACCAAGAACAGCCAAGGCGAGGACCAATACCAGCCACCAACCAGTGCGTGCACGCAAAATCACCATTGCGGCTCCTTACACCACAGGGATTGCCCAGCATCCAGCGCGGAGAAAATCCGCGCACGGAGCTGAACGTTATTAGTCTATTCTAAGCCTTGTTGTTCGCGCTTTTCCCTGCGCTTACGCCGCTGCTTGGGATGGACCAGCCAAACAAGGCCGATGCTCAGAAGATAGAGCAGGACCATGGGAGCAGCGTAAATAGTCAGATTCAGGATATCGGTGGTCGGGCTGAGTATGGCTGCGCAGGTAACGCAAACCAGCACAGCTCCGCGGATGTGCTTGAAGAGGAACTTGGCATTCACCACGCCCATCATCCCGGCAAAGCCGAGCACAATGGGCATTTCAAAGATGATTGCCAGGCCCAAAATAATGGTCAGGAACAGCTTGGTATAGGCATCAATGGTGATGGTTGCGTGGAAAGCCGAGCCGTAGCTACCGATCAGAAAATCCATCGCCACCGGGAAGATGACCTTATATCCGAAATATCCTCCACCCAGAAAAAGCCCCACGGAGAGAAAAAGGAACGGCAGAACGAAGCGCTTCTCATTGCGATAAAGCCCGGGTGAGATAAAGCTCCAAACCTGATACAGGATGACTGGAGAGGCCAGGAAAATTCCAGCCATCAATCCGACTTTTAAGTACAGATTGAATGGATCAGTGGGACTGAGGTAGCTCAGATGCGGATCAATGTTGTATTTCTTGAATACAGTTATGATCGGCTTCTCAATCAAAGGATAGATTTTATCCTGGGCAAAATACCAGCAAATGCCGAAACCAATGGCCACCGCAGCCAGTGAGCGGATGATGCATTTACGCAGCTCTTCCAGGTGCTGCAAAATGCTCATGGAGCCCATCTGACGTAATTCGCGTTCTATTTCTTTCTGTTCCTGGGGGTCTACTGCAAGCTCCGGCATTGTTAATCCTGTGGGACCGTGTTCTTTATACGTTCGGTCAGGCGATTGAGGGCGCCTTGAATGGAGAGGTCTTCGTCACTATTAATTTTTGCGATTTCCGGCTCAAGATGCTTGGCAGGATTGACCTCTTCCAATTCCATCTTGCGGATCTCATCCTGAATCTGTCCCTGGAATTCATTACTTGCCTTTTTAAATTCAGCCATAAACTTGCCCCACGTACGGGCAAGCTCCGGTAACTTCCTGGGCCCAAACAAGATGAGTGCCAGAAGCATTATGAAAATTAACTCGCCAGAAAACCCAAAATCCATAGCTCGACCAACCTAATGATACCCCAGTATTTCTTAAAAAACCGCCGCAATTTTGATTAAGTTTTCCAATAGAAAGAAATCCGCAGCCCAGGATGGGGTAACAGCATCTTACCAAGCTGGGGAAATATCCGCTGGCGGATGTATGAAACGAGGGTAACACGGCTCAACCAAGGTGGGCTGAAATGCATGTAAAGCCCTGAGCAGAAGAGTGTTATACTGGCGCTAATACCCGCAATCGGAGCGCGAGAGCTCAGCGGCCAAGGATTGTTCATGTCAAGTGGAACACGTCGTTCTCTTTTTTTCGTATTACTCGTCATTATTAGTTGTGGTTTTATAGGTTCCGCTGCTTTCAGCCAGCGCAGCGTCTCGCCCTACATCGCCGGCGCCTCGGACTCTGATGTCCGCGACAGCCTGCGCCAGTTTTCTGAAATCTACAGCCTGGTGGAACAGAATTATGCTGAGCCCGTGAATCCAGATAAAGCGATTTACAACGGCGCAATCCCAGGCATGTTGCACGTGCTTGATCCACACTCCAACTTTTTTGATCCTAAGTCGTACTCATCGCTGCGCGAAGAACAGAGCGGTAAATATTACGGCGTGGGCATGCAGATTGCCCCGCGCAACAACAAGATCATTGTGGTAGCGCCTTTTGCCGGCACGCCGGCATACAAAGCAGGCCTGCGACCTGGCGATGTGATCATCGCTGTGGACGGCAAAGCCACAGACAACATGGGCGTAAGCGATGTTGCCGATCTGCTGAAAGGCCCCAAAGGCACCAAC
>DASRDW010000305.1:0-22853 GCA_035652415.1 Candidatus Angelobacter sp. | reverse complement strand
CCATAAGTCATGCAGCCCAGGCAGATGCGTGAAACCTTTACGCCGGTAGAGCCAAGGTTGGTGTATTCCATTTTCTTGCTTACGCTCCCAGAGATCGAATACTGTCAGATGTCGCTACGCGACGGAGAGATTCTCTGGCTTGAATGCGGCTGCCGTCAAATCATTGGCGTCGTTTCCTTGCTAGTGTTATTTCTCAGTCTTGCGTTTTTCCAGTTGATGATAGTAAGCGGCAGCATTGTCTTTGAACGTGGCTTCGTAATTTGGAAATTGGCGGAAGCCTTTGTACGCGCTTAAATTAAGCGCTTTTTGCACCTGCTCAAGAGTTTTGCCCTCTGCGTACATGCGCGCAACCTGATCGCGCAAATCAGCCAGGTAATTGCGAAAGCTGCGCAGATCGGTCTTGGTCGCCAGTTCAAAGTGTCCGGGGACAACATGTTCTATAGGCAGCTCCAGCATGTGATCAAGAGCATGAATCCAGTTCTCCATGTCGCCTTCGTCCATGGCGGGGCAGGAGTTGGTGAGAAATAAATCTCCAGTGGCAATGGTGTGCTGGTCTGGAAAGTAAACCACAGCATCTCCCATGGTGTGAGCCGGACCGGGAAGATAAATCTGAACTTCATGGCCGCCGACGAACAACGTAAGCCCTCGGGGCCCAAGCGTTTCATTGAGCGCGTATCCGGGCGCCGCGCTTCCCGCTTGTTTGCGCGTGAACGCAGTGCTGATGACCACCGCATCCGGCCCAACCACTCCATTGCCGCCGCGATGGTCGGGGTGATAGTGCGTGTTCACAATCCAGCGCACCGGAGCCGATGAAATCTTGTGAATCTCAGCCAGCAGCTTTTGGCCTTCCTGCGCGTTAAGCCCGGTATCGACCACCAGGATGCCTTGGTCGCTTACCAGGAACGTTGAATTGGCGCTGGCATCGTTCTCAGAAATGTAGGCGTAGAGATCAGGAGCAATCTTCTGCGTGGAAGCTGCAGCGCTTGCAAAGCACAAAGCAAAGATCAGACCGGAGAGTGCGCGGAGAACTTTCATCGGTACGCCACAATAAACATCCTGCGAAATGGAAACAGCACCTTGCCCTGGTCGTTTGGCGGATATGCTTCCTGAAAACCTTCCAGGCACATCTCCGCAAATAACTGGCGCTGCTCTTCGTCAGCCAGGCGTTCAAGATAGGGGCGCAGGCCGGTGCCGCGTATCCAGTCAAAGATTGCTTTAGGACCGTCCATTACGTGCTGGTACTCGGTCTCCCAAATATCTACGCGGCTGGCATGTTTGCGCAGCACGTCATAGTAGAAAGCCGGCGGTTGCACGGTAAAAGTTCCGGCAACGCCGGTCATGTTTTTGCTCCAGCGAGGGTCGCCGTTCGCAGCCACCTCTTGAATGACCGAATGCGCGGCAGAGTGGAAATTATTCGGCATCTGCGCGGCCAGCGCTCCTCCCGGCGAGACGCCTCCAATCAAACTGCGGAAAAGCGTGGCGTGTCCCGGTACCCAGTGGAAGGCTGCGTTGGAGAAGATCAAATCGACCGCAGGCGCGGGCTTCCAGCCTTCAATGTCGCCCA
Source organism: Candidatus Angelobacter sp. (assembly GCA_035652415.1). Lineage (GTDB taxonomy): Bacteria > Acidobacteriota > Terriglobia > Terriglobales > Acidobacteriaceae > Angelobacter. The sequence goes on along the minus strand of DASRDW010000305.1, from coordinate 21,289 downwards.
GGACCCATTGCCAGTCAGGATGCTTTGCTTTGGCTTCGGCCAGCATCTCCTGGGAATTGTCCACGCCGGTAATGGCCGCCTGCGGCCAGCGCTGATGCAGCAACGCTGTGCTGTTGCCCGGACCGCAGCCCAGGTCAACAATGCGCATGGGCGTTTCAAGATGGATTTGCGCAATGAGATCAGCCGCGGGCCGCGAGCGCTCATTGGCGTACTTCAGATAGAGATTCGGATCCCAAGTGGGCATCTATTTAAAAGACTAATTGCGAGCAGCTGAAGGAATCAAGGGCGGCGACCTATCCAGCGGCCGTCTTCATTTTCAAAATAGGCCAGCTTACCTTCGATACAACACAAAAACGTTGCAAATGTCCGGCCAACAATTTGGTCCAGAGCTTCCTTCAGGCTCATATTGTGCGTGTCCAACTCCAGTTCGTCAGAGACGACCCAGCACACATCTGGCGCGCCAAATTTTTTGAGAAGATCATAGATGGCGGCAGGATTCTGTTGGGAAGGCAGGATTGGGACATTGAAACGAAGATCCAAGTGTTTGAAATGGCAGAATTCGTTGGTTATTTTGCGACGTTTGCCAGGATTCGCCAACCCCAACAGATATGGTTCTTGTCGTTCTTTGAGGAAAAAAGCCTTGATTAGCTTCTCTTCATGTACCGGCAGAGGCATACGTCCTCTCTCCAGAGATGTTCAAACGGTCACGGCCTTTGCCTTCTCCGCCGCAATTGCCGCCAGCATGGCCTCATCTTCAGCGTATTTGAACCATAAAACACCGCGCTGCTTGGCTTCCTGATCTTCCGCGCGGCCCAGGCATTCAAGATCTGGCTTGGTCACGATCTGCAGCCCTTTGCCGCGCAGCCAATCCTCAATCTGGCTCGCGGGCACATGGCTTTCTGGAGCCGTCTTCAGATATTCGAGCACATGCACTGCTCCAACTTCTGCATCATGCCGCGCAATGCCTACCAAGCCATCACTGGCTTTGCGCGCCCAGCCCACGGCATACATTCCTTCCAACACCTTGCAAGTTCGCGGATCAAAAAGTTCATACGCCGCGCGCTTGGGATCGCTCTGGTCAGGATTGATCACGTAGCTGTCGCGGTGATAAGGCAGCCCGACCGCCGGATCAGCTACATCACCGATGGCGAAAATCATGGTGTCGACTTCAAGATCAGCAGTTCTGTCCGTTGCTTTGCAGGCGATATTGCCGTCTCTCTCGGAGAGAACGTTTTCTGTGACGGTAAGACGATCAATGCGTCCACTGGTATCACCGTGAATCGCCTGAGGCGAGCAGAGAAAGCGGAAGCGCAGTCGCGGTTTGCATTGGGGATGCTCTGCTGTAGGCTTGGCCAGTACAGGAAACGTTTCTTGCGCCAGCTTGCTGATGTCCTGCCCTACTGACGCAAGCTGCGGCTGGATGCGGCGCAGCTCCTCATCAAAAGCCTGGCGATCAAGAAATTCTTCAATGTAATCGAATTCTTTTTTATCAAATTTGGCTTCAAACGGCCCACGGCGCGCCACCACAATAACTTCTTCCGCCGTTTTCTGCGGTGTATCAATCATCAGCCAACGGGCAATGTCCACCATCACGTTGCCCATGCCGATGATCGCTACGCGTTTGCCGGTAGAAAAATCATGCGCGGTAAACGGTGGCAGCAGGTTATAGCTGTAAACAAAATCCTTGGCGGCGTAAACACCTTTGGCGGTTTCACCGGGCAGGCCCAGCTTCTTGGTCCCCTGCGCGCCCACGGCAAACACAATCGCTGCAGGCGAGAACTGCCGCAGATCATCAATGGTGACCGCAGCCTGGCTGCTGACCTGTACGTGTCCGAAATAATGCACATTGGGCAGGCTCAGCACCTTGGCAAACTGCTTACGCAGGCCGATCTTCATTTTGTCTTTGGTGGGATAGATACCGTACTCGGCCAGTCCTCCGGGCTTAATGTCGCGGTTCAGGATAATCACTTCATGGCCGCCCTGAGCAATTTTCTGCGCAGCAAACATGCCCGCTGGTCCCGCGCCAATCACAAAGACGGTTTTCAATTTGGCTCCCTTCAGGCTCCAGTGCTCAAAGCAGGTACTTCCCAGCAATTATCTCTTCCTCATCTGCGCTGGTAATGCGTGTTGTCCTTATTATCTCTTATCGCTCAAGGGTGTGCGTGTCTAAGTTGGCCGACTAAACAGTCTAGTGGCTTATGCCAATGATTATGGTTTGCAGGAAGTTTTCTCGCTCTAGCTTTTCACCGGTTCGGCAGGCTGCTCTTCTACCTTAATGCTGGGACCGGCAGAGATTTGCAGGCGCAGCTTAGGATCGCGCTCAATGGCATCCACGATCTCACGCGTGATGCGATCATCGATTTCAGCGGCGTTGCCCAGCTCTACTGGATAGCGCACCACTACTTCCAGCGCGGTCTGCGTCAGGTGCAAACGGCTCTCCGGCGTGAAAGACCGGAGCGAAGAGTTCATGGAAAGTTCCACGTTGCGGCGCTGTGTTTCTATGCTGTCTTTATATTCCGCAAAAACTTTATTGACGGTCTCAAGCATCCGCTTTTCCACCTGGCGATAGTCGGCCTTGCTATCCAGGGTCAGCGTGATCTCATGCCACAGGAAATTTGTTCCAGGGATCTGTTTAAACATCCCTGAACCCGCCTGGAATACCACAGCATTGGAAAAGGCAACCACTCTACCGGTAGGCCGCGGAGCCAGCCCCCCACTCATCTCCATTACATGCAGGCGAACCAGGCCCACTTCAACCACCTCTCCGGTAACGCCAGCTATCTGCACGCGGTCTCCCGCACGCACTCCGTATTTGCCGATGAGAAAGAAATATCCTGCGACGGAGAGGATCACGTTCTGCAAAGCAACGGCAATCCCGGCAGTGAGCAGCCCGGCAAATGTGGTGATAGCGCCTAATTCACTGGCAAATGCCGTGGCTATGATGATCGCGATCAGGCACCACAGAACAATGCGCCGGATCAGCAGGAACTGATAGCGCCGGCGCGCATCTGGGATGTATTTGAAAGTTGCACGGCGCCATACCGCTGAAATACCGAGCACTACGCCAAGTATTACCGCCAGCCCCAGCAGCCTTATCAGTAGGCCTTTCCATTCGGCGTCATATTCGCTTTTCACCGTACTGCGCCAATTGGTTACGCTCTGCTTGTACACGTCGAGCAAAATGGATTGCTTGCCCAGCGGCAGCAAGCTGGCGGATAACTGCTTGAATTGCGCAGTGAGCCCATCCAGATCTTTACCTTGTTGGGACAAAACAGCAGGATCTTGCGAATCAGGCTGCGCGGCCAGATTGTCGCCCTTTTGTGTTAGTTCTTTCACCTGGGCCAGCAGCGGAGCCCGTAGGTCCTTGGAGGTTTGAGCTAGCTGGTCTGTATGGCGCAAATTTTGGTCTAACGTATTCAACTTGCTCCGCAGCGTGAACAGATCGGTAGCCAGAGAGATAATCCCAGTGGGCGTCTCTTTGCGCGCAGGGGGGATCGTGGCAGTTGAAGATGCGGCAGTTTTGGCTTGCGTTGTGGCTGTATCCGTTTCCTGGCTGGCAGCCGGTACGGTGCGGGCCAGTTCTTCTATCTGGGAACTCAGGCTGCCTGAACCTCCTCCGGCGGCTGTTCCGGTTGCAAATTGCAGCATGTTGCGCAGCGTATCGCGGCGCGCCTGGAATAATTCTTCTTCACTTTCCACCTCATCGATTGAAGCTTGCAAGCCCTTGCGCTTGGCGGGTTTGGCAGTTGCCAGTTGTTGCCGAAGCTGCGCAATCTCCTGCTGCGAATCTTTTACTTTCTGGTCAGCTTTTGCAACCGAGTCACTCAATCGCTGGTACTGTGAGGGCGCCTGCATTTGCCCAGTGTGAGCTGCGCTGGCCAGGGCCTGTGCGCGAGCGCGAGCAAAGTCAAACGAGAGCTTGACTACCTGGTTAGTAAGCTGGCGATTGTCATTCAAAAAGAGAGAATCGCTGGGTTCGCTTACCAGCTGTTGCTGCGTGGTTAACTGCCGTGACCAGACGATTGTCTGATTGAGAAACGGAATAATGCCTGCGGCATCACTTGCAGTTGGGCTGGTCTGAGCAAACGCCAAAACAACCGCGGTGATTAGCACCAGCCCGGCAGCCATTACAGCTTTGAGCAATTCTGGAATTGTAGGTCGAACCATCGCCCTCTCGTTTTTTTGATTGCGAGTAAAAGCTTTCAACGTTTTTATGCCTTGAAGAAGTAGCGGCGATTGGTGCAAAACTGCAAGATGATAGCTTGATTTTATTAGAAGTCCACGGCGGTGGAAAAGGTTGGTTTACCAGGATTTCATGCAATATCTCGCGTGTTGAATGAAGTTGCAAGATAAAAAGGGTGTTCTGGATGGAACACCCCGTCATAACTATTTTCCCTTGTTAAAAAACTTTGCGGAGACTTAGCTCCGCTCACCAGCTACTTTTTCTTCTTTTTCTTCGCAGCTTTTTTCTTGGTTGCCATTCGCGAATCCCTCCTTAAAATTTTGCTTCTTGGGGCCCTTTAACATTCAGAACTCTACAAATAGTACTGTTGCCTACTTACACCCAAGATATTGAGGTAGTCGGAAGGCGATGTCAACAAAAAAATAACAGAAACTGTTGTTGTAACTTTTTGGGCACAACAGGTTTACGCTGCTTTGTGCTGTGATCCACCTCGCGTACCACGCGAAGAGCGCTTGCCGACGGCGTGGGCAGTCTCCCGGTGTACCAGCTTGTTGAAATTGCTGCGTCCACCGCGTGCGGTTTCATCCTGCACCAGCAGCGCCAGACCGCTTTCGTCGAATTTTTCCAGCCATTCATTCCATTCAATATGCTTAAGGGACTGCTCTCCGCTATAGCCTGGAAAATCGAGACGGATCATACCTACGTCTTCACTGCCTCCGGTGCCGCGGACGCAAGCCGGACGGGCCTCGCGTTCTTCTGCCCACTGCCTGATCTCGTCATGATCGGTCAATACGCGCGATCTGGAGGATGAGCGAGCGTTGCCACGATTGCCGCGGTTAGACGAAGCGCTTGCGGTGCGGGAAGATGCGTTCCGTGATGAACGACCGCGAGCTGAATCTGAATTCTTGTTGCGAGACTCAGACCTGTTCTTGGAGCTTGCGCTGCGTGAATTTCCCGCAGCCGATCTCTTAGCGCGCGTACTTCTGGACCGAGAGCTTGATGCGGACTGTATGCCTCGAGAACTGGAAGATCTGGAGGAGTTGCTCTTGCGTGTTCTGCTGGATTTTGAGGGCATTTGAAAATCTCCTTTCCTTATCTTGTGCGATGAGAACGTTTGCGCCACAGGATGCCAAATTTTGAAATCCAGCACTTCTTGACGCTCAGTTCGCAATCTTTGTAGCCGCTCTGTTTGGCATATTGAGCGCACAATTTCCGAGGCGGACGCCCTATGTCCTTCAACGCTCTTCAATATGATTAGATAGAAGTAATGATCCAACTCACCGGCGCCGGCAAACGTTTTGGACCAAAGGTCCTCTTTCAAGACCTGGATTGGCTGATCACGCCACATGATCGCGTGGGTCTGGTCGGAGCCAATGGAACCGGCAAAACCACGCTGCTCAAGATCCTCTCTGGTGTGGAGTCTCTTGACTATGGGACCACAACCCGGCAGCGCGGGATCCAATGCGGCTATCTGCCACAGGACGGACTTTCCCTTTCCGGACGCACCGTCTTCTCTGAATGTCTTACAGTTTTCAGTGATGTTCACCAGATGCAGCGCGAGCAGGAAGAGCTGGCGGACCGCATGGGTAAGGTCAATGATTCGAGCGCTGAGTACGAGCAGATTGCAGAGCGTTTTCATCGCATTCAGGCAGAAATCCAGGCCCGCGACGGCTACACCATTGAGGCTGAAGTGGGCACGGTGCTCAATGGCTTGGGTTTCAAGAAAGAAGATTGGGAGCGGCGAACGGAAGAATTTTCCGGCGGCTGGCAAATGCGCATTGCTTTGGCCAAGCTGCTTCTGCAAAAGCCGAATCTGTTATTGCTTGATGAGCCAACGAACCACCTTGACCTTGAAACCCGCAACTGGCTGGAGCAATATCTTGCTGCATATCCGAATGCCTATGTGCTGATCTCGCACGACCGCTACTTTCTTGACGTCACGGTGAAGAAAACAGCCGAGATATGGAACAAGCAGGTCACGTTTTACTCCGGCAACTACGAAAAATATCTGTCGCAGAAGGCTGAGCGGCGCGCACAGCTTGAGGCCGCATATCGCAACCAGAAAGAGAAGACTGACCAGCTTGAGGCTTTCATCAATCGCTTTCGCTACCAGGCCACCAAGGCCAAACAGGTGCAGAGCCGGATCAAAGAGCTGGAGCGGATGGAAAAGATTGAAGTCCCGCCGGAAGAAAAGTCTATCCACTTCTCGTTTCCGCAGCCGCGCGCCAGCGGACGCATGGTGGCAGAGGCCAAAGACCTGGCCAAAAGCTATGGGCCTAAACATGTTTTTTCCGGCGGCAATTTTGTGATCGAGCGCGGAGACCGCATTGCGCTGGTAGGCGTGAACGGCGCGGGTAAATCAACCCTTATCAAGATGCTGGCCGGCCTGGAGCAGCCCACCGGCGGCGAACTGCGGCTGGGCCACAATGCTGACGTTGACTACTTTGCCCAGGACCAGTACAAAGCGCTCGATCCACAGGCCCGGATGTTAGATGATCTCTTCACCGCTGCGCCGCGTTCCACTCAGACGGAGCTGCGCAACCTGCTCGGCTGTTTTCTCTTTTCTGAAGATGATGTGTTCAAGACCATCGGCGTACTCTCCGGCGGTGAGCGCAACCGCTATGCGCTGGCCCGGATGCTGCTGCATCCATCCAACTTCCTGTTGCTCGATGAGCCAACCAACCATCTTGACCTCCGCGCTAAAGACGTTCTGCTGGACGCACTGCAGAAATTTACCGGCACCGTAGTCTTTGTCTCTCACGATCGTTATTTTATTGACAAGCTGGCCACACGCATCTTTGAAATTGGCGATGGGCGAATCGAGGTCTTTCCCGGCAACTATGAAGATTATCTCTGGCGCAAGGAAGGAAAGCTTGGTATTGCTCCGGATGGCTCACTGGCTACACCAGCAAATTCATCTGCTGCCGACGCGGCGGCAAACACGAACCACGATGCGACCGCCATGCCGGCAGTTCCAGACATTAAGCAAAAGCGCCTCAATCCCATCAAGCTCAAGCAGATGAAAGAGCGGCTGGAGGAAGTGGAAGAGGAGATCGCACGGCTTGAAGCAGCGATCTCTGCCGCAGAAATTTCCTTACAGCATTTTGTAAGCGTGGAAGAGACGCATCGACAAACCGATCTGCTGGAACGTTCAAAAGCCGAACTCAAGCGGGCGATGAACGAGTGGGAAGAACTCGGCCAGGCATTGGAAGCGCAAACCGAAGCATAGCTCGCTTATTGCTGGCAGCAACAAACTGTGAGCTGAACATCTTGCAGTTTCAATCAGCAACAATGCATTTGCTTGTAGCAGCCGCGTGGCAATCTGAAACAAAGCAGCTCACCTTGTACAACCCCAGTTGGACTCTCTGGTTCCTAATTTCAAGAAAAAGCAGGGTGTCTGTTAAAGAAGAGGTGTGTCAGTTCGGCCCCCTTCGCAGTAGCCCAGTTGTCCGATTTCCATTTGCAATTTTTAAGATTTGATTTCAGGGTGGGCAGCCATGTTTTCGCACTCGCGCTCAATGGTACTTCTGCTTCTCGTCACTCCGCTTTTCTTTGCAAACCGCGCGCAGGCCGCCTGCACGGCCACGGTCGATAAGACGGTAAAAATCTGCTCGCCGGGAAGCGGCACGACTGTGAGCTCGCCGGTAACTTTTTCAGCAGGCGCAAGAGATGCCGAGCACACCGTTACCGCAATGATCATGTATATTGATTCAACCCAGAAAGCCAAGAGCACCAGTGCGTCTCTGACCGCCGTACTCTCGCTGCCCGCGGGGAAACATGCCATTGTGATTCGCGCCTGGGATTCGACTGGCTTTTTCTTCTCTTCATCAGAGAGCATTACTGTTGCGGCTTCGCCAACGCCAACTCCGACACCGACACCTACTCCCACTCCCACCCCTACACCAGTTCCAAGCCCGACCCCCACACCAAGCCCTACGCCCATTCCCACACCAACTCCAAGCGGCATTACCGCGGTAAACCACATTATTTTCATGCTGCAGGAGAACCGCAGCTTCGATAGCTATTTTGGAATGCTTAATCCTTACCGCAAGGCGCATGGCTTTAATATTGGCGATGATCACGTTGAGTATGACGTGGATGGAATCGATGACAAGCTGACCACAATCAGCAATAAGGATGATGAAGGCGCGGTGTTTCAGCTCTTCCACACGACGAGTACCTGTCTTGATGACATGAGCTCAGCGTGGCTAGAAAGCTTTGGCGATGTGAGCCGTTTTGACTTCACCACCACGCGCTCCATTCTGATGGATGGCTTTGTACACACGGCGGAGGGCTTTGCCAAGTCCGGCAGCGGTAGCGGATCATTTACTGATCTGACCGGCCAGCGCGCCATGGCTTTCTATGAGGACACCAGCACCACAGGCTCGCCAGAACTGAATTATTACTACTTTATAGCCTCGCAGTTTGCGCTCTCTGATCGATGGTTTTCGCCGGTCGCCAGCAAGACCATTCCCAATCGTTTGGCCACGATGTCTGGAGGCACATCGCAGGGATATGTCTTTGATCCCGGCAATGACGATCATGCGCCGCAGCTTACGGCCAAGACTATTTTCCAGTTGCTCGACGAGAACCACATCTCCTGGAAGATTTACTACTCGGCTTTGGATCCCAACGGCAGCCCATCGACCACATTCAAGTATTTTGGCTACAGCGGCAAATATATATTCCACGACTCCACCGGCGCATTGGTGGTGGATTCCACGCATATCGCTCCCATCAGCCAGTTTGCGACCGACGCCCAAAATAACACGCTGCCTTCTTTTGCTTATGTTGAAGCCAATTTCGGCCACGGTGATGAGCACCCAGGCTCAGGCCAGTCAATTCTTTCTGGACAGGCCCAGATTGCAAACCTTGTCAACGCATTCATGGCAAGCCCATCGTGGTCAGACTCCGTTTTGTTCTTCGGCTTTGATGAAGGCGGCGGCCCTTATGACCATGTGCCTCCGGTCCCGGGCCATACCAACCAGAACACCAGCGCCTCTTTGGCTGGATTGGAAGGCGACATTGCTCCCATTGCAGTCAATCCTGATGGATTTTTGCCCTGCCAACCGACAACGGCGGGCGTGTTTACCAATCATTGCGATCTCCGTCCAACCAGCCCCGGCGCTCATCCGGCTGATGCAGCCGCAGCCGGGAACTCAGGTTTTGGAGCACAACTTGGGTTCAGGATTCCAAACTTTATTGTCTCGCCATTTTCGCGGCGTCATTACGTGGGTCATAAAGCCATGGACCACATGGCTGTCCTCCATTTTGTAGAGGAGAGATTTAATCTTCCGCCGCTCACCAAACGCGATGCGGCCCAGCCCAGCCTGCTGGACTTCTTTGACTTTACCGGCAAACCCTGGGCAACACCGCCAACCGGAGTACCCACGCCGCCCGGAGTGGGATCAACATGTCATCCGGCGACCATGCAATAGCGGATAGTGAGTAAGGAGTTGGAAAATTCTTAAGGGGCGCTTGTGCGCGGCGTTGGTTGTGCTCCGCTTTCCAGAAACGCCTGAAATTTCTGCAAAGCGTCCCAATAACCTGCTGCCATCTCCATCTCATTGTGGTTGGCATTTTTGGCCCAGAAGAATTGCTTGGGCTCATTCGCCAATTCAAGCAGCTTTTCACCGTGCCAGAAACCAATGATCGTGTCACCGTGGCTGTGCATAATCAGTACCGGGCAATGGACATGGCGGATGTTCTTGTAATTGGGGAACTTGTCAAAGGGCAGCAGCGGGATACGCGTGAGAACGCGAAAAGCTGAGACAAACGAGCTTTGCAGAATCAACGCAGCGGCGGGCCGTCTGGTTGCGATATAGGTAGCTGGGCCGGTCCCCACAGAGCGGCCAAAGATAACGATGCGGTCAGGCGGCGTTCCCAGATTCACAGCAAGGTAGTCGTAAGCCGCAGCTTCGTCCTCATAAGCGGCTTGCTCGCTCGGCTTGCCCTGACTGGTCCCATAACCCTCATAGTCATAGGCAAAGACGCTGAATCCAATCTTGCGCAAATCCAGCAGCCAGTACCGATCGTCGCCCAGGTCTTCCGCGTTTCCGTGGCTCACCAACAGAGTGAACCTGGCAGTGGGATTCGCGAGATAAACAGCAGAAATCTTCTTTCCGTTCGCCATACTGATCTTCAGAATCTCCGGCGAATCCTGGTAAGAAGAGGCGTGCGGCTGAAAAATCATGCCGTCAGAAAAAAAGATTGCCAAAAGCAATAAGCTCAGGTAAAGCGCTGGAATTACTAACAGCATGATTCGCAGAAATCTTTTCAACTATAGGGCCTGCTCCAATACAGGCACTCTAAGAATGCCCGCTTTTCAAAAGCTTGCACTGTAACAACTTAGAAAACCTTCTCTGTTATACAGAGCAGCGATTCAGAATGAGCATCCTAGCGCTGGAACCACCGGTGGTAGTGCGACGGTTTAGCCGATTTCTTCTTCCCACCTCTGGCATCTGCCAAGTCAAGCTGAGCACACACCAGATCACGACCAAACTGGGCTCAGCCCATCGCCATCGGCGCCAGCGATGTCAGGATCGCTTGCTCATCAGGGAATACGGCCATGTGTGCCGTGACATGGCCATGAGCAAGCAGTCTATTCCCGCGGAATCTTCGCAATCCCTGTATGGCTTGCAGGAAACTTATCTCTTCACCGCCGGCATGCGTGCGTGCGCTGCCGCAGCCTGTTGCTTCTGTTCCGGTGTTGGAGCAGGCGGCTCGGCCACCAGGGTTTTCATTCCCAACTCCCGGCGAAGCTCAGCCTCCAGCTTGGCGGCAAGGTCGCGGTTTTCTTTCAGGAACTGTTTTACGTTCTCGCGCCCCTGGCCGATGCGCTCATTTTTATAGCTGAACCATGCGCCGGATTTCTCGACGATCTCTTTGGCCACGCCCAGATCAAGCAGATCGCCCTCACGGGAAATGCCTTCGCCATACATGATGTCAAATTCAGCTTCGCGGAAGGGAGCAGCAGTTTTATTCTTTACCACCTTCACCTTGGTGCGATTCCCCACCACCATGTCGCCGTCTTTGATGGCCGCAATGCGGCGGATATCTACGCGTACGGACGAATAAAACTTGAGTGCGCGGCCACCTGTGGTGGTTTCCGGATTGCCGAACATCACGCCGATCTTCTCGCGGATTTGGTTAATGAAGATGAGGCAGGTCCGAGACTTGGAAACAATGCCAGTGAGTTTGCGCAGGGCCTGAGACATCAGCCGCGCCTGCAGGCCCATGTGGCTGTCACCCATTTCGCCTTCCAATTCGGCCTTGGGCACCAGGGCTGCCACTGAATCCACCACGAGCACATCAATGGCATTGGAACGAACCAATGCTTCAGCAATCTCCAGAGCCTGCTCGCCGTAGTCTGGCTGGGCGACGAGCAGATTGTCCACGTCAACGCCCAGCTTCTTGGCGTAAATGGGATCAAGCGCATGCTCAGCGTCAACGAAGGCCGCCATGCCACCTGTCTTCTGCGCTTCAGCAATTACCTGCAGGGCCACAGTGGTCTTGCCGCTTGATTCCGGGCCAAAGATCTCCACTACGCGCCCGCGAGGGAAGCCGCCTACGCCTAGCGCAGCGTCAAATGAGATGGACCCGGTTGAGATGACGGCAATTGGGACGATTGCCTCTTTGCTCCCCAGCCGCATGATGGAACCTTTGCCAAACTGCTTCTCTATTTGAGAGAGAGCCAGATCGATTGCCCTGGCCTTTTCCTGTCTTTCATCAGCCATTATTTTCTCCGTGTGTGGCGCGTCCGTTCTGAAAAAAAGTCTTCGCCTTTGAATTCAGGTGCTGCAGAATTTCACCTTGAGCGGCCGCTTGTCTACTATTTCTATCATACGGCGAATAAAAAGGGAATCGAAAGTTTTCCCAATTTGGCCTATACAAAAATGCTCCCGGGCGGGTGCCCGGGAGCTTTGAGCCGACAGGAACAAGACTGCTTTTTACCAATATTTGAGAGAGACGTTATCCACCCACTCCTGATAAGAGGCGTGGTTACCGCGCATATCCAGCTGAACGGCTACATTGAGCTCCCTCACGCCGGATGCCTTGCCAGTATAAGTGCGGTTCACATAGTGCTTTACACCGTCAAGAGTCACAGAGACATAGGTGAGTTGGGTGGCGGTGCGTTTGAATTCCCAGGTGAGATGGTGCCATTTGAATGCCGAGGGCATCTTGCAGGGGATACCGGTGGAAATCCAATTTCCTTGAGCATTGCCCCACACGTCCCAGCGACCGGCGGCGATGTTGCATTCGGTGCCAAAGATCCAACGCTTGCTTCCGTTGGCTTGGTTGTTGTCAAATTCAAGTGCCTGAGCGTTCTGTGGCGCCTTTAGATAAAAGTACACGTCGTAAACCAGGTGGGTGGCGGTATTCACCGCTCCCAGTTGCTTCCACCACAGGGCGTCTGCATAGGGGTGGCTGCTGGCGATAGAGAAGATTCTGGAATTTCCACTGAGGCTCGGGCTTTTTACCCCAACGGCAGAACTAATGGAGGCCCCTGGCCCGGCAGCATTAGCGCCGGCACAGGCCACACAGTTTTGCCATCCACTCATTCTCTGGATTTGCGATTTCACTGTCTGGGCGGACGAACGGAGGGAAACAGCGCTCAGAAGAAACAGGCCAACCGTGAGAATGGAGAGGATTTTTGTCTTGTTTTTTGCCATCACTACTTTTACTCCAGGGGATAATTTTGTCTTTCTGTTTTCAGCCGCTATCTTTGCGACGAATGTGGAGACTACCGGCGCATCTACTCTGGTACAACAGTTTTTAAACGCCACGAGAGAAAAGTCAGAATCACGAACTACTAGGTGATTAAGACGAAAACTTAGTCCCGTTTGCAAAGAAGAGCGGCACAGTGCCCCCGCAATGCGCCCTGCGCTTTGGTTTATCCTCTGCCTGCACTGAGAAACCCTTTCCATACTCTGCCAATGAAAACCCCACCTGAAAAGGTGGGGGTTGGTCAACAATCTGAGTGGCACAGTGCGCCGCTCTTGCCAGTTATTGTCTTTTTGGGCGCAACTCATCCAGAAACAAAAAGCATCATTGCGCAGCTCACCTCTCAGTACTCTTAGTTCTACCAGTACGTGAGTGATACTTGGTCAAGCCAGGCAGAGTAGGCATGCATAGAAGAATCACCGTCCATCTGGAAGGCCACATTCAACTCGTGGACGCTTGATGCACGGGCAGGATAGGTCCGGTTCACGAAATGCGTCACGCCATCGTACGTAAAGCCGACGTAAACGACGCTCGTAGACGTTCTCTTGAATTCCCACGTCAGGTGGTGCCAGGTAAACGCAGCCGGAACCCCACAGGCGATCCCCGTCGAGATCCAATTGCCTGAAGCGTTGCCCCAGACATCCCAATGGCCGCCCTTAATGTTGCACTGCGTGCCAAAGATGAACTTGTGGGCTCCGTTGGACTGGTTGTTGTCAAATTCCAGGGCTTGGGCGACTCCCGGATTAGTGATGTAGAAGTAAACGTCATACTTCAGATTTGTGGCCGTATCAACGCCGCCAAGCTGTTTCCACCACAAGGCGTCAGAGTAGGGGTGAGTTCCGCTGATGCTGAATTTAGCTGATTTACCGTCAAGCGAGGGGGACGCCTGGTTTTCAACCATGGAGAAGACAGCCACTGGGCCAGCCGCGTTTGCCCCGGCGCAAACCGTGCAGCTTTCCCATCCTGCTATCTGTTGAATGCTGCTCTTGGTTACGGCATTTGTCGGCGGAGCCGGCAAACCTCCTGATACCGGAGTAGGAGTGGGTGTCGGCGCCGATCCACCTACTGTGACGGTGAGAGGGGTTTTAAAGACTGCTCCAGTTGAATCCCATGCCTGCACTACAACATTGTGCTTGCCTGACGCCAGGGCCAATGACGTGTCAAGATTGCTGGCTGAGATCAAATACTGGCTTATGTTGTCCACATAGATTCTCATAGCGGTAATGGGGTGGGTGGAAGTTGCTGAGGCGACGAAGTGGACGGGGGATCCGGATGTTGATCCGGCAGTTGGGGAACTTACTGTGACTCCCGCGAAGGATGCGGTGGCCAATATTAGAGTCGTGAACAGTAACCGAATTACATTTTTCACTCCAGGTACTCCTTCAGAGGTAGGGTTTCATTTGTTCTGAGGGAGCGAGGTTACGAGTTGATCTACTCTGGATGTATCAGGGGACCCCTTAATTTCATTGAGTTTTACTCTTAGCAGGGTATTAGAGCGCATGTATGCGCCGGAGCCGCATTTTATCGACTTAAAGCAAGATTTTGCAGAGAAGGATTAGGGTGATTACCGCAAGAAACCGGCATAGCTGAGTTTGCAATCCTGTGCAAAACGTTTGCAGCTGCTTGCTTAAGCCACCGAATCTTCCACTTCAGCCAACACCGCCGTCGGCTTGTAGCGCAGCACAGTTTCTCCCACAGCCGTGGGCCGATGGACTTTATGGACCAGGAAGAGCGGGCGGCGGCGAACTTCATCGTAAATGCGTCCAATGTACTCGCCCAACAGTCCCAGGCAAACCAGTTGGATGCTGCCCAGAAACAGAATAGCGAGCATTGTGCCGATATGGCCTGCGCCGGGTATAGTGCCAAAAAATTTGACGTTGAACACCACATTGCCAATAGCGACTAGTGAGAGAAACAGGCTGAAGGCCAGTACTAATCCACCCAGCACCAAACCCAGGCGCAAGGGCTTATAGCTGAAGCTGAAGATGGCGTCCATGGCGTATTTGAAGAGCTTTAGCAATGTCTGCTTGGGCTTGCCTGCAGCGCGATCAGCCCGCTCATAATAGACAAAAGCAGTGGGATAGCCCACCCATGCACGCAGTCCTGGAAGATAGCGATTTCCTTCCTGCAGGTTGATGATTGCATCTGCAGGCTGGCGATCAAGCAGTCCGAAGATTCCCGCATTCAGAGGAATGGGGAAATCAGAGATCAGGCCCATGATCTTATAAAACAATGGAAATAACCGTCCGCGTATACCTTTTTCTGCCCGGCTGGTTCGTTCCGCAATCACTACTTTAGCGCCATTCTTCCAAGCCTCTACCAATCGGGGCAAAACTTCCGGCGGGTCCTGGAAATCGCCATCCATCAGCATGATGCAGTCCCCTTGAGCGGTCTGGAGGCCGGCTGTAAGCGCAGCCTGATGACCGAAATTCCTGGAAAACTCCACCACGGTTACACGAGGATCGCGCTTCTGGATTTCCAGAAGAAGTGTGAGGGAGGAATCCCGGCTTCCGTCATTCACATAGACGATTTCCCAGGCTTCGTTGAGGGTGTCCATAACTTTGGACACGGTCGTATGGAAGGCGCCAATATTTTCTTCTTCGTTATAAATGGGTACTACAACGGAAACCATTCCTTACCCCGGACCAGTTTGACTTGTGCTTGGATTCTCCAAACTCGTTTCTCTGCATTTATGCTGCTTCATTGTTCGCAGCTTCTTTGAGCGCGGCTTTGATGGTAGTCGCACGTTTGCCAACAACATCAGGCCGTCCCACGCTGTAGTAGTTGAGTCCGGCTGCATCCATCAATGCCGGCTCAAACAGGTTGCGGCCATCCACTACAATGGGATAATGCAAAAGCGCTTTGACCCGGGCTAAATCAAGCGCCGCAAAATCTTCCCACTCAGTAAGAATCAGGCACGCATCAGCGCCCTGCAAAGCTTCATAAGGGTTGCCGGCGAATTTGACGCGGCTATTGGGGCCAAATTCCTCTTCGGCTCGCGGTATTGCGGCAGGATCATACGCCGTCACCGAGCACCCTTCCTTCAGCAGAGCCTTGATGATGGCTACCGCCGGAGATTCACGCAAATCGTCAGTGCCGTTCTTAAAAGCGAGTCCCAGGACGCCCAGTTTTTTGCCTTTCAGCGTCCAGAGAGCTTTCCTTACCTTGCGCATAAAGCGGTTCCGCTGCTCTTCATTCACTCTGACGGTTTCATCCAGCAGGCCAAAGTGGCAGCCATTCTCACGCGCCACTGAGCGGAAGGCCAAAAGGTCTTTCGGGAAGCACGAGCCGCCGTAACCGATTCCCGGCGAGAGAAAGCGACGGCCGATTCTTGAATCACTGCCGATACCTTCACGCACCTGCTCCACGTCCGCGCCCACAGCTTCACAAACACTCGCCACCGCATTGATAAACGATATTTTCATGGCCAAAAAGGCGTTTGAAGCATGCTTAATCAGCTCAGCGCTCTTAGCGCTGGTGCGGATCAAGCGCGCCTGGAACGGCTCAGTGAAAGGGCCGGGGATTGCGTCTGCATTCTTGTAATAGCTGCCATCAACCATAGGTTGGTATGCCTGCGCCACCATCTCCAAGCAGCGTTCGCTATCTGCCCCTACCACGATGCGGTCAGGATAGAGAAAATCAGCCACAGCCGTGCCTTCGCGCAGGAACTCCGGGTTTGAAGCCACGTCAAACAACTCTGCCGGAGCGCCGTTGAGCAGCATGATCTTGCGCACCCAGCTATTGGTATAAACAGGAACGGTGCTTTTCTCGACCACAACCTTATAGTCGTCAATGGCGCAGGCGATTCCCTGGGCCACAGACTCTACGTAAGAGAGATCAGCATCGCCATCATCTTTAGGCGGAGTACCTACGGCAATAAAGATCACCTGGCTGCGCCGCACAGCTCCTGCCAGATCGCCTGTAAAATCAAGCCGCTGGCCGCGGTGCCGCTCCAGAAGCTCAGGAAGAAATTTTTCGTGGATTGGGCACTCTCCGCGCTGGAGTGCTGCGATTTTGTGGTCGTCATTATCGACCAGAAGAACCTGATGGCCCAATTCTGCGAAACATGCGCCTGCTACAAGACCAACGTATCCTGATCCCACTACAGCAATTTTCATCCTCTTGGATCCCCAGAAAAACTGAAATAAGCTCCCGTTTCAGACACAGGAAATCGAGAGCAGCTTAATTGGCTTCGATGTCAGAACACCTGCTGGGGATGTCATGTCTAAGTAAATCCTGCGATTGCAGCCAACATTGGGGTGAAAAGACTCATCTCATCTTCTCGAAGCGGAGTTGCTGCTCCTTGATGGGAAGGCACCGTCAAAAGCCGGCGTAATTAAATTTATTCTAGTGTCGACAGATTGGACTTATGACCTCCTTGACCAGAAATTCCTTAGCCTGTTTTTTGGCCTTTTTTGTTTTGGGTGTCCTAACCGGCTGCCAGGGAGTGGGCTTCGGCAGCAACAATTCTGCTCCCAGTCCAACTCCTGCTCCTTCTCCTACTCCCGTCGGCAGCCTGCAAAGCGTGAACCATATCATTTTCATGATGCAGGAGAACCGCTCTTTTGACGCTTACTTTGGCAAGATCAATGACTACCGCGCCAGCTTGGGATTAGGGCGTGACACCGACGACCTTGAGTCGCTGTTCACTAACCCCGCTGACGATGGTGATACCATCCAGAATTTCCACCTCCCCACCAGTTGCATCTTCAACACGACTGCAGCATGGCTGGAGAGCCACGGCGATGCCAACCGGTTTGACACCACTGAAACCGCTCCGCTTCTATTGGATGGCTTTGTCCATACCGCTGGTGGACTGGCAATCTTTGACGGCGACCCGGATACAAAAGGCGTGCGCTCCATGGGTTTTTACAACCAGGGTGATCTGCCTTCGCCATATTTCTTTGCCACTCAATTTGCAACTTCAGACCGCTGGTATACGCCAGCGCCCATGCAGACGGAAGATGTTCGTCTTTATTCCATGGCGGCGACCTCTCAGGGCTTAGTCCATCCGCCACAAGACACGAACACTACTCTTACGGCCAAGACAATTTTTCAGCTTCTGGATGCAGCCGGCATTTCCTGGAGGATTTATTCCGTTGATCGCCAGCCAGATGGAAAGCTGATTACATCTTTACGCAACTTCCAGCCTTATGTGACAACTGTGCAAGACCACATTGTGCCTATTTCCCAGTTCCTGACCGATGTGGCGAATAACACCTTGCCCTCGTTCTCTTATATTGAGCCGGGGTTTGCCTCAGGCCGCGATGAACATCCGGGTAAGACCGACAATCTCCAGGCCGGTGCAAAGTTCGTGAATTCATTATTTACCGCATTGATCAACAGCCCGTCGTGGAAAGACTCCATCTTTATAGAGACCTTTGATGAGGGTGGAGGATTGTTTGATCACGTAAGCCCGATGATCGATGGACGGCCCATTCAAGAGTTGAGCGTAGGAGCCGGCGGGCAAGCTGTGGGACCGGGTATATATCCAGGTGACGCCGCAATTATGCACGTGCCTAGCCCTGATGGCATCAAGCCCCGGGATCTTCTGCCAGCCGATCCACCGGATGATTTTGTTCGGACCGGTTTCCGAGTGCCGCTGATCATTGTGTCACCGTTTGCCAAGGTGCATTACGTCTCACACACGCCCATGGATTACACAGCGGTGCTCAAGTTTGTGGAAGAACGCTTCAACTTACCTTCTTTAACGGCGCGGGATGCAGCCCAGCCGCCTATGGATGAATTCTTTGACTTCGTTAACTCGCCTAATTTAAATCCTGGCACGCTGGCCACCCAGCCGACTAACCTTGCTTGCAATCCGGCACTGGCATCAGGAACAAAGGGCGTTCCGTTCACGGCGCCGTAAGAGCAGGCAGCAATCAGTATCAGCATTCAGCGAGAAAAGAGGTCCCGGGAAATCGGGGCCTTTTTATGATCCTCTTAATAATTCTAGGATCGTAATTTCGCCAACTCTGGCCTGAGTTGCTGCACCTAAATCTTAGGACAGGAAGGTATGCGACTGATTTAAGAGCACGCTGTTTCTAATATTCGCCACTTTTCAAGCATGGGGCTACTGCAGTTTTTCAGACCGAATAGGCCCAGTTAAGTCTCCTTTCATGGTCGCGATCTGGCAGGCCGATAGTGATACCGTTGCCAAGCTCTTGAACTCAGGCATGACTGTAAATTCGTTCATTCCGCTTGACTGTAATGATGGCAATAAGCCATTGCTGACAACCCCTTTATTGAATGCTATCCAAGCTGCAGATTCCTCCCACTTCCGTTCTCGTAGTCCTGAAATGGTGGAGTTTCTGCTCAACCACGGAGCGGATCCCAATTTCCGGCCTCCTGAGGGCCTCAGTCCGTTGCAAATGGCTGCATCGGAAGGAGAAGCTCCTTTAAGTGTGACAAAGCTCCTTCTCAGGCACGGTGCTCGAGTGGACGACCGTGACGATGGCGGAGAAACAGCGCTGTTGATCGCGGCGCAACGGAAAAACGGACCCGCAGTAGTTCAGGAATTAGCGGCAGCGGGCGCAGACATCCACGCTGTAAATGAGTTTGGCCATAACGCGCTGATGCTCGCAGCGTGGCAGCATTACAAAGACACTGTGATTCTGCTTGCTAAGATCGGAGTCGATGCCTGCGCTATCGGCAAAGATGGCAAAACAGCAAGTGATATGGCCAAAACCAATCTGAATGACGACCTTGGCAAGCAGGAGATCATCTCTTTTCTTCAGGAGAAGTGCGGCCGTTAGCCTTGGATGGTGCTTTTGTCACGGTGTTCTTTCGATCAGAGTGCTCGCAATAGAGACACTTTCCCCTCTGGCGCAAAACGAAAGATAGCTGAAGAAGATCACTCCCACAGATCCGGAGAGAGCAAATTTCCATTGCCAGCCCAGCGCGGAAGGCGAGATGAAACCTTCAATCAGTCCCGCCACGATCAAAATGGGAACAACGCCTATGAGCAGGCGAATCGCCTCACCGCCGGCCTTGGCCAGTGAATCCTGCCGGGAGAGTAATCCGGGAAAAAGCAATCCCTGGGCCAGGCGCAGGCCCGCGCCGCCGGCAATAAAGATGGCCGGCAGTTCCAGCACTCCATGCGGGGCCACAAAGCTCCAGAGTGAGAGGCTCATATCGTTAAGCCCACAGGCCGTGCCGATTACGCCAATCATAATGCCGTTGTAAACCAGTGAAAATACAGTTCCCACACCTGCGGTAATGCCCCAGGCAAACATCATGAAGGAAACCGTGATGTTGTTAGTCATAATGCCGCTGGAAGCCGCCGGCGACATCGTGACCACTGAGTCAGTCCACATCTTGTGCCGCTCAATGGTCTCCATCATGTGCGGCCCAAGAAAGTACCGCATATATTCAGGCCGGGTAAACGTAAGCAGCATACCGGCCAGAGCGCCAAGAACGAAAAGCAGAAAGGCCAGGTTGATGAGCTTCAGGTTGTCGCGAAAAATCTGGGGGTAGGTGTAACGGTAAAAATGGAGAATTCCGCGGGCACTCGATTTTTCACCGGCATAGATGGTATTGTGAGCGCGGGAAAGGAGAAGATTCAGATAGCGGGCATACGACTTCCCGGTTGGGTCTTCGCGCAGCGTGGAAAGGTCAGCAGCTGCCTGCCGGTAAAGCAGTCCGAGTTCCTGCAACTCTGTCCGAGTCAGCGATCTCAGGCCGCTTGCCTTTACCTGGTCAAGCAATTGCTCCAGGCGCTTCCAGTGACTTTGACGCTTTTCCAGCCAATAGGTAGAAATCATTGTGCCGAGTGACAAGCTTATCATCGATACTCCAGAGCAGGTGCATCTGGAGTTTGTACTGGCCGGAATCGGCAGCCGCTTCATGGCGGCTTTTCTGGATGTGTTAATTGAGCTTGCTGTTTATGCTCTTCTTCTCATTATCAGTTTAGGTTTAGGATTCAGCGGATTTTTTAACACCACCAGATCGATCTGGTGGACCGCTTTGGTCACTCTGGTAATCTTCTGCGTCAATTGGGGTTATTACGCTATTTTTGAAGCGATCTGGAAAGGGCAAACACCCGGCAAGCGCTGGGCAGGAATACGGGTCATCAAAGATTCCGGCCGCCCTATTAACGCTTTTGAGGCTATAACCCGCAACTTGATACGAGCCATTGATTTTTTCCCCGTCTGTTACGGCGTTGGCGTGCTCACCATGCTGCTGAATGCTAAGAACCGCCGATTGGGCGACTATGTTGCCGGAACCATTGTGGTGCATGAAAGCTCTGACCGCGAATCAAGTCTCTTCTTTAATACTCCCACGCGCACGGATTTTACTCTCCATCAGGCGGCTGGTCTCACGTTGCAGGAAGCGGAATTGATTGAAACTTTCCTGGCGCGCCGCCTGGAAATTCCGCTTGAA
>DASRDW010000304.1:0-5183 GCA_035652415.1 Candidatus Angelobacter sp. | reverse complement strand
AAAGTGCCCAAGGTGATAGAGAAGTAACATGGAAACCTTTACCATACCGTCCCGATTTTGCGGCCCACCCACATCTGGCAATGGTGGATACTCCTGCGGCCTGCTCGCGCGGGAGTTGGAAGGCCCAGTCGAATGCACATTGCGAAGTCCTATTCCCCTCAAGACGCCCTTGTACATTGAAAGCACATCTGCAGGCGCGGTTTTGCGGAACACTGCCAGAGTGATTATTGAAGCGAAGCCGACGAGTATCGACCTCAAACTCCCTGCGTCTGTAAGCCTGGAAGCAGCCACGGAGGTTCGTTCGGCTTCGCCTGCGCTTGGTCCCCGGCATCCTTTTCCCACCTGCTTTGTTTGCGGGCCAAAAAGGGATGAAGCCGACGGCCTGCGGATCTTTCCGGCACCTTTCGCCGGTGATCTTTATGCTGCCACCTGGCTGCCTGCCGCTGAGTTTGGCAATGCCGATGGTGATCTCAAGCCGGAATTCCTTTGGGCTGCATTGGACTGCCCCACCGGTTTTGCCGCCGGATTTCCAACTGCGGGGACGCTGGTAACCGGACAAATGGCAGTAAAGCAGCTCGAGCCTGTACAAGTGAATGAACCATGCGTGCTGCTGAGCTGGCCGCTTGGCATTGAAGGCCGAAAGCATTTCAGCGCAGCTTGTCTGTATCAACATGACAAACCGCGGGCTGTCGCGCGAGCAACATGGATTCGCCTGGAAGACTGATGGACCTCAATCTTCAAACTGTTGAGTCGGTCCGCGCCGCCATCGCGGAAAAGCGGCTTACAGCTTCGGATCTGGTCGAAAGCTTCTATCAAAAAATCAAATCTGAAGATCGCGAAATTTATGCATATCTGACGCTCTGCGAAGATCGCGCCCTGCAACAGGCTGAGCGCATTGAGAAGCTGGTGAGCGCTGGCGATCCTCTTCCTCCGCTGGCCGGAGTGCCGGTGGGAATTAAAGACGTAATGGTCACTCGCGGCGTTCGCACCACCGCAGGCTCCAAAATCCTGGAAAACTTTATTCCGCCTTACGATTGCACCGCCGTGGCGCGGATGGAAGCTGCGGGCGCCGTTGTGCTGGGCAAATTGAATTGTGATGAGTTTGCCATGGGCTCGTCCAATGAAAACTCCGCGTATGGGCCGGTGCGCAATCCGCATGACAAATCGCGCGTTCCCGGCGGCTCCAGCGGCGGTTCTGCTGCTGCTGTTGCTACAGGAATGGCTGTTGCGACCCTCGGCTCCGATACTGGCGGCTCGATTCGCCAGCCAGCATCTTTTTGCGGCGTTGTCGGCCTCATGCCGACCTATGGCCGCGTCTCGCGCTATGGCTTGATCGCATTTGCTTCATCGCTTGATCACATTGGCCCGCTTACCAGGACCGTCAAAGACGCTGCCATTATTTTGCGGGTGATCGCTGGCCGCGATCCGCTCGATTCGACCTCGGCCGATGTCCCCGTGCCTGACTATGAAGCTGAACTAGCCAAGCCGGTACGCGGGCTGAAGATCGGCGTGCCACAGGAGTATTTTGGCGAAGGGCTTGATGCTGAGGTCCGTGCGGCGGTAGAAGCAGGAATCGACAAGCTGCGCGCAGCCGGCTGCGAGATCATTCCTATCTCTCTACCACATTCTAAATATGCCATTCCTACTTATTACCTGATCGCCACAGCCGAAGCCTCAGCCAATCTGGCGCGCTTTGATGGCGTACGCTACGGATATCGCTCAAAGAACGCACGTACGCTTTCAGAGCTGTATCGCCGCAGCCGTGATGAAGGTTTTGGCCCCGAAGTAAAGCGCCGGATCATGCTTGGAACCTACGCTCTCAGCTCCGGCTATTACGATGCCTATTACCTGAAAGCGCAGCGCGTTCGTACCCTGATCACGCGCGACTTTCAGGAAGCATTTCAAAAAGTTGATGCCATCGTTACTCCCACGGCTCCGACCCCGGCTTTTAAGCTGGGTGAAAAGGCCGACGATCCTCTGGCCATGTACCTGGCTGACATTTATACGGTCACTGCCGATCTGGCCGGTGTCCCAGGGCTCAGTGTTCCTTGCGGCAAGGCCCAGTCAGGCCTGCCGATTGGTCTGCAGGTGTTGGGCAGGCATTTTGATGAGAGCACGATGCTGCGCGTGGCACAGACCGTGGAGCAAACACCCCTCAAATCTTCATGATTTATCGGGTGACCGCCATGGGTTTCTTTCGTAACATGGCACTGGTGCGGGCTTTCACCTAGAATTCGCGCATGCCCGCAAGCTTTCTTTATATCGCGCAAGGCAAAATCTTTCTGAAAGAACCGGACCAACCGGCCAAGCCAATTGAGAGCGTCTTTGCTCAGAACATGGTGGACCGCGCCCAGCAAATCCGCCAGCGCAATGCCTGGAAAGTGCAGGGATTTGGCGCTCGGTTTATGTCCGGCGGAATGCCCTGGAACAGCGAACCTGGCGATGATCAGTCTGAAATTCCTGTTGTGATCAATGCGGTCTCCCGTGGCACTCATGACGGCGAGATCCTCTACTCATTGGCTTCCGGAGAGATCGGGGGCCTGTTCAGCATTGAAAGCACCGGGCAAAATGAGCGTCGCATCCTGCATACTGCAGACTTCCGCATCAGTGAGCTGAATGCCAGCGCGGCGGAAGGCAAGATTGCCTGCGTAATTCGAACAAAGATCGGCTCGCACATTGCCGTTATGCGCAGCAATGGCGGTGAACTCTCAGATGTGACCCAGGGCGACGCGCTTGATGCATCTCCGGTCTGGGCGCCGGACGCGGCCCATGAATTGATTTTTCAATCCGCTGGCATTGCCAGGAATGCAGCCGGGACGGCCGTTGGCGTTTCAGCCAGCCAGATCATGAAGGTAAACATTGAATCGGGCAATACTGAGGTTTTGCTGGGCGACGAGCAGCACGACTATCTTGATCCAAAGATGGACGCCGCCGGCAATCTCTATTGTGTTCGCAAACCACATGAGTCATTGACCCCGGCGTTCAATCCGTTCCGCGCGATCTGGGATTTAGTTTTGTTGCCGGTGCGTTTGCTCTTTGCCATATTCCAGTTCATGAATTTTTTTACTATGCGCTATACGGGCAAAACATTGGTGAGCTCAGGCAATATGCGGCAGAGGCAAATGGATCCTCGCCAGATGCTGATTATGGAGAACGTTGCTCATGCTCGTGGCGCCAGTGCCCTCTTTGCGCCAAACCGAAAAGACTGGAAGGTTTCCCGCTCCTGGACACTGGTGAAAAAGGCTCCTGATGGTGAACTGGAAAACATTGTGACAGGGGTCCTCACATTCGACCTTTGCGAGGATGGGTCCCTTCTATATACCAATGGGAGCCGTATTTTTACCCGTACCCCCGATGGGCAGACGCAGGAAGTCCTGAAGGAGCAGTTCATTTCGCAGGTACTCGCCTTTCCTGCTAAGTAGCTCTTGGCGGCTTTGTTCTTGCTGCTTCCTCGCTTCATCAACTCTTTCCTATTCCTGCACTTCCGCCTTCCCTGCGCTACAGTAATCACAGACTTTGTCATGCCCTGGTGCTCGCAGAACTGCTCTTCGCAGCGGTAAAAAACCTAACCGCTACCCTGGATTCCGGTCTAAGTTAAACGAATGGAAGTTACAGATGCAGCCATAGTGGCGCAGGTCCTGGCCGGCGACAGAGACGCCTTTCGTGTCCTGGTGGAGCGCCATTCGCGCAGCATCTTTCGCGTGGTGTATCGCATGACCGGCAACCAGCAGGATACGGAAGAGATCGTCCAGGAAACCCTGCTTCGCGCCTATAAGAGCCTGGAGCGATTTGAGCTTCGCGCCAATTTCAGCACCTGGCTCTACCGCATTGCGGTAAATCGCACGCTTGACTTCCTGAATACGAGAAAAGCACAGATGCATAAAGACGCATATCAGATCGCTGACAACCCGGACGCGGAAGAGAAGCAGGTGCAATTGCCTGCGGCAGACCCGGGGCCTGACCGCCTGCTGCTGAGCGCGGAGATGAAGCGCAAGATTGCCGGCGCCATGGGCCTGCTTACTCCAGCGGAGCGCGTGGCCTTCACCATGCGGCACATGGAAGGCCGGTCCATTGAAGAGATAAGCCAGGCGCTGAACCTGAAGGTGAACGCTGCCAAGAACAGCGTTTTTCGCGCCGTACAGAAACTGCGGCAGCAGCTTGAGCCGTATGCCAGTCCGGGCCCCCAACACGCGCCGCGCGGCGGGATGGGAGTGCGGTGATGAAACATTTGAGCGAAGAGCAGATCGTTTTGCATTATTACGGCGACGCCGATACTCCGGGCGAAGTTGAGCAGCACCTTTCAAACTGTGCTGAATGCCGGGCTGAATTTGCGCGCTTGCAATCCATGCTCCGCCAGATTGAGCCGCTGGAAGTCCCTGAACCCGCTGCAGGTTTTGAAGAAAAGACCTGGCTCAATATTCGCGAGCGCCTGCCAGAAAAAGGCGGGATTCTTCAACGGCTATTCCGGCCGCAACCAAAATGGGCCTTGGCAGGTTTGATGGCTGTGCTGGTGGCAGGTGCGTTTTTGGCTGGACGGTTCTGGCCGCGCCACGAACCATCTCAAATCGCGCAGCAACAGTCCCCCGCCGCCAATCCCCAGAAGATTGTGCTGGTCGCGGTGGGCGATCACCTGGAGCGTTCGCAGATGCTGCTGGTAGAGATCATGCACAACGAAGATACCGGCCACGTTGATTTTTCCACTGAGCAACAGTTGGCGCGCGATCTCCTGGATGATAACCATCTCTACCGCGTAAGCGCGCAGCAGGTGGGCGATCCGCAAGTAGCGCATGTGCTGGATCAACTTGGCCGCGTGCTGACCGAGATCGCCAACGGGCCGTCAGAAGTTTCATCGGGTGATTTGCAGCAAGTCCGTCACACCATCCAGTCTGAAGGCCTTTTGTTCAAGGTAAGGGTCATTCAGTCTGAAGTGAATTCAAAATTACAGCCGCCGGCGCAGCTGTCCGGCGGCAATGCTACCCAGAGGCTATAAATGAACCGCAAATTATTTTTAATTGTATTGTTTTTTACCTGCGCTGCTTTTTCAGCGCGGCCAGCTTCCGCGATGCAGCAGGATGTGCCCTCCGCTTCACTGCTGGACCAGCAAACCGCGGAAAAAGCCAACACCCATGAAGACGAGCTATATTCCGCCGCTAAAGACGCGCTGGACGATGGTGAATATGACG
>DASRDW010000303.1:0-10764 GCA_035652415.1 Candidatus Angelobacter sp. | reverse complement strand
ATCGCATGTTCACGCCGCCGGGATTTGAGCGTGGAATTCAACGTAGCAAGAAAATCAGGATGCCGCAGCAGCTCAATGACTGGCGATCCGATATGCACGCGCTGATGAGTAATTCCAGCGATGGCCTGGTTGGCCCAGCGCACCTTGAGATCGGGAGAGACCGCGATCACACCATCCGTCATGCCGTTGAGCAACGCTTCCAGCTCTAAGCGGCTTTCACGTATTGCGGCAAAATTTTCTTCCAGTCGGCGGGCGGTGCGATCAAGCGCGGCAGCGACCTGGGCAATCTCATCGCCGCTGCGTTCAGCAATACGCGCAGAAAGATCTCCAGCGGCAATCTTCTCGGCAAAATCAACGATGCGTCGAAGGCGGCGCGAGATAACCTCAGCAATCGCCAGCGCCAGCAACAGAGCCAGCAGCAACGCCAGCATGGTGGCTCGAAGCAAAGTGGAGCGGACTTGCGCAATGTGGTTTTTGATGCTGGAGAGCGGGTAAGCCAGGCGCACAATTTTGTCGCCGCTTGGCACAGCGACGTAAAGAAACTCAATGCCTACCGTGTGACTCCGGCGCGTGGCGCTGCCGGTTTTTCCTGCCAATGCGGCAGCAACTTCCGGGCGACCGGCGTGATTTTCCATGGTTTCAGGATCGGCTTCTGTATCTGCCAGAACGACGCCATCGCGGGCAATAATGGTGGTGCGCGTTTCAGTGATCTGCGCTTCTTCCTGCGCCATTTGCTGCAGAGAGTGTTGACGATCATTAGCTACGCGCAAGGCAAAACCCTGGGCGTTTTGCACCAGCAACTTCTCAATGTCAGTACGCAAAGAGCTTTCCCAGGTGTGGCGGATGCCTATATCTAGCGTGAGCGTGGCTGCCGCAATCACCGCTATAAAGGCCGCCATTGCTTTCAGGAAGATGCGGTTTCTCACTTGGCTGCCTCATACTTGTATCCGGCGCCACGGATAGTCCTGAGATACCGCGGATCTTCAGGATCGCGTTCAATCTTCTCTCGCAGACGGCGAATGTAAACATCAACCGAACGGGGAGTCACAAAGGAAAGATCGCGCCAAACCGCGTCAAGCACCTGGTCACGCGTGAAAACACGGCCGGGATGAGATGCCAGGAAGTGCAGGAGACGAAATTCTGTGGCCGTTACCTCAGTAGACTGACCGCGGACAGAGAGCGTCATGGAATCACTGTTCAGTTCGAAGTCAGGCGTGGTGATGTTAGTGGTGAGCGGCTTCTCAAATCGGCGCAGCACTGCGCGCACCCGCGCTGTCAGCTCGCGCGTGCCGAAGGGCTTGGTAATGTAATCATCCGCGCCAAGGTCCAGACCGCGCACACGGTCTTCTTCGCCAGCCTTTGCCGTGAGAAAAATGATAGGTACACGCGCCAAGTCGCGGCTTTCTCGTATTCGTCGGCAAACGTCAAAACCGCTGCCTCCCGGCACCATGATGTCCAGCAGAAACAGGATAGGAGCCTGTTTGCGAGCCAGTGGGATGACCTGATCGCCCGAGTTGCACAGTCGTACTCCAAAACCTGCCAATTGCAAATGGTGCTGGACCAGGTTGGCGATATCCGCGTCATCTTCTAAAACAATGATTGTTTGCTTCACGTGGTTTCCGGATGTATTCTAACCGTAAGGCCAGAATTGCCGGGCATGAGATTGTAAGCCGCTGCCGGGGCTGCTACCATCAGAGCGTGAATACCCCCAAAAAATTAGCCACAAAACTAGCAATTTTCATCACCTTAAGCGCTTCCGTATGGCTGTATGCTGCAGGACCGGCCGCAGTCGTCCTGCCCGCTGTTCCGACAACAGTGGACTCCATTACGCCGGGAGAGCTGAAGATGCACCTGGAATTTCTGTCGTCGCCAGAATTGGGCGGGCGATATACGCTTGCGCCTAATTTCGGCATCGCTGCCCGGTATCTGGCTGCGCACCTTGAAGCCTACGGGTTCCACGGCGCTGGCGATCATGGAGATTTTCTGCAGACCTTCCAGGTTGTTTCCGCAAAACCAGATACAGCAAAAAGCTCGCTGGAGATGACTAACGCGGGGAAGACAAGCAGCTATCATTTTGGGGATTTTTATCTGAGCGGCATTGCCCCTGGCGAGGCGCAAGGGCAGGTTGTGTTTGTTGGCGCTGGGATTTCTTCGCCATCCCAGCACCATGATGACTATGCCGGCCTGGACGTTAAAGGAAAGATTGTATTGCTTGCTTCTGGAATCCCGTCAGGGATCGATTCTTCACGGCTCGGAGCAAACGAAGATGGAGAAGAGGCGGCTCGCGCACATGGTGCCGTTGGAGTCATGCAGATTCCCTCGCAGCGCATTATGGATTTCATGCGGAACAAAGGTTTCCAGGACCGGGCCGCTGCCCGTGAGAATGTCCGCCTGGCCCGCGAAGCTGAAGGCAAGTTGCCGACCGTTTTACTTGGACCAAATCTGGCCGAAGAGCTTTTAACTGCCTGCGGAATGGACTTCAAGTCCGTCCTGGATGCCATGGCCCACAAGCAGCCTTTGACTCCGAAAAAGACTGACGTCTCCATACGCATGACTGTTGCCATGCAGCTTACGCATACCACTACGCAGAATGTTGCGGGAATTTTGGAAGGTTCCGATCCGAAATTGAAGAACGAGTACGTGGTATTCAGTGCGCATTACGATCATCTTAAGACCGGTCCCAGCGGTGAAATTTATCCCGGCGCTGACGATGACGGCTCCGGCACCACTGCCATCCTGACCATTGCCCACGCTATGTCACTGGAGAAGCCGAAGCGTTCGATACTGGTTATCTTCCATGCCGGCGAGGAACTGGGGCTGCTGGGATCGGAATACAACACTGATTATGCGCCGGTGGTGCCGCTGGACCAGATGGTGGTGGACCTCAATATTGATATGATCGGGCGCTCACGTCCGGCGGGCGACAAAGCTCTGGAAGATGAGCATTTGACCGATACCAATACGGTCTATTTGGTGGGAGCAAACCGCATCAGCAAAGAGCTGAACCAGATCAGCGAAGAAACCAATTCCGAATTCCAGAAGATGAAGCTCGATTACTACTATAACGATCCTAACAATCCTGAGCGGATTTATTTCCGTTCAGATCATTGGAATTACGCGAAGCATGGCGTGCCTATCATCTTTTATTTTGACGGCACGCACGTGGATTATCACCGGCCCACGGATACGATCGATAAGATTGATTTCAGCAAGATGACCAGAGTTACGCGCCTGGTGTTTGAGACGGGCTGGCGCATCGCCAACCTGGACCATCGGCTTACGAAAACGCCTTAAAATCCCGGCGAACACTGGTTTTCTTTTCGCCGGTGGCCGGTTTCTTGTCCATATAGGTTTCAATCACGCAGTTGAGCCGCTCAAAGAATGAGCCGGACTCAGCTGCGTTTCCTGCTGGACTGCGGACGGGAGAGATGGCGTGCAACAGATCTGTGACGCGCTCCAGTTTGCGCGATTGTTGCTCATGGTCAGTTCCGGCGCGCGGTTTGCGCGCGGCTTCTTCAATATAAAACCAGAGAATGCGCCGCAACTGGTCCAGCTCTGCCTTGAAAAGATTGAGGGCTTCAACCGCTGTGCCGTCTTCAAAAAATGTACTGGTTTTATCATGGCTAGGATCAGCCAATTCGGCGTGTATCTCTGCCTGGAGCGTTCCCAGTTCGCGAGTGATGGCCTGAATTTTCTTAAGAACCGTGTCTCTGCTGTTGGGTTTGTGCTGCCAAGTGCTAATCGGGGTACGGCGATGGGTACTGCCGGTTAGTTTCATAGTTTTTCCAGTAGAAGATTCGGATGTCAGGCGTACAACATAAAGGGTGGCAGAGAAAAAAGTAAGCAGGAAATGCTGTGTTACCAAGATAGGTAATAACGGAATCCGTGCGATTAGCTTAGCTGCGGCGGGCCAGAACCAGCGTGATATCGTCTGGCTGCTCAGTTGAGCCGATCCAGTCCTGAATGGCAGAGACAGCGTGTTCTGTGATTCGCGGCAGCGGCAGATGACGATACCTGGCGATGGTTTCCACCAGGCGGTCCTCGCCGAACTCTCCGAATTCATTCTCTGGCTCGGTCATGCCGTCACTAAATGCTATGAAAATGTCCCCTGGATACAACTCCACCGTCTCTTCCAGATAGTCGCAGTCTGGGAACAGCCCTACGACGGTGCCGCCACAGTCAAGGCGGCGAATGGAACCATCGCGAGCAAGGACAATCGGGGGAAGGTGGCCGGCGTTGGAATAGGTCAGGCGATGTTTAACGTCGTCATAAAATCCAAGAAAGAGCGTGGCATATTTTTCCGGCTGCGTGCTTTGGAAGAGGTGCCGGTTCAGCAACCACAGCATTTGCGCCGGTGATGCAGGCGCTACCTGGGCTTCCACGGCTGCGATTCGCGTGTTGGTGCCATAGGCCGCAGCGGAGCCTACTGCAACCATCTGCTCCTGCTCATAAGCGCGAACGGCGGAGTGGATGGTGGCCATAAGCAACGCAGCGGAGATGCCTTTGCCGCTGATGTCGCCCACGGCAATCCCAACCTGATCAGGGCCATAAGAAAGAAAGTCGTAGTAGTCACCGCTCACAATGCGCGCGGGCCGGCAAACCCCATACAATTCCAGCGTGCTGGTTCCGGAAGCTGACTGGGGAAAGAGCTGCGCCTGCACTTCATGGGCAATCTCCAACTCGCTCTGCAGGCGTTCTTTTTCCTTTTGCTCAGCGATTAGCTTTTCCAGCGATTCAGTCATGGAGTTAAAGGCCACCTGCAAGGCTGCAAGCTGGTCGCGCTCACGTACCTGGATGCGATGAGTGAAGTCGCCGCGATTGATGTGTTGCGTAGCCTTATAGAGATTGGCGACAGAGTAGGTGATCTTTCTGGTCAAGCTAATTCCGACGAGCAGGGCTGCCAGCACCACTAGTGCCAGCGCAATGACAGCTATCAGCAGAAAAATGCCTACCGTACCGGTCCAGAAGCCCATGGAAGCCGCAAGATAAGAGTACAGAGCAGAGAACCGAGTGGTGCCACCAAGAAAAAGCCCCGCATCTGACTCGCCAGATCGCCAATCCACAGCCTGGACCAGTCCGCCAAAGCTCAACTCCCGGTCAAAGCGGGTTAGCGGCGCTGGAACCGAACCAGCACTCATGTGCGTAGATGGTCGATTTCGCGTGGATGGTGAGGAAGATAAATCTATGGTGGCGGAAGTTTTGCTCCCGCTGCTGTCAAAGTTGGCCCAGGAAATGGTGAGAGAACCAAGCTTAGAGGCGATTTTAGCTAGTATTTTTTGATCGAAGGGGACACTGGAAATCACCATTACTGGCCCTTTAATCCTGGCCGAATGGGCAGCGCGCAGGTAGAGGTGGCCGTGATCGGTTACCAGGCTGGCAAATCCATCTTTGAGCCATGCAGGCGCGCCGGTTTGCGGTACAACTGTGATGTCACATCCTTGAAACACCAGATCGCGTGCGGCAATCTGCTCTGGCGGGACATTGTGACGCTCAATCTCTTCCACTGCGGCGGCATTCGCCGCGGCCAGGCTTTGCTCCTGAGCGCGAATTTCAGAGACAGCAAGGAAGGTAGCCAGATGGTTAATGGCAATATAGCCAGAGCCAATGGCCAAGGCAGCCAGAAGTGTTACCGGCACTCCGCCTATAAACAAGTAAGTGACAATCAGGCGGTTGCGGACGCTCCACATTACGTGGGCGCGGAACCAGCGCAGTGAGAGCACAAGCAGCAGAATGGCCAGCACCCAGCCCAGAAATGAGATCCATCCGTCCAGAGTATTCGCAGCTTTTGCGGCCCCGACGAGATTTAAAAGCCCCTGCAGGAGCAGGAGCACCGCTTCCATCCCTGCCATATAGAGGGTGAAATGGGCCAGACGGCTGCGCGGAATCATGCCCCAGGCGGCAAATCTGTGCGAAATTTTGGTCCAGATAGGCAATCCGATCTGATTATATCGGGAAGAAAAGAAGAGAAAGAGGGCAAAACAGCAGCTCAGGACAACTTTTGCGATTAAAGCCTGGCGAGCAAGTCCTGCTGGAAAGCGTTGCTGTAAACCTGGCCTAGCCCGCCGGCAGCGTCCTTGAGCCGGGCATAAGAGGTGAGAGCGCTAATTCCAAAAAGATTGCGGAGCTGCGGCAAGCTAGGGGAGGAAATCAGGAAAAAAAGAGAGGAGGGAAAAACAAGCCAAAACTTAATTTTTGCCATGGCCAGCAAAGAATACAGCCTGAACTCAGTCGCTGCCTGCACCAACTCGCGGGCAAGCAGCTCTCTTTGTCTGCACTGGGCAGAATCCCTCGCTTCCTGCTCCAGTTCCATGTTGCCCCATTCAATCAACACCAAAGCGTTATGCGACATTCGCAGCAGGTATTCACGCATCAGATGGAAACGTTTGCGCTGCCAGGCTGCAAAGTCAGCAGGAGATACCCGTAGACGGATATTCACTTCCTGTGCGGGATCCAGCAATCCCTCAAACTCATGTGCTTCAGACGGCCGCAGAAACGGGGTTACGTCCTCAATAGTGCGTTTGGGGAACTTGCCCATGAACTTAAATGCGGTGTAGCCGGCAAAGAGCAGCACGGTGCCAACAAAAAATATCGTAATGAGGTCGAACATCATCGTTCTAGAATGCCCTTAACCGCCTTGGTATAGCGCCTGAAGTCAGACGCCATCTGCTCAGGACTAAAAATCGCATCAAGCGATGGCTGTGACGGCTCAGGTCGCAGGAACGTAACCACCCAAACAAGTACAGCAATAATGTAAGCGATAGGAGGGGTAATCCTGACTATAGGGTCCACTTTTGTTCCGGATTCGGAACGCAATAAGTAAACGACCAGGGATCCGGCAGCGGCAATGCCAAAACCTAGCACCACTCCAAAAGCCTGTTGGCGCCAGCGCAGATGGAAGAACCTGACCAGGAGAATAAAAAGACAAAAGATGCCAAATTGCAGAAATCCAACAATAATTTCCAGCTGGAATAAGGTTGAAATCAGAAGGCCCGCCTGTGCTACCGGATGAAAAGCTGCTCGCAGGAGAGCTACAAAAAGCATCAATAATCCAATGCCAGGGAAAAGGAGCCTGAACCAGGGAATGGAGAGAAAATTTCGAAATACCAAATAAAATGATTCTTGAAGAGCAAGGAAGGTTAGCGCTTCAGAAATGCCTTCATTAACCCAATACACTCCGAAGTAAAGAGAACCATGCTTGCGCACCAATATCAGCGCGATTGTATACGCTATGGAAAAAACTATGCAGAGACTGAAAAAGCGGAATTGGCGGTATGCGCGTCGCATAAACAGCAGCAGGCAGAGAAACACCTGCAACGCCGTGCCTGCAAGGCCCATTGCCAATTCCGCAGTTTTCATGAGTCCGTGTGGCCCAAGCTTAACCCAGCCACTTGCTTAGAGCAAACTAGCTGACTAGGAGCCCACTCGGTGCCGGGTGCGGATCTGTCGGTACTGGCATGGGGGTTCCAGGATAGACTCCGGCCTGCAAATTTACATTGTGCAGAATCGCCACTGGCATGTGGGGTACAGGAGTCGATACCAGAGCTTTCGGATTCGGACTTTGCGGGAGCGGTACAGGCCCACTTCCAGGCTGTTCCGCGCAAACCGCTGCTGCTAAAAACAACGCCATGATAATTGTGTGTAGTGCTTTGCTCTGCATATTTCTCTCCTCTTCATTTTAGAATTCAGACGGCTTTAGCCGCCCACAGATGTCGTGATCGGGGTCCCATAGTGCTTTTCAAGATGGTCGGGCAAAATCAAAAGGGAGGGCTACCGAAAATCGCGAGGAGGATTTTACTGGCTTTGCTGCTATGCCTCTCGCCACAGCTTGGATCGTAACGAAAAACGAAATTGAAGCCGAAATCCTACATGAACTCGAGGCCTTCTTCTGCATCGTCTGACTTCGTGGGATCAGGCCCTTCGGGAGTAAAGTCAGAAGACAGATGCGCTCCTGCCAGCAGCATGAGGCCGGAAATGAATGCCCAGAACATAAGGGCAATCGAAATGGAGAAGGCCTGGCCGTATATCTCCTGGAAGTTCAGCCACGGCAACGTTTTAATATAGATGATTTTTCCTACTTCCCAAAGCACGCCCATGGCAACGGCTGCGGGCAGTACGCTTTTGGCCTTGATTTTGCCGTTAGGGAGGACCCAATAAATCAGAAAGAAAATGGCGATGCTGGCCGCTGTTGCAAATATTTTTAACACCACAAACGTCAGCGCACGAAAGACAATATTTTCATTTCCACGCATTACAAAGGTCAGGATAAGCTCGTTTCCAGCCGCCAGGCCTACTGAGGCCAGCGCCAAAACACCACAAGCAAAGGCCAGGAACAACGAAATAATCTGATTGCCCAGGTAGGAACGGTTTTTAGCAAAGCCCCAAATGCGGTTGAAGGCCACTTCAAGCGGCACAAAAACGCCGGTGGAAGTAATGAGCAGGATGACCAATGAGGCCATCTTGACGCGCTGCCTGGACTTTACGAGATAGGTAAGATTGCGAACCACAAAGTCCTGCCCGGCGGGCAAATGGTCTTTCACCAGGTCCACAATCACATTGAACATGGTCTGCGAATGAAAGACATTCTTGATCAGCCACATCAATAAGACCATGAAAGGGAAGAACGACAAAATCGCATTGGCCGCTACAGAGAACGCATAAGTATGCGCCTCGGTCTTCATCAAGTACTGGATGGTTGGCCAGCCCCGCCGCATCAGCATGTGCTTCCATGGCTGGAAAAAGAGTCTGGAAGCAGGCGATTCTGGCACTGGGATTGGCGCAGGCTCTGCTGCTGAAGACGAGATGGACCCTGGCATCATGAAGTAATCTGCCAAAATCCTATCAGAATTGGATATTCGCGGAGAGAGATTGAACGCCTGATGTAAAGCACGAAAGTTCCTTGTCTTCATTCACTTTCGGGCCAATTATGGATGAAACCTTTTCCGCCGCACACCACCCCGCGCGAGCAGGACAAAACAAAGTGCTTTACAAAAACCAGAGTTCCTGAATATTATGCCTAGCTCCCAGCGATCATCCCGCAGGGCGCATTTGGTTGATGCTTTCGCACAGCGTAGTAACTTCGGCAGAACAGAATTCTGGTGCTCAATGGCCATATCGTCCCTTATGGCCAGCCCCGGTTCTGGGATGCACTCAGAAGCGATCTGGCCGGCAGAGCAGCAGCCTTGTCTCCCCAGTGGCAGGGGCGACTTCAATCTGAAGCTAAGGCGAAAGGAGTTGCGTTTGTGAAAGAGAAGGGAACAGTAAAGTGGTTTAACGGAGCCAAAGGGTATGGCTTCATTCAGCGCTCCACCGGTGAGGATGTCTTTGTGCATTTTTCCGCCATCCAGGAAAATGGCTACAGGACCCTCAACGAGGGCGAAACCGTGGAATTTGAGCTCCTAAAAGGTCCTAAAGGCTTTTTGGCCGCAAACGTAATGCGCGGCGCCGCAAGCTAGCTTTAGCATTCGGGAGTATTCACTTCGTTTCCCCTTGTCCGGGCGAGGGGAAATCGCAATTTTCCAAGGAAAATCTCCAGCGTATCCACAGGGCGAGATCCTGCGGAATTCGTGTGGCCAAAAAAGAAGCTGGCCAATAAAACAGCCAGCTTCAAATACTGCAATACGTGCATAAAATCCCGGCCGCGCGCGACCAGGAAAATCACCGCTCTTCCGTGTAAGCGGGTGGGATAGCGCGTTTTAAATGCCAACTGTATGTTGCTGCCTGGTGATTAGAGGGCTATCAAGGCGAGATTAAAATTCTTTAGATAAGAATGCAGGCAGAAATCCACGCTTCAGCAGCCATTCTCCGCCCGCAAAAGCGATTTAGAGCTGAGGCGGATTTTCTGTCTGCGGATTTTGTGGTGGATCGACAGGCTGGTTGTTTTCAATGGCTGGCGGATCGGGAAAAGAAGGATTGTTCTGCTCGTTTTCACGTTCCTGAGCCTGTTTCTTGATCTCAGCAAGCCGCATTTCTTCGCGGGCTTTTTGCCAGTTTTCCATGCGCTGCGTCTGAGCAGCATTCATGGGACCATTCATGCCGATTTGCGGTTGCATGGTTTGCGGTTGCTGTTCAAAATTTTCCTGTACGGGATTTGCTTGTGGCTGGCGAGTACCTGCCATCGCGATCTGCCCGGCCCGTCCCCGCGCACGTACCACAATGCGCTGCAGGCTTCCAGGTTCGTCACCAGTACCCAGCACAATGTAGTCGATTTGAGGACTATCCAGCAGCCGGGTCAGAATTTCCCGCACAGAAGCCGGGCCTAGCCGGGCGGCCACGCGCTCATTTTGCAGTTCGGGTGCAACGTCGAGTATAGCGCCGGTTTTTGCCGCGATCTCCTTAAGCACGTAACCGAGCGGCGCATCATCTGAAACCACGGTAAGCTGCCCGGAGGCATAGTCAACTAAAGCAGAAGTTGTTACTGGATGTGCGGCCTGCGGAGCCTGAACCTGAGGAACAGCAGCAATGGTTGTTGGTTGCAGCGGAACAGCGGTATTGGGCCTGGGCGCAACCATTGGCTGCACAGGTCTCATAACAGGAGGAGCAGGAATAGCCGTCTGTGGCTTGGCACTTGGACGGTAAAAATTCTCAGAAGTCACATAGCGCGGCGAAACGGCAGGCGATGTTCTTTGTGTTGGCGTAACCGCGGCGTTGGAGTTGGCTGCCGGAGCAGCAGATGGCACTTGCGGCGAGGGTTTAGCCTGCTGCGGCACCTGGGCGCCAGCGAGGGCTGGAATGACGATTGCCAAGACCAGCTTTGCAGCTTTTCCG
>DASRDW010000302.1:0-15524 GCA_035652415.1 Candidatus Angelobacter sp. | reverse complement strand
TGGATACAACCGGCAACAAAGAGGCGCGGGCGGAGATTGCGATGATCAAAGTGATTGCGCCCAACGTAACGTTGCGTGTGCTTGACCGCGCGATTCAAGCCCACGGCGCTGCTGGCGTTTCCCAGGACACTTTTCTGGCTGGCGCGTGGGCCAATGTGCGTACACTCCGTCTCGCCGACGGTCCTGACGAGGTGCACACGGAAGCGATCGCCAAGTTGGAGCTTCAATCCGGCAGATCGGCTACACACTCGTGCTAGCAGGAACGCGTATCTATGATCAAGCAGACGATAGCAATAACAGCAAGCGGTGTGAAAACGTATCAAGAAATGGATCGACTGTTCTAATCGAATTTGCTCACAAATCTTTGCTTACAGAACCCTGGAGATAATTTTCAGGAAAAACCCTAAAAGCAACAGGCAGAATCCGCCCAGGAAGAGCCGCACCATCCATGTCCTGCCGACGCCTTTGGCGACGAACGACAGGAACAGGGCGATAAACCACATCAACAATGCAATTTTCAGGATCATTGGCGCGAATTATACATTAGCAGTTTTCTGAATCCCGAAGCGCAGGCTAGGGATCTCGTGCTCGCAATAAACGCAATCAAATAGACGAATTCAGCATGAACCAATTCAGCATCGCGCTAATAGGGTTTCCCTCACCCGCCGCAAAATTTATGAAAGAAACCGGCGCTACCAAGGTGCTGGTTCGGGATTTCAGAGAGAGCTGATCGCTGACCGTTAGTTTTGTGCCCAGGTCTTTCCGCCGTCAGAGCTTGACCACGATTGGTTGTCAGAAGTCTTTATCTGAACCGTGTTGCCACTGACGAGAATGCTCAGAACCGATCCTGAAGCTGAGTTGCCAAGCTTGGGAACTTCCCAGGTTGCGCCGCCATCGCGTGAATGGATTACAGAAGCATTTGTGCCGCCCGCCCACACCTCATTGCCGCGAGCGTTCACAACTGAGAACTGGAAGCTGGCGCCCGGATATGCATCTTCCCACTGGCCCAGTCCAGAGGACTTGACCAGCTTGCCGCCCATTATCTTCCAGAGTGGCGTTGTAGAATCAGTGTATGCGTTGGCCATGGAACGGCCGCTTAGGCCTTCGAACCGTTGCAGTCCCTCAACGTTGGCAGGTTTTTCCGGTGCAGCCGCCATCTCAGCCGGCTGCTCTTTCTGCAACTGGCTGCTGAATTTTCCCTGGCCACCCATGGCGCTGAGTGTGAGCGCGTTGGTGTTGATGGCAGGGGCGGTGCCGGGTATCCGATGCCAGACGTTACGCGCCTTCTTTTCTACCGTTTTGCACATGGGACAACTAAAATGTTCCGGCGCAGGTGGCGGCGTCATCACGCGAAGGTTCGCTTGATTGCTGGCCAGGTTGGTTGGAATGTCCTGGAAGATAGTAATCTTTCCCTGACTACCCGGTACAAATGTGGCGTCAGATGCTAAAGCTTGCGGTACGGGTGCAGCAGGCATGCCGTTGACGTTTGCAGCATCGGAAAAATTATCCGTATTGTTGGCAGCAAAAATAATGCCGGGGTTGACGAAATCCCGCTTCCTCAATCCTGCGGTAAGTACAGGCGGAGGCGGTGACGCAACAGATTTATTCGCCGCAGCAAGCTGACGTGCTATCACGTCTTTGTTGTTGGCTGCAGTAAGACCGGCTGGGGCGGTCTTAGTGGGTGACGCTGCGGCTCTCATGCTGCCTGATTCGTTATTATTCGCTTTCTTCTGATCAGATGCAGTGATCTTGTCTGCGAGAGTATTGTTCACTTCCGGCTGCGCGGGCGTGCTCGCATTCGCCTGTGGCGCAGTCGCTACATTTGGTTGGACATTTGCAGGTTGCGTAACTTTTGCTTCGGAACTCGGCGGCTGCGATTGCCGGGTTTGTTTCTGTGGAACCAACATCACGGCGGCGATGATCGCCGCGGCAGCCGCTGTAGCGGCCAGCCCAAACGTGGGTGTAAACAGCTTGCGCCAGCGTGAAACCGGCACTGGCTTGATCACTGGCCGAGTGGCCGGTTCAGAAAGCTGAGGCTGGCTAAGGGCAAACACCTCCCGGCATTGTCCACAGGCGGAAAGGTGGGCAAGCACCTGCTGTCGCTCAGCAGCTGGGAGCAGTTGCTCCGTCAGGGCCGTCAGAGTATCAGCATCCGGGTGATTTCCATTTCCGTTTTGGGCCTCGCCAAGCTTCTGGCGTAACAAATTGGACAATTCAGGCATTGCTAATCAGATCCCTTATTTTGTTGGAACGCAGCCGAACGATTTTCTTGCAATTTTTTACTCACATCTATCTGTAAATAACGCACATCCGCTTCCAGAGCTTCTTCTGCCTGGCCCCGGTTCATACCCCTTTGTACCAGCCCCGCCATCACCTGTTTTCTCAACCCTTTAAGCAGCTTTTCCAGCCGCCGGCTGATGGTGGACTCATGCACCCCGATCATACGCCCGATTTCTGTCAGGGTACGGTTATCCAGGTAATAGGCTGCCAAAACCAGCCGGTCTTCGCTCGCCATCTGGTTAAAAGCCTCTTCCAGAGCTGCGGACAGGCGGCTATCGATTGGGCCTGTGGGCCCGGGGTCAGCCGAGGAGAACTGTACCCCGTCTTCAGTCTGCTCTTCAAGACTTACCAGACGCTTTTGCTTGCGGTACCGATTCACAAATTCCTGTGCCAAAACGGTACGCAGCCAGCCTTCCAGCGATCCTCGCCCCATGTAAAAGCTCAGGCGGGAAACCCTGCGCCCCTCGCGCTCGGAAGTGCCGTAAAGATCGGCATAGAGTGAATCAGCCAAGTCGCGGGCGCTGGAATCTTCTTTGGTGATCCCGCGAGCAATGTCGTAAAGCTTTTCCCTGAAGCGGAGAAGAAAGGTCTGCCATGCAGCATCGTGACCGGCGGCACAGGCATGGGCCAACGCAAGCTCTTCCAGTTTCAGATCGCGCCAGAACTCCAGCTTCTGCCGCTGAGCGGCGCCAGGCAGGTACTTGTTGGCCACCAGATCCAGTATGGCTTGGAAGGCATCCAAGGTCAGGCCATAGCGCTCCCCTCCGCTCTTCTCAAACAGAGCGCGGACGGAAACCACTACTGCTTCAGCCGGCCTGGGCCCAGAACTCATGGTTCGGATAGTACCAATTTTACTCGCAAGAATACTGTCATTTTACATTCTTAGGGTGAAAACAAGGTGGCTGGGTCTTAAAGGAGTTTGTCTATGAAGCTGTCTTTTCTGGCCATTCTGATCACCCTAACAGCCGGGCTGGCGCTTATTTCCGCGGCTAATGCCGGGGATTCTGGAAGCATGCCGGCCACAATCAATGATTACAAGATCTTAGCACCCATATCTCATGGTGATTTAACTATTTTCCCGGTAGTTTCAGCCAAGGTACATGACACCAGTGAATTCATCACCCTGGATGAAGGAATCCGCTCCGGCGAGGTAGTTGTAACCGAAGTTGGCAATCTGCACTCAACTATGAGAAGGCGCCCGTACGTGCAGCCGTATCGCGGCGGAGCCGAGGTAAACCGCCTGGTGCTGGTAAACAACTCCAAACATCCTCTGATCCTGCTGGCCGGTGAAGTTGTTACCGGCGGCCAGCAGGACCGCGTTGTAGGAAAAGACCGCATTGTTCCTGCGGAGAGTGATCCGGTTGATCTTTCGGTTTTCTGTGTGGAGCACGGGCGTTGGACTGAGACGTCGGAAAAGTTCGATACCCATGCATCCGTGATGCTGCAGCCAAGCGTACGTAAGAAAGCCATGGCTGAACAGAACCAGCAGCAGGTGTGGGATGCCGTTGGACAGAGCAAAGCGTCGATGTCGGCGCGCGCAATGGAACTGGGGCCGCCCCCACCTCCGAACGGTACAACACAGACAGTCACGGTGGAAAGTTATGCCGCTACCGTCCAGCAGTTGGATGGCACCTCCTCCTACGCCAAGGCACGCGAAAACGCTGCCATAAAGCAACAGGTTGATTCGATTGTCGAGCCAATGCAGAAATCTTATGAGAGCGTAATCAAACAACTAAGGAACCAAAATGCAGTTGGCGTCGTAGTAGCTGTTAGAGGACGCATTGTATGGGCAGATATGTTTGCCAGCGGCGCGCTTCTGGATAAGTACTGGCCCAAGTTGCTTGATTCATATGCGACTGAAGCCATGACGGCAAGCGGCGCACACGGTGAAGTCAGCATCAAAGAAGCACAGGCATTCCTTGATAACTGGCAGGCGCGGCATGAAGTGGTGGATAGCGAACCCGGTCTTTATCGCCAGCGTGAGTTGATCGGTGACAGCTTCAAGGCTTTTGAGCTGACCTCATTGCTGGCGAAGGCATCGTTTGATGTTCACCTGAGCAAGATGGCAGATTAAGGCCTTTTTGGGCATATCCGTAGGCTTTTTGAAGTGAAAAACTAGGATGTAAGAAAGTGTGAAGAAGTGTGTTCAGCTCTGCAAGATGTTGG
The DNA here is from genome assembly GCA_035652415.1 of Candidatus Angelobacter sp. Lineage (GTDB taxonomy): Bacteria > Acidobacteriota > Terriglobia > Terriglobales > Acidobacteriaceae > Angelobacter. Next base: position 11,078 of record DASRDW010000302.1, on the reverse strand, counting down.
CAGAGCTGAATTACTTTCGTCGCGTTACCTAGGTTTGAGGTAAATAAAATTTCCTGCAACAAAGCCGAGGGTTTACGTGTCTAATCAAGCAAGAAGGTATAAAGGTCGGAGGTGACCTATGGGAGAGAAATTCTCAGTTTCTGAGGTGACGGCGCTTAGGAATGAACTCCTGCAGGGTGGTCTTGATTCATTCCAGACGGCAGAGCTTTTAAAAATGTTTTTGGCTGGACGCGGTTACGGAGTATCTCCGGAATCAGCGTTGGATGCAGCGGGCCGGATTGAAGGCCCTAACTGTGACGTGGAATCATTGCACAAAGAGCTTGAGAGTTTGGCTTTAGTGATGTAATCGCATTGCTAATTCAACGAAGAGGCCGGGCGAAACTGTCCGGCTTCTTTGCTTTTAGCGGTCAGCTATCAGTGATCAGCAATCAGCCAAAATCAAAACCAGTCCAATTACCTCTATCTAAATCATAGATTTTTTTTCAGGATACCCGTTTCAATACTCAAAGATCTGATCAGACGCACCTTAAGGTCTTTTAGGCTCTCTGGATTGGATTTATTTATTTGCTTTCGAAACTCATGCCAACTTTGAACTAATGAATCTAATTCTGAAAATCAGACTTCCTGTCATTTTCCGAGAGCGGCTCAATCGGATGCCATTTGAAGTTGTTAGTGCGGCACTATTCATGTGCCCCTAACTTTTCAATGAGGTGCTTAGCGTCCCGTTTCTAAGCTCCCAGCTTTTCAAAGAACGTGATGATGCTTTCAATCCCACGATAGAAATTGGGGATGTGGAATTTTTCGTTCGGGGCGTGCAGGTTGTCGTCGGGGAGGCCAAAGCCCATCATCACGCTGGGGATTTTGAGCACGTCATGGAAATCGGTCACGATGGGAATCGATCCACCGGAGCGAATAAAGACCGTTTCTTTTTTGAAGACATCGTGCAGAGCTTCCGTAGCGGCTTTGATATAGGGATTGTTCGTGGCCACCACGCAGGCCGGCCCTTTGCTGAATACTTTTATATTGGTTTCAATTCCCTTGGGGGTAAGCTTTTTTACAAACTTGGTGTATTTCTTGAGAACATCGTCCGGGTTCTGGTTCGGCACCAGGCGCATGGAGACCTTGGCGAAGGCGCGAGCGGGGATCACTGTCTTTGCGCCGGGAGCGGTAAAGCCTCCGGGCATACCGTGGACCTCCAGCGTTGGCCGCGCCCAGGTGCGATAGAGAACGGAGAAGCCAGGCTCGCCGGTGAGGACTTTTGATCCGACCTCAGTTTTGCGATAGTGCTCTTCATTGAAGGGCAGGCGCTTCCAGGCTTTAAGTTCGTCTTTGCTGGGGGCCTTCACGCCTTTGTAAAAGCCGGGGATCAGGATTTTGCCTTTGGAATCTTTCAGCTTGCTGATGATCTCGATGAGAGCGAAGAACGGATTGGGCGCCGCGCCGCCGTACATGCCGGAATGCAGGTCGGTCTTTGCGCCGACAGCCTCAATTTCGGTATAGACAAGCCCGCGCAGGCCGACGCAGAGCGTGGGAAGATTGGGCGCGAAGAGCTCGGTATCGCACACGAGAGCGAAGTCAGCTTTGAGCTTGGCCTTTTGCGCGCGGATGTAAGCGGCGATCGATTCTCCGCCGACCTCTTCTTCGCCTTCAAAAATGCACTTTACGTTGACCGGGAGCTTGCCGCCGTGGCCGCGCATGAGCGCTTCCAGGGCCTTGATCTCCATCCAGAGCTGGCCTTTGTCATCGACGGCACCACGGGCGTAGATGTTCTGGTTGCGCTCGGTGGGCTCAAAGGGTGGCGTGACCCATTCATTGAGCGGATCGGGCGGCTGAACGTCATAGTGGGCGTAGCAGAGCACGGTGGGCTTGCCCGGCGCATGCAGCCAGTCGCCATAAACCAACGGATGGCCCTGTGTGGGAATGACCTCAACATTTTCCATGCCGATGCGGCGCAGCTCGTCAGCGACGAAGATGGCGGCGCGGCGGACATCTTCTTTGTGCTCCGGCGCGGTGCTCACGCTGGGAATGCGGAGCAGGTCTTTCAATTCACCAAGAAACTTTTGCTGGTTTTCACGGGCAAAACTGACTGCGGATGAGGCCATAAGGAATCCTCCTGACATACGAGTCGAACTTTGAAGTATAACGCGCCGGAAGCCGGCAATGCAGCACGGCCTATAATCTCTGGCGGGAGACTAGGCCGATGGTGAAACTCGATCACGTGGCGCTGGCCGTAAGAGATTGGCGGGCTTCACGCGACTGGTACCACAAACATTTTGGCCTAAAAATTGAGTTTGAGAGCGCTGATGGCGGCAAAGAGAAGCTGGGAGTGGCCGCCATGCATGACGACAGCGGCCTCACGCTGTTTCTGGAGCAAGTCCGCAACATTCCGTCAGCTTGTGATTGCGTGCATTATTTTCAAATCAATAACGTGGATGAAGCCTACCGCAGTCTAAGCGAGGCAGGCATTAAGTTTCGGCACGCGCCTCAAAAGGTCTTTTGGGGCTACGGCGCAGAGTTGGCGGACCCGGATGGTCATGTGATTCGAATTTGGGATGAGAAGTCGATGCACGAGCACGAATCGCCTGCCGAAGCAGGCTGATCTTGATGGGCTGTCTACTCCTTCGTCTCAGTCCCAGAGTCCACCCAATATCCTTTGCGCGCCTTCAGCTCGTAGCTTGACTTGTCTTTCAGGCGCAGTTCCAGCGCATGTGGGCCAGGATGCGGCGATTGCGGACGAAAACTCAGAACATAGTAGTTGGGCACATCGTTGGAGATGGGGATCAGGTGCGCGGCCAGCGTTTTTGCGTCGTGGAAGGGAAAGTATTCGCCGCCGGTGAGTTGCGCCACAGACTTGGGCACATTGCTCCTGATGCCATCTTTTGCGGCGAGGAAGGCCATCCGCGCCAGCCGCAGTGGCGGCAGGAGATCGGCGGCACAATCCCATGCCTGGGTGCTGCGTTTGCCGTGAGCGTCTGGATCGGCTTTTGGATCTTTGCTCATACATCCGCCAGGCGCATACGGTTCATGCGAGTATGCAGTTCCTCCTGGCACGGGCAGCTTGGCGCCTTCATGGGCCACGGCTGCGCGGGTGCTGGAAAAGCCGAAGCTGTATATGGAGGTGTTTGTATCCTCAACGGCGCGGACCGCATCTTCCAGGCTGGTCTGGCTGCCGCTATCAATGGTTTCGCTGACCAACAGGACGGCGCGACGATACTCTCCCGGCTGACTGCGCAGCAGGTCAATGCCAAAGCTGAGCGCGTCAAGAATAGCTGCGCCCTCATCGCCTTCCTGCAGTGAGGAGATGGCAAGCGCCGCCGCATCAGTATTGGCGGTGAAGTCGTGCTCGACGCGAGGCTCACTGTCAAAGCCGACCACAGCAACGCGATGCTGAACACCGCCAATCACCGCATCCAGAATCGGCCCAAGATGGCGATAGTCTTTTAGGTGCGATGCTCCCAGGCCTCCGGTCTGCACAATTACAACCAGGGCGAGAGGCTGTGACAAAGTGCCTGCCTCCATCCGCAGCGGCTGCGGAACACCGTCATCGGTAAGGATGAAATCATCGACGTTAAGCGAAAAGACAGGCTTGCCCATTTTGGTCTTTACCAGCGCCGGCACCAGCACCAGGTTTGAGCGCACCGAAAGCTCGGGAGTTTGAGAGCCAGGGGATGATGGTTCAATGCTTTGCGCAGGGGCAGCAAACGAAATCCATAGAAGAAACGCAACAATGAAAATGGATTTCAGGTGATGCATCATGGGCTTGCTTTCCTACGACTCCAGTGCTCAAAGAATGGCACATACAATGAATGAAAGTGGAGAGAAAATTTGCGTATGTTCAAATTTGCGCCACAGTTATGTTGATTAGACGCCGGCAAGCTGGCGGGCGTGAGCCCATTGGCTGGTGAGATCAAGCTCTTTGACCCATTTCTCAATGTATGCGTGGTCCAGCAAGTCGTGGCGAAGCTTCAGCACTCCCGCCACGTCGTGTATTTGGCGCAACGATTCGCCCATTCTGGCCCAGTCAAGTTTTGCAATAATCAGGTCTTCTGCTGTCACAGCAACGAGCGGAACGCCATCAATCTCGGATGGAACCCGTCTACTGAATGCCTCCCGGTGATATTCTCCGGGCTTCATGAATATGAGATCAATTTTCCAACCGCCCGCCATGTCGAGAATGTTAAACATGGATTTCAGACGCGATGCTTCAACGGCATCTTGAAGATCATAGTAATAGTCTTTGGACGAGAGATAGCCGAGGGCCTTTTGAATCTGGTCCGGGCTTGCGGAGATGACAAGATCGATATCCTGAGTTGCGCGGGCTGCACCATATAAGTTGCTGGCAAAAGAACCGGTGAGCATGTAAGGTATTCCCGCCTGGTCAAGCGCTTGCGTGATCTGACGAAAGACCTCAGCCGGGTTCATCGTACCCAGGCAGGCAGAGGTTCAGGAAAAAAGGCCAGCCGGAAAAGCTCAATCATGACTTGCCGTTCAGTCCAGTCAGGATGATCCTGCCGGATACCAGCTTTTCTCAGCTCTCGAGCAAACTGACTCATCTCCAGCGCAAGACGCAATCGTTGTGCGCCTGTCATTTTTCGCCGAATCTCGAGTTGCATCGCCTCGACTTCAGGAGATGTGTCGCTGATCGTCATAAGCAGATGTTAGCACGTGGACAGGGCCGAACGGCCTTATAATTGCCATTTCTTCAACACCCTAAGGAACTTACCATGCCAGTGATCGCAATCTTTAAATACCAGGTCAAGCCGGGAAGAATGGCGGATTTTATGGCCAAGCTGCAGGAAGCTGGTTCCCCAAAATTCGCAAGCAAGGTGATGCCGAAGTCGTTCCGGCTATTTCGCAGCACAGTGCCGGGCCCGGATACTGGTCCGGTGATCATGATGATTGAATATGACGATATGGCTGCGTATGGCGCGCGCACAGCTTATGAAAACTCAAACCCTGAGTGGAAGAAGCTGTTTGAGGCCAAGCCCGATTCGCCGGAGACGTTGCTGTCTGTAGAGCTGCTGACGGAAATGACAGGATGACGTGAATCACTCGTCACGGGTGCAGAAATCCTGGCTTTTGCGGTTCAAGTCAAGTTCCAATGACTAAGGTGAGTCTTAGACTCGAGCCTTTTCCCCTCCACCAACTCTTCTTCAGGAGGATTGGGACATACAACTCATTCATGCCATCAGCTTTGCGCGTGCCAACAATCAGTAGATATCTTCCTGGCTTGATGTCATTGAAAGAAAACCCGCCATCGTTGCCGGTCACACAGGCGACAAGCCTGGTCTGCTCCCTGGCATCATCGCCGCCTTTTGATTCTAAGCGACGGTAAACTTCGACAACAATGTCATCCGCAGCTTTTCCGCCGGGCAACTGAACTGTTCCAAAAAGACTGTGTAATTTTTGTTGAGGCAGTTCAACTGTTTCATTCGCGCCGTGCGGAACATCCGCTGCTTGCGCATTTTTGCATTCGGCATTGGCCAACATTGATGCTGCAAGGCAGCAACAGCCGGCAATCACTCTTAGTGTTGTTCCAAACGCGGTCGAGATCATAACGAAGCAGTAGTCTCTATATAATAGTGGTGTGAGCCCTGCTTTTACACTCCGCAAGATGGCGGAAGCCGATTTCCCCACGCGCTGGGGACATTTCCGCATTATGGGCTTTGAAGGCCAGTTTGCATCGGAACGAGCGAACGGGGGTTCGGCGGCATCGGCTGCGGCGAACCAGTCCACGCCAGATTCCACAAATAACATTGGCACCAAAAAAGAAGAAGCGGTAGCGCTGGTGATGGGCGATATCCATGCTGTGCCGCCGCTGGTGCGGATCCACTCGCAATGCCTGACCGGCGATGTTTTTGGCTCTCTGCGCTGCGATTGCCGCCAGCAACTGGAGATGGCGCTTTCAATGATTGCGCAGGCAGGTGCCGGTGTTTTGATCTATGAGCAGCAAGAAGGCCGAGGCATTGGTTTGATGGCCAAGCTGCAAGCCTACGGATTGCAGGACCAGGGACTGGACACGGTGCAGGCGAATGAAGAACTGGGCTTCAAGGCCGACCATCGCGAGTTCCAGCTTCCGGGGGAAGTTCTGAAGGCGCTGGGACTGAAGGAAGTGAAGTTGCTCTCCAACAATCCGCAGAAGGTTGCTGCGCTGGAGACGGCGGGAATCAAGGTGGTAGAACGCGTGCCCGCTGAAGTTGAACCGCACGCCGCTTCAGAGCGCTACCTGAATACCAAGAAAGAAAAGATGGGACATCTGTTTTCGGAACGGTAGCTAACAGCTATTGGCCATTAGCTATTAGCCAGTCAAACCATTTCACCGCAAAGGGCGTGAAGGGAGCGACGGAATCAAGGCTCTCTGAGTTCACAACAGTTTGTGGAGGGACGTGGAGGAAAATCGGTGACTGATCCTCTCTCGAAGGGCTTGCACGCAGCTATTCTTTTGTCGATCGCGACCGTGCTTCTCATGGGAGGCTGTGGCCATCCGCGCTCGACGCCAGAAGATTCAATTCCAGACTCGGATCAGGCATTACTCACGCTTATCGGAAAACAAATCACCATTCGAGGAAAGTTTTCGCTAAAGGGTAAGATCGGCCCATATATCTTGGTCGGCAATCAGGAGGTCTATCTCGTTAACCTGTCGTCGACGTTTGAGTGGGGAGAGCCCTACTCGGAAATGGAAGGCAAACTCGTCGAGGTAACTGGCACCCTCAGGTTTTATCACGATCCTCCCGCAGACCCAACAGAACGAGGAACCAAAGCCCACGCTTATGATTATTTTTACTTCGAGGCGGAAACCACTCAACTGCAGCTTATTAGTGGAAATGTCCAGACTGAATCCAGGCCACGCAGAACCGTCAAAAGCTTACCGAGGTACATGACGGATATCCCCCAACTAATCCCGCCTCAAATCAAACTCCCTGATGCACCGAAAACTGCAAGAAACGTAACGTGCTTTGTTTCGTTCACCACGACGAGCAGCATGCAGGATATCGTTCGGAAGTGCGGAATTCCCGACGAGCACCAGGGCAGTGGAATCTTCATTTTTCTTTACGACATGAATGACGGTACCGTCGTAGCCATCGGCACTCCAGACTTAAAAAGGCTGATGTACATCAACCAGATTACTGAACGTGGCGCACGTTCGTTGTTGTAACATCGCTATTGGCTGAGCTGGGAATATGTGCGTAATTTGCCTTCTACGCTGATAGCAGTGCGCTAACGCACAAGCCGACTGAGTTCGCGGCGATTGCGCGCGGGCAAATCCATTAACGCCGACTTAATTAGCACGCGATAGACCTCGTTTGCGGCGGGCACTCGCTTGAGTTCGCGGAGGTGGCGGCGGATGGTATTGATGTCGCCGCGCTTGATGGGACCGCTGAAGGCCGCTGCAGGGCCGCGCTCAGAATAATTCTTGATGGTTTCGCGCAGCATGGGCGCAATGATTCTGCGCGTCTGGTTTGGACTTAGGCCGGCGGCACTGCCTACACGCTCTGCCGTGGCCAGGGTCGCTACCAGCATGGGCGAAGAGAACGAACCCAGAGCGTGGTAGAGCGTTTTGAACCGCTTCTGGATGGAGAAGATTTCAGCGCCGAGGTTCTTTACCAATCGCCGCGCAGCGATTACCGCAAGGCGGTCACCTTCCACGGCAAAGGGGATCTCGCTCATTTTTGGCGAAGCGCCAGGAACAAACGTCATCATAGGATGCAGAGAGGCCACGTGCGCGCCCGCACGGCGGAGCGGAGAAAGCACGTCACTGGAGAGTGCACCGCTGGAGTGAAAAACAATTTTGCCCTGCCAGCCGCGCTTGCGCGCGAGTTGGCGTGCCGTTTCTGCCAGAGCGTCATCGGTGTGGCAGATCCAGATGATGTCAGAGTCAGGCCCAGCTTGTTCCAGCGGAATTGCGTTGGCGCCCAGCGTTCTGGCCAGCATGGCAGCGCGGCGGCGGGAAGAGGCGGTCTCACGCGCAGCTACCGCATCAATCTTGTAACCGGCTGCATGCAAAGCAGGACCAAGCGTGCGGGCCAGGTTTCCTGCCCCGATGAGGGTGATGCTCGGCTTGTCTGTGCGCCTGCGTGGCATCACGGCGAGAATAACAAAGAGATTGCCAATATTGCCATAATAGGAAAATCAAAATCGGCTCGGTCTGGTGATCCCGGAATCGCCGTAATCGGCAAACCTTACCGCTGATGAGCGCTGATCAAAAAAGCTACTGGCTTCTAGCCGCTAGCTACTAGCCAGAATGGATCTTGGCAAACGAAGGAAATCGGGGATCGGAAAGGCAAAACCTTACGGCTGATGAACGCTGATAGAAAAGCTACTGCGATATAGCAACAGCGCGGCAATATAAAGTCAGCTGCACTTTGGTTCGACAGCAAACTTTAATTCGTTTTTTCCATTGTGGCCGTCAACAAAACCTGCGAACCGGAAAGGACCGTCATGTCCCGCGCCCAATCCTTGTATCCCGCCATTGAAACTTTTATGGTGTGTTTGCCGGGCTTGAGCTTGAGGGTTGCCGGAGTGCTGCCCACAAAAGCATCATCCACGTTTACGTCAGCGCCCGCCGGCGTGGAGACCAGAGCAATAATCGCGTCGGCTTCCGCCGCAGTGACATTTGATGTAGCCGCGGCAGGAGCAGCACCAGAAGAAGAAGCAGGGGCCGTAGCGTTGCCGGGTTCTTTTGATTCAGCGGCTTTCGTCTCTTCCGGCTTTGCAGTCTGTGTGGTGATGCCTGCGGGTATTTCACCCCGTTCTTTCTCCGAGACTGAGATAGGAAGACCAGTCACGCCCTGAAGCGCGACAATCATCGCACGGAAATTATTTTTATCACCCTGCAGCAGAAGCCCTTGTTTTTTGCCGTCCTTGTCATCGTAGTTCACACCAATATAGTGCAGCTTGGTCTTATGAAGGGCGCTCAGAGCGCCGATACCCAGAGAAAAAACGCCGATGAGAACAGCTGTGCCTACTCTGCGGTGCGCCTCCTGTCCGTAACTCAGCGACGTGACCTGGTGCGGAGGTATGGAGATGATTTGACCGTCCTTCAGCGTGAACACAATAGCCTCAGAGCTGACCGTGAGCTTGTTGTCCCAATCGTCGGGCTTGACGTTGGTGGAGATGCTGCCGCCGTTGTAGCGGACTTTATTGAATGTGTTTCCTTCCTGCGCCCAAATGACGAAAGGAACACAGATGAGCAGGACCAAGGCGATCAACTTTTTCATGTTGCAAGTTCTCCGTTCAGATCACGGCAGATTCTATACCTACTCACAAGAACCGCGTGCCAATTTTTTATAGGTCAGCGCCGATTTTTTAAACCATTAGTGGATTTTTATCTCGATAGAACCAGGGAAACCGGAGAAACACGAAGGTTCGCCGTGATCGTCGACTGCTAGAATCGATCCATGCCTTCACGCCGCGCAAAACCTAAGCCTCTGGTCCGCGTTCTCTCGTCCAAAACCTCCTTTCGCGGCCCGGTTTTCACCGTGACTACCGATGAGGTGCAAGAGCCGGGCAACGTCCGCGCGCGACGCGATGTGATTCGGCATTCCGGTTCTATTGTTGTGCTGGCCGTGGATGACTCAACACGCCAGCCGCGAGTGCTGCTGGAACGGCAGTATCGCTATGCGGCCGGGCGACGCATGTGGGAGCTGCCGGCAGGGCGCATTGATCCTGGTGAAAGAGAGTTGGCCGCCGCCAAACGCGAGTTGCTGGAAGAGACTGGATACACTGCCAGCAAGTGGGAGCGTGCACTCTTCTTTTTTGCCAGCCCGGGATTTTTGGCAGAGACCATGACTGTTTATCTGGCACGCGGTCTTAAGAAAGGTGTGGCCCAGCCGGAAGAAGATGAGCGAATCGCCGTGAGGTTTTTCCCTCTGGCGCAGGCGGTGCGTATGGTGATGACGAGAAAAATCGTCGATTCCAAGACTATTTCATCGCTTCTTTGGCTGGAGAAGAAAATCGCTCGCCGTTAAAGCAGTGAGTGCGGGCGGCTAGCAGTCAAAAAAAGCGGTTGTTTATTCCGCAGAAACTTTTCTTTGTAATCCATTGCTGTTTAAGTGCTTAGTTTTAGTTGACATGCCGCGCAAATAAAGCGCACAATAATCCCAAAGCCAAAGTAACGGGTATAAGACGTGAAAAACATCGGGGGAGAAGGTTAAACAATCCCGTGTCTCCGCGTCCCTCCCAAAATGCAGTGGCAAAACCAAGAGAAGAAAATCGGTCTGCGGGGACCACAGGTAATCGTGTTTCCGGCAGCCGCCCGGAGTAAGGAACGTGTCTCGAATAAAAGGTAAAGTAAAGTGGTTCAACAACGCAAAAGGGTTCGGATTCATCGGCCGCGACGACGGGCCTGATGTTTTCGTTCATTACAGTGCCATCCAATCAGAAGGCTACAAGAGTCTGCAGGAAGGCGATGATGTCGAATTCGAAATTGTCCAGGGTCAGAAGGGCCCGCAAGCAGAAGGCGTAACCAAGCAGCAAACAGCGCAATCTGCATGACATCTGAATCTGGTTTTTCAGATTCTTTTTATGAATTCGAGGCCCGGTTGACCCCACTGCCGGGTCTTTTTTCTCCCGTTGTGCCGGTTTTAGTGTCTGGATTTTGGCGCTGACTAGCTCCTAGTAGAGCACCGGTTCATTCGTGATGAGATCTTGTTTTCCGATCCCGAGCTTTACGTTCTCATCTAATCCCGCTCACTTGCCCAAGCCCATCAATCCCCCATTTCTTCCGATCTAAAAGCCGAATCGCATAATAGCCGATAGCCGCCCACTACCTATTCAAGCTCACTCTCACCCAATACTCCGGTTTCGGTGGCGGCGAAAAATACGCCTTCTCCAGCTTCGGACGCAGGCACGCATCGCTTGCATCCTGTGGTACTACCAGCATCTGCTGGACAGTTCCCGTTTTGCCTACCTGCATGATCAGCAGCGTGGGCGCCTGTCCGCCTGCCGGTGCGCTGCAATCGTGGACCGCGCGCGCATAGCGTGCAGTAAACTCTTTCGCGATCTGCCCGTCATAGCGCTGGCCTTCCGGCGTGGCCACGTTCGCATTCACCTCTTTATAGGCATCGATAATCTTCTTA
>DASRDW010000301.1:0-2898 GCA_035652415.1 Candidatus Angelobacter sp. | reverse complement strand
GCACCGATTCCATTTTGGGAGTTCCCGGCCTGTTTAACGCTTATCGCGCCGGAAACGTGACCCTGGCCAATGCCATTGGTACCGGCATTGCTGACGATAAAGCCATCTATGCTTATGTCCCTGCCATCATCCGCTACTACCTGGAACAGGATGCCATTCTTCCCAACGTCGAAACTTACCTGCTGGCCGACAACTCTCATCGCAGCTACGTGCTGGAACACATGGAAGAATTGGTGATCAAAGCGGTAGGCGAGTCGGGCGGTTACGGCATGTTGATTGGCCCGCATAGCACATTCCAGGAGCGCGAAGAATTCCGGCAAAAAATTATGGCCGAGCCGCGCAACTATATCGCGCAGCCTACGCTGGCGCTCAGTCAAGCGCCCTGTTTTATTGATGGAGACGTGGAGGCCCGCCATATCGATCTGCGGCCTTATATCCTCTACGGCGAGAACGCAACGCTGGTTCCGGGCGGTCTTACCCGTGTGGCGTTGCGGCGCGGGAGCCTGGTAGTGAATTCATCCCAGGGCGGCGGCAGCAAAGATACCTGGGTGCTTCGTGAGGCAGGGAGGGCAGGAGAGGCGGCTTAGGTGGGGCGATCCTATTGTGCAAACTGCGCGCTGCACAAATTCTCGAAAGGTATAGGGGATTCCTCGTCGCTTATGCTCCTCGGAATGACAAATTCAATCTGTAATCAGAGATCTAATCTGTATTAATGCTTAATCGTTATCCGGCAAGTTTGGTGGTAATAACGCTTCACTGGAAGAGACATTACATTATGCTTTCACGAGTTGCCGACAGTCTTTATTGGATGAGCCGCTACCTGGAGCGGGCCGAGCATACTGCCCGCCTCATTGACGTGGATTTGCAGCTCAGGCTCGATCAGTCATCGGAGTCGGCTAACGAACGCTGGCAGCGCATGCTGGCGGCCTTGCAGATTCCAGTCTCGCTGGCCGGCGGAGTGGATGCCATCACCCTGCCGCATATGCTGACCTTCAGCCGGTCGTCGCCTTCTTCCATCGTCTCGTGTGTTGCAACCGCGCGCGAAAATTTGCGGCAAGTACGCGAGCAGTGCAGTTCAGAGATGTGGGAGCAGCTCAACCGTCTTTACCTGAAAGTGATCGATAGCCATGCCCACGCTGAAGACAGTTGGAACCTGCTGTCGCAGGCCTTTTTCCGCTCGGTGCAGGAAGGTGTGCATCTGTTTCAGGGGATCACCGACTCCACCATGAGCCACGGAGAAGGCTGGCACTACATTCAACTGGGCAGGTTCGTTGAGCGCACCAACATGCTGTCCTCGCTGATCGGCGCGCATTTCAGCTATTTACCGCATCCGCCCGACCAGGCGGTGGAAAGCGCGGAATACCTGGAGTGGGTGGCATTGCTCAAGTGCTGTACCGCCTTTGAGGCCTACTGCAAGGTCTACACCGCTGAAGTGCGGCCGCTGCGTGTGGCTGAATTTTTATTGTTGAATGCGGACTTTCCCCACTCCATTCGTTTTTCCGTGGAGATGGTGCAGGCCGCGCTGCAGGTCACCAGTGAACTTACCCAGCGCAAGGCGGCGCAACCGGCCAGAATTGCCGGCCGGCTGAAAGCGACCCTGAGCTTCAGCCAGATTGACGAGATCATGGCCAACGGCGCGCACGCGTATCTGGAAAATATCCGCAACCAGTGCGGGCAGGTGCACGCCGCGATTCAGCAGATTTACTTCGACTATCCCATTGAGTCGGCGATAGCCTCATGAGCGCCGAGATGATCTATTCCATCCGCCACATCACGAACTTCGCTTACCAGCCGGCGGTGCGCGAAAGCGTGATGGAGGTGCGCATGCAACCGCGCAGCGAGGGAACGCAGCGCTGTCTTAATTTTTATCTCGATGTGAACCCGCACGCCAGCATCATGGTTTATCGCGACTTTCTGGGGAATACCATCCATCATTTCGATATCCCAGGAAGCCAGGCGCAGATCAAGATTACCGCCAAGGCCATCGTTGAGGTGCAGCCGGTTCCTGCCCTGCAATCGGCCGAGACGTGCAACTGGAGCGATTTTGATACGCAGGTCAACGAAGGCGATCATTGGGAGATGCTGCTGCCCAGCCGTTACGCCTGCTCGACCGAAGCGCTGCAGCAATTCGCGCGCGAACTCGATCTGAAGCGCGGCGCAAGCCCGCTGGAAACCCTGCTCGATCTGAATCAGGCGATCTACAAGGCTTTCGACTACGTGCCCAACAGCACCAAGGTCGACTCCCCGATTGACGACGCCTTGCAGTGCCGCCGTGGTGTGTGCCAGGACTTTGCCCATATCATGATTGCCCTGGTGCGGAAACTTCGCATGCCGTGCCGCTATATCAGCGGTTATCTCTGCCATGACACCAAGGTTCCCGACCGCTCGCCGCAGGGCGCAACCCACGCCTGGGTTGAGGCTTTTCTTCCTCCACTGGGATGGGTGGCCTTTGACCCGACGAATAACCTTGTTGCCAGTGACCGGCACATCCGGGTGGCGATTGGACGTGACTACGCCGATGTGCCACCTACCAGAGGAGTCTACAGGGGCAAAGCCACCAGCGAATTAAGCGTGGGAGTGTATGTATCCACGGTAGATAAGCCGTTGCTGGAGGAATTAGCGCCGGCAACGGTCATCCAGTCGAGAGCGGTCACGGTGGCGCCGGTGGATCGGTCGCATGAGCAGCAGCAGCAGTAAAGCATTCAGCATTCAGCAATCAGCATTCAGCCAATGAGATTGATTTATTGGGTTATCGGATCATTGAATCATTGCATTTATTGAGTTACGGCAAGACACAATGGCTCAATGGCTCAATGACCCAATGATCCGCTGACTCAATTCCCTGAGGTCGCGTTCGAAGATTCATTGGCTGAATGCTGAGTGCTGAATGCTGAGTGC
>DASRDW010000300.1:0-5128 GCA_035652415.1 Candidatus Angelobacter sp. | reverse complement strand
TGATCTGGAGAAAGCCGGTCTCTTTGGCAAAGGCAAGGACTGGGAGAAGAACCGTTATCCCGACGACTACGCCAAACTCGCCTGGGGCGATGGATATTTTCCGTACCTCTATCAGCACCATCCTGATCCCAACTATGATCCGGTTGCCGGCAATACCACAAACTCGTGGGACCTCTATCGAGAGATGTGGGGATCACATGGCGAGTTCGTGATTGACGGCAATTTGAAATCGGTAGAGTATCTGGACAAGCTGCCCAGCATCAAGGTGCCCACATTGCTGATCTGCGGCGATCACGATGAATCGAACCCGCGTCTCTCACGCACAATGCATGAAAAGATCGCAGGATCAAAGCTGGTGATTGTGCCGCAGGCAGGACACTTGGCGTTTGTTGATCAGCCGAATATTTACATCAAGGCGGTGAATGATTTCTTGCAGGGAAAATAAAAATCATTGCAAAGCTTGCATTCGGTTAGCTGGGAGCGAGGCTTCCAGCATAGCTTTCTGTTAATCGTGCGGTGAAACCGTTCTTGATCAAATCCGCCGCCTTTTCAGCGATCATGATCGTCGGCGCGTTTGTATTTCCGCCTACGACCAACGGCATGATCGAGGCATCCACTACGCGCAGACCTTCAACGCCATGCACGCGCAATTCCGAATCGACGACCGACGTTGCATCATGGCCCATTTTGCAGGTGCCGACAGGATGGTAAAGCGTCTCAACGAAGTTTGAGATGTGTGCGCGTAAAGCCTGATCGTCTTTGGCATTAGGGCCGGGATGCAGTTCTTTTCCGCGATAGGGAGAAAATGCTTTAGTAGCCACGAGTGATTGCGAGAGCTTGACGCCTTCCAACATCACATCCATGTCTCTGGAATCGGAAAAATAGTTGGCTCGGATGGACGGCGCATCGATGGGATTGCTGGAGCGCAAGCGGATTTCGCCACGGCTGAATGGATGCAGCAATGTTGGTCCAAATGCAAAGGCGTGCCCGTCATATTTCTGGAAGCCGTGCTCCACAAAATAACCTGCGCCAAAATGAAATTGCAGGTTGGGAGATTGGCTTGGCGACGAGGTATTCAGAAACGCTCCAGCCTCAGCCACGTTTGAAGTTAAATGGCCTTTTTTGAAGCAGAGATACTGCATTAGGCTTGAAAAGCTCTCAGCGCCGGCCAGGCTGATGGGCTTGGTGCATTCAAAAACCACGCCGGTGCACGGATGGTCCTGCAGGTTCCGGCCCACGCCGGGCAGATCGCAAACCATGGGAATATCAAAGGTGCGCAGATGTTCTGCCGGGCCTACGCCGGAGAGCATGAGCAGTTGCGGCGATCCAATCGCTCCTCCGCACAGGATAATTTCTCGCTCGGCACGCTCCTGCGCGCTCCCGCCACCTTGCTGAAAGCTCACAATGGCTGCGCGCTTGCGTTCAAAATAAATTCCGAATACATGTGCGTCAGTCTTCACGGTTAGATTGGGCCGCGACATGACCGGATGCAGGAAGGCGGCAGCCGCGCTGTGGCGTTTTCCGTTGAACTGCGTGACCTGGTAAAAGCCGAATCCATCCTGCGATTCGCCATTGAAATCGTGATTGCATTTGAATCCGACTTCCTGCCCTGCAGCAACAAACGCTTCAGAGAGAGGGTTGATGGTGCGGAGATCGCTTACATGCAAAGGGCCTGCTGCTCCGTGATACTCAGACGCGCCGTGCTGCTGGTTCTCAGATTTTTTGAAGTAGGGAAGCACATCGTCATAGCCCCAGCTGGGATTGCCTAGATCGCGCCAGCCGTCATAGTCGGAACGGTTGCCGCGGATATAGATCATCGCATTAATGGAACTGCTGCCACCCAGGACCTTGCCGCGCGGCCAGTACAAACTGCGGTTGGCGAGTTGCGCTTCCGGATCTGTGTAATAAGCCCAGTCACAGGGAGTTTTAAAGAGCTTGGAAAATGCAACCGGAATCTGAATGTCTTTGCGGGCATCGCGGCCACCGGCTTCCAGCAGCAGCACTTTTATTTTTGGGTCTTCACTCAGGCGGTTAGCCAGCACGCATCCGGCAGAACCGGCGCCGATGATGATGTAATCATACATGGGCTACTCCCGAGGGCGGACTAGAAACGGGCAACGCTCGAAAAGAAAACAGTTGCCGAGAATTGTAGCGCGAAAATTGCTATCTTCTAGTGCCTTGCTAGAGAGCTTGTTGCGCAGTGCGTTTCGTCCCGGCGATTATCGGGGCAAATTTATGGCAGCAAACGTCATCTCTGCCGCTTTACTCTTTGTTGTACGTTTCCAGGCAGCAAACAGTTCAGCGTAAGAGAGCGTGATGTACTGGCTGTGTGCAATGTGGAGCAATTGCGCGGTCGCGTCAATCCATTTGGGAGGCCCTTCAATCTCGCCGTAGGCGCCGATAGGGGTTTCATCCAGCACCACGTGCCCTGTGGGGTCGCTCCATTCGCTGCGGAACTTCTCATAGCGGAAGCTTGGCTTGAACCCCAGGGATTCAAAGATCCGGGCTGCAGCTTCGCCGTTTTCAACCGGGGTTTCAATCTCCCGGCGCGACTTGTGCCTCCCTCCGCTGGGGCCGCTTTTTTCCTTATAGGTAAGGGTCCATTTTTCGCCGAACTTCCTGAGCCGCAGCAGGGCGCTGCGGCGGCGAAGCTTGCCGCCGGACTGGTCATAGAGGGTATTGAATTCGTGGGTTCGGGGGGTGATGACGCTGAAGCCAGCCTCCGTCAGGCGGCTGGTCAGGGCGTCCATATCAGCAATCAGGAACTTAATTTCGACTTCGCGGTCAGATGGCACGGCCAATTCAGTATAAAGAAGCGGCCGTGGATGGAGGGCTCGTGAAGTAGTAAATTTCACCTTGCACTTGGCGTGTGCAAGGCTTTTCAACGCTGGAACCGTCTAAGTATTGGAGAGAAACAGATTCAGGCGACTATTTTCTTTCTAAGATATTGATATATAAGAGATTATTTTGCAAATCAATAGTAATCCTAAAACAACAGGTTTCTGTTGGGGAGCATCTAAGTTCGGGTACAATGATTAAGGTAAGAAGCTTAGACCAAGCAGCTTGAACAGTGGTAAAAAAGACACGCTCGGAGTTTCGGAGAAGATAAGGCGATTGCTATTTTGTCTTTGCAATCCATAGAATTACCGGCGGCGTCACTTGGGGAACCCAGATTCTGTATGTCAAGGAGTTTGCATGAACCGAGTACTGTCCATTCTGGCGGTGGCCTTATTTTTGGCTGCCAACGTGGGGGCGGCTCCAGTTCCAAACCACCAACAGCCCAGAGCCAAAAACAGCGCCATCCCCGTGGCCTCAAACACAGCCAAGAAAGTTAAGGCTGAACCCAAACCCTACCAGGTTGGAAATGCATCCTGGTATGGAAAACAGTTTCATGGCAAGACCACAGCCAGCGGCGAGGATTTCGACATGTTCGAGTTCACAGCCGCTCACCGTACGCTGCCTTTGGGAACCTTTGTAAAGGTTACCAACCTCAAGAATGGCAAGTGGATCATCGTCCGGGTCAATGACCGCGGCCCTTATGTGGGCAATCGCATCATGGACCTAAGCTACAGCGCCGCCCGAATGCTCAACTTCCGCGACGGCGTGGAGCGGGTCCGGCTTGACCTGATTCAGCCTGAACACGTGGCAGTAAACCAGGCTTACAGCGGACAATAAGCGACAAATATATACTGGGAAGCATGGCTTCCAAGCTTTCCAGCACTCTTGCCTCGCCCGCATCCTCCGGGATGCGGGAACGGCTCATTGTTGCTCTGGATGTTTCCAGCGCCAGCGCTGCCCAGGAGCTTGTCCAGCGAATTGGAGATGCGGCTGGTATCTATAAAGTGGGATTGCAGCTTTTTACAGCTGAAGGTCCGAGCTTTGTGCGTGATCTGGTTCGTTCAGGAAAGCGTGTTTTTCTTGATTTGAAGCTGCATGACATCCCAAACACCGTTAGCCATGCAGTAAAGAGCGCAGTCGATCTCGGGGTGCACATGCTGACCGTCCATGCCAGCGGTGGTTCTGCCATGCTGCGTGCAGCCACGGAAGCAGCAGATGGCAAGCTGAACATATTGGCTGTGACCGTCCTTACCAGCCTAAGCGATGAAGACCTGGAAGAGACAGGTATCGCAGGGCGAGTTACCGACCAGGCCCTGCGCATGGCAGCGCTGGCCCAGAACGCCGGATGCCAGGGAATCGTCAGTTCGCCGAGAGAAGCTTTGCTGATCAGAAAATCCCTTGGCGAAGGCTTTGCTATCGTGACGCCGGGCATACGGCCTGCCGGAGCAGAGGGCAATGATCAGCAGAGAATCGCTACGCCAGCCCAGGCCATTGTGAATGGAGCAAGCCATATCGTGGTTGGCCGCCCTATTACCCGCGCTGCAGATCCAGCGGAGGGCGCCCGGGCCATTATTTCTGAGATGGAGCAAGCAAGAATCAGCAGGTGACTTCGTTCCAGGAGAGCACTACAATCTACCCGAAAGAGGTACTCTCATGCGAGGCTTGCTCTGTGTTGTGCTTGTGTCGTCCGTTGTCGCTTTGGCGCAAAATGCCCCGGAACAACCCGCTGCTCCAGAGCAGTCCGCTCCTGCCGCTCAAGGCTCATTGAAACAGGTAACCGTACCCGCCGGAACCGAAGTTCCTCTTACGCTTAAAAGCGCCATTGATACAAAGAACACCCGGGTTGGAGATGGTGTTTACTGCCAAACGGCGTTCCCGGTGGTAGTGGATAACGTGATCGTGATCCCTGCCGGGACTTACGTGAAAGGCGAGGTAGTAAAAGCGGAGCGTGCAGGCCGGATTAAAGGGCGCGCACAGATCCTCTTTCGGTTTAACACGCTGATTTTTCCCAACGGTTATACCGTGGATATGCCGGGCACAGTTCATCATGACTCTGGATCTAGCAGTTCCAGTGTGGACGATGAGGGCGTTATCAAAGCTGACAGCCAAAAAGGCAAGGATGCCAAGACGATCGGTGAAGGCGCTGGGATAGGCGCTGTGGGCGGCAGTGTTATTACGGGCAGCAGGACGGGGGCGCTTGGCGGCGCAGGCATTGGCGGCTTGGCTGGGCTGGCAACGGTGCTAATGACCCGCGGCCAGGATGTTCGCATTGAGCCGGGTACATCTATCA
>DASRDW010000299.1:0-7181 GCA_035652415.1 Candidatus Angelobacter sp. | reverse complement strand
CCAGTGGCCGTGGAACCTATTGGGGTGCACGATCAATTATACAAGAAGCTGGCTGTGGAAAGGTGGGGAGAAACTCGGGTTATTCTTCGTTGGGGTCCCAGGTAATTGAAGCCCCAGAGCCTTCCTGAACTGCTGAGCCTGTGATGCCGCTTTCAAAAGCATCAGGATCGCCGCCGGCCAGTTCGATCTTGCGGCGCTGTACCTCGCGAATCTCGCGCAGGATAGCCGCTTCAGCTTCAAGATATTGCTCTTCAGTGATAGAACCGTCTTCCAACTCGACCTGCAGGGCGAGAAGCTGTTCTTTGAGAGGAGCGTCGTCAGTCCATTGCTCTTCAGCCACTTTGAGCAGGGTGCGCATGATGAAGTTCCAGCCTTTGAATGGGGCTAAAAGTAGATCATCAATAAGCAGCATGGTCGGCTCCTGATCTCAATGCGCTTTGGCTGGGTTGTTGGCTTCTGCCTGTTGCAACGTTTTTTTCTTGCGCCGGCTCAAGATAAAAGGACGGCGGCGTCGGCGGTCCACCCGGATATCAATCTTCTTCCAGAAGGCCCAGAAATAATCAACTGCAGAAATAATGG
Organism: Candidatus Angelobacter sp.; assembly: GCA_035652415.1. Taxonomy (GTDB): domain Bacteria; phylum Acidobacteriota; class Terriglobia; order Terriglobales; family Acidobacteriaceae; genus Angelobacter. The sequence continues at coordinate 6,602 of DASRDW010000299.1, read as the reverse complement.
AAACCGCCACCATAAACCAGATGGCCATCTTTGCCACCAGGTCAACCGACAGCACAAAAGAGAGAAAGCCGAGATTAAGCGTCCAGATGTCCCATCGGATGGCCAGAATTGCCGCGACAACAGAAACAATCTGGACGACCATCTTCAGCTTGCCCAACTCGCTGGCTTCAATGGTGAAACCTTCAGAGGCGGCAATGGAGCGCAGGCCGGAAATAAGAAATTCGCGCCCAAGGATAATCACCACAACCCAGACATTCACAATGTCCGGCACCAGGCGGAGCAGCGTGATATAGCAGGCGGCAATCATCAGCTTGTCCGCCAGCGGATCAAGCAGCATGCCCATGGTGGTAATCTGCCCGCGACGCCGCGCCAGGTAGCCATCAAGGCCGTCAGTAATTGAAGCCAGAATAAAGATGGCAGACGCCAGCACCACTCGCAAGGTATTGTTGCGCGCGCTGAATGAAGAGGTGGTAAGAATCCACATGATCAGCGGGATGGCGGCAATCCGCGAGAGCGTAATGTAATTGGGCAGATTCACTGGGTGTGGGGCCAACTTTCAGCTGCCCCGATTATCCTTGGATTTTGGCTTCTGCGCAAACCAAATTCGTTCGCTATTTCTTTCCGTTAACGGTAGCCAGGCAGCGAGTATATAGCTCCATCAGGTGAGAGGCATAGTCCTCAGATTTGTTCTCTGTGCCGCCATGGAACCCAGCGCCGGCAGCCGAGGCCGTCTTGCCGTAGTTGGTGGTGGTGGCGATGAACTTCATCATATCGAGGGCAATGTCCTCATTGCGGCGTGAGCCAATTATTCCTGCTAGCTGATCCATGGTTCCTCCAAAAGAAGCATAAAACTCTATTCTAACGGAGAGAGGGCCGTAATCAGCATTGGCCTTTTCTTTGTCCCAAAACGAAGTGAGGAACCCCTTTGCTGAGTCGCTATTTAGGTTAGGAAGCCTCTGATGGAGCAGCGAGAAACTCTATTCATTTTGCCCCCTGAATCCTCATTACAATAGAGTTCCCTCTCTAGCTTCGAGACTTCGGAGTGCTTCCTGCTAACATTAATTCATGGACATGACCTGGGTGACGGACCGCATTGCAGTTGGTGGCGGAATCTGGAATGACGAAAATATGGCCACGCTGGTGAAGGGTGGCGTTACACACATCATCAATATGCAGATTGAGTTTGACGATCGCCCGCTGGCCCAGGGCTATCCGGTGCAGGTGCTGCACAATCCTACTGATGACGACTTTATGCCCAAGCCGCCGGAGCTATTTCAAGCCGGGGTAAAATTCGCTCTGGAAGCCCTGAAAGGCCCGAACGGCAAAGTTTATACCCACTGCGCAGCCGGCGTGCATCGCGCGCCTATGATGACCCTGGCCATCATGCGCGCTCTGGGCTGGTCACTCCAGGATGCCAAGGATCTGATATTGCAGCGGCGCTACGTAGTGGACTTTGCCGATGTTTACGTGGATAGCGTTGAAAAGTTCATGAAAGTGTATAACGGGGCGAATGGGAAGTAACGGCTGACTGCTGATTGCTTATAGCTGGATGTTAAAATCCCGCCATGCCCGTGGAAGCAGTCCAGCATGTACGGCGAATGCGCGGAGGCGCGCAAGCGCATTTGATGCGCGCTGATGACGGCCACTTCTACGTAGTCAAATTCCAGAACAATCCACAGCATCTGCGCGTGCTGGCCAATGAACTGCTGGCCACCAGGCTGGCTGAGCGCATCGGGCTTCCGGTGCCGGTCACTGAGATCGTAAAAGTGGAAGACTGGCTGATTGACAATACGCTGGAGTTGCACATGGATATCGGCGGATTCTCAGCGCGTTGCAAACCCGGATTGCAGTTTGGGGCGCGCTTTGTTTGCGATCCCGCGGAAGGCCAAGCCTTTGATTATTTGCCGGAGAGCATGTTGCCCAAGGTCCGCAACATGGCAACGTTTGCTGGAATGCTGGTGGCAGACAAATGGCTGGGCAACGCCAACGGACGTCAGGCCGTTTTCTGGAAGAAAACGCAGGAGCGTAAATATACGGCCACGTTCATCGACCAGGGATATTGTTTCAATGCCGGTGAGTGGGACTTTCCGGACTCGGCGCTGCGCGGCGTTTATACGCGTAACTATGTCTATCAGGAAGTGCGCGGCTGGGAATCTCTGGAGCCGTGGCTTTCGCGCGTAGAAAACTTTGATCCGATTGCCATTCGTAACATTGCCGAAGACATTCCACCGGAGTGGATCGGTAGCGACTGGGACGCGTTGAAGAAGCTGATGGATGCAATTATCGAGCGCAGAAGCAAGGTGCGCGAACTGATCACGGCATTTCGCAACTCGTCGCGCAAGCCCTTTCCTGCCTGGGGACAGTCGGCGCCACAAGCGCAGAAGGCGATGGTGCAATAGTGGCTTCAAGACTTCAATGTCGATTTTTTCTGCTCCGCTATGCGCCCGATGCAGTGAAGAATGAATTTGTGAACATCGGTCTGGTGCTGTTGCCGCCCGCAGGAAGCGCCGAAGTACGCTTTACCCATGATTGGTCGCGCGTGCGCAGTTTAGATCCTCAGGCTGATGTGGAAGTTCTGGAAGCGATGGAGACCGACCTGCGCGAAAAGCTGCGGGAGATGAACGGCGACCGTGAGTTTATCCTGCGCCGCATTCAGGATTCATTTTCCAATGCGTTGCAGCCAACGGAATTTCAGGGCTGTCTGGCTGAATCGCCCACGGCGGAAGCGGACGAGTTGGCCCGGCTTTATCTGGAGCGCCCGCGCCGACGGCAGCAGCGCGATCTGAGTGCGCGTCAGGCGATCTTCCAGAAGATGCGCGCTGAATTTGAAAGTGCCGGCGTCTGGCCGCTGATGTCGCAGAACATTGCTGTTTCACGTTACACGCGCAGCGGCGATCCGCTCAAGATCGACTGCGGCTACAGCCCGAACGGAACAGTCAAGCTGTTTCATGCCGTAGCGTTGGCTGCCGATCCAAATGCAGCCAAAATCCTTGCGTTTACATTCCCGCAACTGCGCGAGGGCATTGCCAAAGCAGAAGGCAAACAGGCCCAGCTTACCGCAGTGATAGAAGATGACTTACCGGCAAATAACGATGCGGTGGGCTTTGCGCGAGAAACGCTGGAGCAATATGCCATTGGAATTGTTCCAGTCGGCTCCATGCCCGATGTCGCAGCCCAGGCGGCGCGAGAGATGGGTATTCGCTAGCCCTTCATCAAATTACCCCGACACAAATTCACAGCATCACTGATTCTGCCATTGCGTTCAGGCGAAGGTCGGCATTGCGGATCGCTTAAAAAAAGGCCCCGGTTTTTGCCGGGGCCCGTTTGATTCTTGCGTTGGATCAATAGGCTTTGAATTGCGATCCAGAGAATATCCGGGTGCGTACACCATCAATCGTTGCCGGAATCGGCGGGTGTTCCGTGCCCTCGATCACATAAATTGAGATAGCGGTTTCCGCTGGGTTATCAGCGCTTATTGAGACGCCCATACCCTGGATTCCTGGCTTGCCCATAAATTCGTTTACATGGGCTTCTTTGGTTGCGGTTGCGCGATCAATTTCCGTCTGGCCAATGATGGGTTGCGCGCCGCTGGCACGATCAAAGACCACGCGGGTGCGAACGCCGTCAATCACTGGCGAAACCGGCGTGCTGAGTCCTCTGGATGCTTTGATGATCAGAGCGCCTTCGCCCGGACTATCAGCACTGGCGCCGACAGCAAAGCCCTCGATGGCTGCATCTTTCAGCAGCGTGGCAGCGTGGCCCTGGACCGCGGCAACGCGAGTGTGTTCTGAAGCGGAAATAGGCACAGTTGTGGAGAGGCCGCCAGCCACCTGTGCGCCGGCGGAGTTTTCCGGAGCGCAGCTTACAGCGTGGTCAGCGCCTCCAACGGGAGTCAGCGCATTAGCGCCGTTTTTAAAGGCTGCAATTACATCCTGGATTGGGTTGGCGACGGTGTCTGTTGTGCTGCCGCCATAGAGCAGCGCAACAGGCTCTGCGCTGTCCTTGGTTACAATCAGCGAACCGGAATCACCGCCTGCGCTGAAATTGCCGCCATTCACTACAACCTGACCGGTGTACGTAGCGTTGAATGCGGTCACGCCCGTGCCGCACGAAGTTTCATAAGCAATGGTGACGCTGGTGTTGATTGACGAAATGGTTGAGCAGGTAAGGCCGGTGGTGCGTCCGCTCTTGGCCACGCCCATGTTCAACGCTGGCGTAGCTATAGTTGCCGAAGGCGCTGCCGCAGCAATGGTGGTAGTGCCGGACGCGCCAAGATCAAGAATCGTGCCGGCCGTATCCACCTGGCCTGCGATTATCTGGGCAATAGCGGCATCCACGTTGCTGGGTGCTGCGCCAGTTCGGCCTTGTTGGGTGCCTGCAGGGACAAGCGTTGCCTGCTCCGTGAGGTTGGCCACTGTAATAGGAGCATTGAAGCACGCGGCCTGTCCAGGCTGACCAATGGCTTCACCGGGAGTGCCCTGACCTGATCTGGCGAAAACGTGATTGTTGCTCAAAATGACGGGGTTAGGCAGGTCGGCCCGGGTCCACAAACTGCCCAGGGTGCCAATGCAACACACTTTAGCTCCAACATCCAGGGCGTTGCCGCCGGAAGAACCCAGCTTGACGGGCGCAGATTGGGCGCCTGCATTGTCATTCGGAAAAACCACAGACGCGCTGGTGCTGCTGGTGGTGCTGCCTGACGTTGCCGTAACCGTCAAATTATTGGGTGACGGAAAAGTTGCGGGCGCATGATAGAGGCCGGTTGAGTCAATTGTGCCAATGGATGGACTGATGGTCCATGTAATTGTGCCCGGAAATCCAATACCAGTAAATTGCTGTGTGCCGCCGATGGGCACACTAACTCCTGAAGGAGTTACAGAAGATGTATTGAACGGAGTGGGAGTGGGTGTTGGTTGACCGGAACTGCCGCCGCCGCAACCCACCATGCAGGCAAGCATCGCAAATCCCAGCAGAATACCGGATAGCTTTAACATATAGGACCAGCCTCTTGAAAAATCTCTGGAGTTTATTTTTTTGATTTGCTAACTATTCGGATAGAATTTTACGCTCTTGCGGCAAAGCTAATCCAGACTAGCATTACCCTAGTAACGTTAGATAATCGGTCACAGGCTCAGGGCCGGCAAAGCCCCAAGAACTTGATTACAAACGGGATTCAGTTGGGTACTACGGTTGAATCGCGGAAGCGCCTGTAAAATCTCAGTAAAATAAAGACGGCAGCTAAGGGATGCCCTTATGCTGCCGCAAGCCAGAAGAAATCGCTTTTTTACCGATACCTTAAATTCTTTAATAATTAAGGCGCACTGGCAGCCTCTGAACCGCTAGCCAAATCCTGATCGCAAAAAACGTAAAGGATTCGCTATTCAAACTTTCCTAACCGATATCCTCGTTAAAATTCTCCAGATACTCTCTCACTGCCACCATGAACTGGTCGGCATCTGCGCCGTCAATAATCCGGTGATCGTAACCGATGCTCAGCCGGATAATATGGCGCACGGCAATCGAATCATTGCCGTCTTCGTCAGTCATCACCACCGGCTCTTTAAAGATGCCACCCATACCCAGAATCGCGACCTGCGGTTGCAGAATGATAGGCAAGCCAAACTGCGGCCCAAAGATTCCGGGGTTCGTGATGGTCACGGTGCCGCCCTGCACGTCATCGGGAACCAGTTTTTTGCTCCGGGCGCGCTCACCCAGATCGCTGATGGCGCGCTGCAGGCCGACAAAGCTCAGGTTTTCTGCGCCTTTCACAACGGGAACAATCAAGCCCCAATCGAGCGCCACGGCAATGCCGATGTTTACGGTCTTGTGATATTGAATGGCATCGCCGACCACAGACGAGTTGATCACCGGCTTCACGCGAATGCCATGCAGCATGGCCTTGGCGATGAACGGCATATAAGTCAGCTTTACGCCGTTGCGCGCTTCCCAGGCTTTGCGGTTTTTTTCGCGAAACTTGGCGATGCGCGTCATATCCACCTTGAAGATGGAGTGAACGTGCGCGCTGGTGTGCTTGGATTCCACCATGCGCTCGGCAATTTTCTTGCGCATGGGCGTCATGGGCACTAGTTCGCCCGGCACCTGGACTGAAGGCGCTTGCGGACGTGGCGTTGGCGTAGGAGTAGGAGCAGGCGTAGGTTGCGCCGCTGCTTGTTGCTGCGGCATCTGGACGGTGCGAGGCGCTTGCTGTGGAGGAGCAGCCTGTGTCGCGCCGCCTGCGCCATGTTGCGAAATAAAATTCTGAATGTCCTGCTTGCTGATCCGCCCTCCCAGGCCGGTGCCGGGAACGCGATCCAGGTTAACGTTGTTTTCACGCGCAATGCGCCGCACTAGCGGTGATGAGCGCACGCGCTCGCCTTCGGCACGTCCGCTTTCATTGCCGGGGAAGCCGATCACCTCATGCTGCTGCTCTGCCTGTTGTTGCTGCTGAGGTGCCTGAGGCTGAGGTGCTTGCGGCTGAGATGCTTGTGGCTGAGGTGCTGGCGCAGCCTGGGCCGGTGCAGCAGTCTTTGCCGGAGCAGCGGCTTGAGCAGGCGCTCCCGCGCCGCCAATCACGGCAACCACGCTGTTTACCTGCAGATCGG
>DASRDW010000298.1:0-17765 GCA_035652415.1 Candidatus Angelobacter sp. | reverse complement strand
GCAGTGGCGTTCGCGGCGACGGGAGCATGGATCTGGTACAACACTGAAGTTATAAATCACGTAGTCGGTCCAAAGACACTGCAGCGGCGACAGGCTGAGTATGAGAAAGCCTACAAGCAGTACGATCATAAGCTTATGCCGCGCGTCCGTGACGTGAAGTACGCAGTCGATATCTATCCCGAGACGCGCAACATGGTGATGCGCTCTGAGCAGGTGATCCAGAATCCATACCAGCAGCCGCTGGATGAAATCCACTTCTCGGTCGACCCCAACTACACAACTGAGATCGACATTCCAGGCGCTACTGTTACCAAAGACGACGAAAAACTCTTTTACCGCATTTACAAATTCAATCCGCCGATGCAGCCGGGTGAAAACCGGACCATGCATTTCACCGTCAAGAGCAAGAATCGCGGGTTTGAAAACAGCCTAAGTACGGTGCAACTCGTCCAGGATGGGACCTTCTTCAATAACGGGATTGGGCCAGTGATCGGTTACGACGAGCAGCGCCAGCTTGCCGACCCCAATGACCGCAAAAAATATGGCCTGAAGGAAATTGATCTTATGCCGGCGCTGGAGCGCAATTGCACCACGGATTGCGACAACACCTATATTCCCGGCAACTCTGACTGGACCACGGAACAAACCGTGATCAGCACTTCTCCTGACCAGATTGCCATAGCGCCCGGCTCGCTTGTGCGCGAGTGGAAGGAGAACGGGCGGCGCTACTTTGAATACAAACTCGATCACCCATCAATCGATTTTTATAACTTCATGTCAGCCCGCTATGAAGTGAAGCGTGAGGAGTGGAACGGCATCAAGCTTGAGGTTTACTACGACAAGCAGCATCCATGGAACGTTCCGCGCATGATGAACTCGCTCAAAAAATCTTTGGGCTATTACACGCAAAATTTCGGCCCATATTACCAGAAGGAGGCGCGCATTGTTGAGTTTCCGCGCGTCGCGACCTTCGCTCAGTCATTTCCGGGGACAATGCCGTATTCAGAATCCATAGGATTCATTGCCAACATCAATAAGCCAGACGATATTGATTTTGTGTTTTATGTTGTAGCGCATGAGATGGCCCACCAGTGGTGGGCGCATCAGGTAATTGGCGCCAATATGGAAGGCGCAACCCTGCTGTCTGAAACTCTGGCGCAATATTCCGCGCTCATGGTCATGGAAAAGGAATATGGCCGCGACCACATGCGCAAATTCCTCAAGTATGAAATGGATAATTATCTGCGCTCGCGCGGCGCGGAACGGTTGAAGGAACGTCCGCTGCTTACCGTTGAGGCCAATCAGGGTTACATCCACTATCGCAAAGGGAGCGTGGTGATGTACTACCTGAAAGAGATGATCGGTGAAGAGGCCGTGAATCGCGCACTGCGTAAAGTGATTCAGGAGTACGCTTATGCGAATCCGCCTTATCCCACATCTTATGCGCTGGTAGACGCGCTCAAAGAGCAGACGCCGCCTGACCTCCAATATCTGATTAAGGACCTCTTTGACGACATCACTATTTTTTCCAATCGCACGCTTGATGCCTCAGCGCAAAAGCGTTCTGACGGGAAATACGATGTAACTATCAAGGTGGAAGCACAAAAATACAAGGCAGACGCCAAGGGAAATGAAACCGAAGTGCCCGTCAACGATTACATTGACATTGGGGCCTTTGCCAAGCCAGGGAAGGGCAAGAAATATGGCGATACTCTTTATCGCCAGCGCGTTCACATCACACAAAAAGATTCCACCTTTACCTTTGTGACAGATTCGTTGCCAGAAAAGGCCGGCATTGATCCGTTTGCGTTGCTGATTGATCGCATACCGGATGACAATACGAAATCTGTCATCTTGATAAAGAGCAATTCAAGGTAGCTTTTTGGTAGTGGGTCAAATTCAAACTGACCCACTACCAGCTTCTTTAGTCATTGTCGCTGCTTTATAAGAATGCGGTTCGATACTTTGGACCGTTTGCGCCACGAAACTGTAAATCAAAATGTTTGATTGGGTATTCGCACCATTCGGACATGGGCATTGACCACGCCTATCGCCACCACGCTGGGCGGAGTCCCATCAAGAAAAATGATTGGACGAGACCCGCTTATGGATTCGCCCGGCCAGCGGATGCTGCTTCCTTTCGGCGCTAGAGATAATCAGTAATTGCTTTCCATGAAATTCTGGAGTTGCTCCAGCCTGAAAGTGGCATCGCCAATTTCAATGCCAAGCAGTAGCTGCGTTGTGCTGAGCTGATTATGGAAATCCAGGGCCGCAGTAGTATCTGGCTCGGCTACTAGCTGCAGGTTGCTTTCCACCAGCTTTTGCTGTTCCTGTAGGGCTTTGAGCCGGTTCGTTTGTACGGAAATACCGGCCGTCACTTGTGATTTAAGAATCGCGGCATTGCTGGTGACGTCATTTTCCTGCACTTTTTTCCAACTTGCGTAGGAGTCCGCAGCCTGATCCAGATGCTTGTTAATGGCGCGGCTGGCGAGATTGTAGCTGACGGTAATCGCACCGTACGGGCTGGTGTTGTTAACCAAAGGATTGATCTGCTGGTGAGCGCCGATCGAAAGTGAGATGTCCCAGTTGTTCTGGCGATTCAGCTTGTCCAATGCTTCCTGCTCATTGGCTTCGCTCCTTTGCTTCTCCGCAACAAGTTGCTTCACCGGCGCATTCACCGGGACCGGTGTGTACAAGGCTGCAATTTTCGTCTGCGTATCGGCCTTGTCTGCGCCCAGTTTGATCCTGGTGGTTTCGAGCGAAAAGAGCATGGGCCGGGTCGCATTCTGGGCATCTACCATCTTTGTGGTCGCGGCGATGGCAGCATCCAATTTTCCCGACGCCTGTTGAATCAGGTCAAGCCGGTGCTCAAGCGCTTGTTTTTCAAGGCCGGGCAGCGCATATTGAATGCTCTGCTGGGCCGCAGTAGTGGCGTTGTACAGGTCGCAGCTTTTACGTGCTGCATCGGTCGTAAGAACCGCCTTGCGCACATTGGAAACACTGCCGGAAAGCCCCCATACGAATTGCATCGGCAGGCCGGTATTCGGTTGCGTGACGCCCGCAATGGCGCTGGGCGCAAGCAGCAGGTCCCGTTGCGCTGCGGCCTGCTCGGTCACGTACTGGCAGTAAGCCTGCTCGTCAGCCAGACTGTTGCTCGGCTGCGTGACGTCAGTATTCTCAGAGAATGCGCACGCTGCAATGAGCAGCAGCGGTGCGCAGATGAAAAATCGTTTGCTCACCATACCTCACCTCTTCAGAAGAAAAATGGCTTGCGGTTGAGAAACACCGTCTTTGATTTTGCCGACTCGGGGCGGTCCAATTCCATCTGGACCAGGAAACCGCGCACATCGGTCCTGAAGATAGGATGGATTGCATGCTCTTCCCCGGCAAAGATCTGCTTCACAGTACCCACTTTCCGGCACGCTACCATGTTCAGATAGCAGTCATAGACAGGGGCGCCCACAGAAACGCTGCCCTGGTTGTCATAAGGGACGAAAGCAAAGTAAGCCGGTTTTCCCCCGGACGTAATCAGGTCATACGGGGTCTGTTTCGCCGTCGCGATGGCCTTTCTCAACCTGTCAATCTGCTGCGATTCTTCGCGAGCTTGCTCCTGCGCCACATTGATGGCGATATCAAGCTGGGCAATTTCTGACTTTAGTTCGGCTTGCTTGTTGAGCACGTCCAGCGATTTGGTATCGGTAGTGCTCTTCTCCAGAATATTGTCCGTGAGCAGGACTTCGTTGATCTTGCTGTCTGTATAGGAGGTTTGCGCCTGGTTCAAGGCAGCACGCTGGGTGGCTGCGTCGCCTTTGGTAATAAGTCCAGCGGCCAAATCCTTGTCGATCGATGATTCCACCTGCTTGACCTGGGCAATGACGCCTTGCGTTTTAAGATTGTCCGCCTGCTTCTGCTGGTCAAGCTGGGAGAGCTGCGGCCCCGCTGCGCGGTTATGCGTTCTCTCGCGCACAATGGCGGCCTGCAACTCCGGTTCAAGGTTCAGAAGCGAGGCCCGATGTTTGCTCATTTCGGAAATGCTGCTTTCCAGCCTTTTCTCATCGACCTTAAGATCTTCTAAAGTCTGTTTGCTGGTAACGATTTTTTGCGTGAAATCGAGGCTTTTGTCGTCAGACGGCGCCAGGATCACTGGAGCTGCCCATGAAGTACTCACGGCGTAGAAGCCCATCACAAAGGCATAGGAGAGAATTCCGGCGAGCACCAGATAGAGCGTCAGGATGCCGAAGATTCTGTATAACGTCACCACCGACCGGTAAATCATCGGCTGTATCTGGACCGGCTTCCTGCTTTCAAGCTTACTGGCTGCTGCTGTCGCCATGAGCTGCCTCCTGTTTCTTGCTTCCAGTTTCTTTGCTTCTAGTACCCCAATCCCTGGAGTCCATGGTGCATAACGCCAAGGTGGTAATGAATAAACTGCTGACCAGCGACCATGCCACATATGCGCCAAAGGCCAGAGGGTGATTCACAGTTTCACGAACGCTGTATTTCCTGATCGCCCAACCCAGGGCCGGGGCAATGCCGAGATATATCAACAGAGGCGCGGGGCCGGCCCATGCCATAGGATCGGTGGAGAGCGCGGTGAAGAGCACCAAGAGGGCGACCAGCGGGCCCAGTGGGGTGAGCACCAGAGTCAGCACCGCGTTGGGGTGCAGCTTCCAGACATGCTGCGGCAAAGTCCTTAAAGTAAAAAAAAGATCGCGCACCACGCTGCGCCGCCAGCGGAGTTGTTGCTTAAACAACTCTGTGAGCGTGGCTGGGGCCGTAGTCCAGCACAGCGCATCGTTGTTTACGTATGTTCCATATCCATGCAGAAGAGTCTGGTGCGTGAGAAAACGATCTTCACCCTGGTTGACCGGAATGCCGAACCAGTGCCGGCTGCGTATCTTTGGTTCGATCTGCAGCAGAAGTTCCCGCCGGATGGCGAACAGGCATCCGCTGATGCAGCCAACACTGCGGGTCCAATTCTCGGGGATTTTATAGAGCTGAAAGGCGGCATAGTAGATAAACGTCTGGATTGCGGTAATAGCACTGGCATTGGGATTTCTGATTCCCACCCTGCCACCCACCGACCCGATTTTCGGTTCGGAGAAGCAGGCCGTCAGCTCACGAATTGCGTCAGGATGAAAGATGCAGTCTGAATCAATGGAGATGATGATCTCACCCGTGGACTGCTGCAGCGCATTGCATACCGTGCGAGCTTTGCCGCTGTTCTCACTATTCCGATCCACCGAGACTTTTATATTGGTGAAATCGCGCTGGGCTTTGAGCATCCACTGGTAGCTATCATCCGCTGAGCAGTCGTCCTGTGCGATTACCTCAAACCGGTCATTCGGATAGTTGCTATGGCTGATGCTCTCAATGGTTTCGTACACCGTCTTGCCTTCGTTGTAGCAAGGCATAAGGACGCTGACCGTTGGCTGATAGGTGTAGTCTTTTTGAATTTTCGCGCCGGGGACTGACCACTTCAGAATCATGGCCAGCGTGTACTTGATGACTGAGATCAGCAAGCACAGAATCAAAATGAGCCAGATCAGCGCCGGTGCCATTGGTTGCCCTCCCCAGGACTCCAATTGCCACATATTGACCCGATCTGGATCAAATAGACGTGTTTTGATTTCTTAAGATTTGTCGATGATAGGCAGGTTTATTGCTTAGTTATCTAAAGCGTCCAAAACTGCAAGAACTTGCAAACTGATGATGAATCCAAAAAATTTAAAAAAGTTTTTGCAAAGCAGTACGCATTTTTTTATTGACAATATATTCCGTCCGGATAGAATTGCCCCACTTTTCATTACTTCCAGTCGTATAGGTTCATTGCAAGAGATTCAAAATTAATTTGTAACAGGTCATAGTTTTAACTTTTGGCGTACCCGGGTTGTGCTCTGGAGGGTCTAGTGCGCTTACGCAGCTTGACAGTGGCGGCTGTGGTTACAGTATTGTTCGGTGCAAATCTTTTATATGCGCAAACTACCCTAAGGAAAATTGGCGAGCTGAGATTGCCGGTGCAGAGCATTTCTGCCACAATCCAGCCAGCTAATCCTACTATCCCTAAAAATACTGCTGCTGGTGTTCGGGTGGTCGTAAGCACTGCCTCAGGGCCGCTCAACTCCACCGATGTCGCGCAATTTCTGGGTGGAGCTTTTGAAGTTCATGGAGAGCTCTCCGGACCCGGCCTGGCGGGCACTATTACTTTGCCCTTTGTAGATCCGAACGGCGGCGCCACGCCGATTGTTGATCCTCTTTTATTGCCGATTCCCGCCCTGAGCGAGGCGGGCGACTATACCCTGACTAATCTTCGCATCACTGTAAACGGCAACCCGGCCCTGGATATTACGCCTTCCACGGTTCCGGTCAAGGTGATCGACCAGGTGTTGATCACGTCAGTCAGCACACGCCCGCTTACGCTGGATGAGATTAAGGCTGCAGGTATTGTGCTGGATGGCAGCGATCTTCTGGGATTCCAGTTCACTATTGGGCTGGCTACGCAATCGAACGCGACTACGATTTCATTTCCGGTGGTATTTGGTCCGGGCGGCGTGCCGCTGCCACAGCCGATTCTTCCGCCGGGGCCGCCCGCGCGCGATAGCGTTCCCATTCCCACCATTGTGCCGGTGCTTCTGAACCTGACCGATCTCAACGGCAATCCTTTGCCAGGTGGCAATGAACTCAAGTTTCCGAATGGGGGCAGCGGTACTGTAAGGATTCCGAGCGTTCTGGTAATTCCCGGCGACGTGGGTTTCCTCAAGCAGTTTTTCTCGGCCCAGCTTTACGTTTCAAACGGCGCTCCGGGCGGATCAGGTCTTAGTGTGCATGATCTCACCGGCACCATCAATTTGCCGCCGGGAGATGACGCGGTGGCTGGAACGGCCGACGATCCGCTGAGCCTGCCTGATACAAAGGATGGGCCGGAGCCTCCAACCAAGAATGTTCTGGGGGTTGGACCGGACGGCCAGCCTAGCACAACCGACGACGTGAACAACCTGAATCCGGGCGATCAGGCGCAGGCGGAATTCATTATTCGCGGTGAAAAAGAGGGCTTTCACCAGATCAGCTTTGATATTCACGGCATTCTTGATGGATTGGCCACAGGCCCAGTCAAGATCACAGGCAATGCGCAAGGCGGGGTACTGGTCCGCAATCCTTTCTTTGACCTGACCTTTGCGGTTCCGGGCATCGTGCGGTCGGGCGAGCAGTTCCAGGTTTACGTCACGGTCCACAACATCAGCCAGTCGATTGCCAACTCTGTGCAATTGACTCTGGATGCATCGCGCATGAGCGGAGCAACGCTGCTCAGTGACCAGACACAGACGATCGACACGATCGCCGGCGGTGGCGCCAAGATTTTCACCTATACCTTTAAGAGCCTGCGTACCGGGCAGGTAGTCGCCAGCTATCTGCATTTCGATACTACGGATGGTTCTACCGGCGAACTGAAATTCACGCTGGGAGTAGGTGAACGCGGCGTTCCGCTCTCGCCGGATACGTTGGTGCTGCCGAACTCCGTGGCCAACCTGCCGCAGTCTGTGGTGGATGCTGCCATGTTGGTTTTGGGTGAAGGATGGAGCATTGCGAATGCGCCGCCTGGAGCGCTGCCTTCCACTGTGATCCCCACCAGCAAGTCAGTTGTAACGAAAAAAGCTCTGGCACTGGCTGAAGCCGGACTGCGCGTGGGACTGGGGCAGCCTGTTTCAGACGCAGTGCGCGACCTGCTCTCTGATTTCTACGGGGGCAATCCGATTGATCCAGGATTTGACCAGCTCCTGAGGACGACCCAGGCAGGGCAGGATTTTGAGCGTGCAGTAGGAGCAGCCTTGGCACAGCCTGTATCGGATGCCGGAGGACCGCTCAATTACCAGGCGCAGCTTTCGCAGGTCTACGCCTCAGGCCCAGACTTCATGTCGTTTACGCTAGCCAGCGGAAACGGCCCGCCGCCAGTGCTGTTCCTGCTGACGGACGGTGCAGGAAATACTGCGAGGAGCGTGGTGCCAGGCAATTTCAATGACAATGTCGCGGGCTTCGCGCAGGTGCCGCTCGGCGCAACGGACAACTCGCCAATTCTGGCGCTATGGAGCTCGCCCAACAGCTCTCCGTACACGTTGCAATTGGTCGGCAACGCCACGGGTACTGTGGACGTAGCCGTGACCATGCCGCATGGCGATGGATCAGTGATTCGCGGCGAAATTTCAGGAGTGCCGGTAACACAGGGAACCCAGGCGCGCATTGTGCTAGATCCAACGCAACCGGACCGCCTGATTCTGGAGCAGGATACTAATCATGATGGCAGTTATGCCACCCAGCAGCCGCTGAGCACGACCATCCTTGCTCCGCAGGGGCCGCAATTTATTTCCGCGGTGGTGATCGGTCCGGAAACTCTGCCCGGCGCCAGCCCCATGGGCCTGCAGATGGCCATGTTATTTGACCGGATCGTAGATTCCACCAGCGCTCAACAGGTTTCGAATTACCAGATTCCGCTGAACGGCGTACAGCAGGCCAAGGCGCAGCTTTCCGGCAGAATTGTGTTGGCGAACCTGCAAGCCCCCGAAGGGCCTTATGTTCCGACCACAGTCAGCGTCAACGGAGTCGCTGACCAGCGGGGAATTACCGGGCCGAGCAAAACGGTTTCACTCGACTCAAGGCTGCAGGACATAGGAGCAGTGGTATCAGGTCGCGTCTTTAATGCCGACGGGACACCGGTCGGGTCGGCCGTCATTAATTATTCCGGGCTTCCGCCGGAACAGAACAATGATTGCCAGGCAGCGCAAGAGGCCGGGCCAGTTGGCTTCGCGAATATTCCAGTCAACTCTGATGGCCGTTATGAGATCCGCTATGTCTGGCAGAACCCTTGCAGCGGATTCACGCTAGCTACTCAAGACCCGAACACCGGCGCGCTGCGTTCATTGACAAACTCTGTGCACACGGCAGGCGAGCATTTGATCATGGACATCCCGCTGTTTGGCCGTGGATCGGTAACTGGAACGGTGCGCGATCTGACAGGTGCAGTGGTTCCGGGCGCGACGGTTGTTGTTTTGAGCCAAACCGATCTGCAAGTGGGAGCGCAAACCACCACTGACGGCAGCGGCCAGTACACGGTTTCAGGAATTACCGTAGGCCCGGTAAATGTGCAGGCAGGTAAAGGGATCAGCGTAGGACGAGCGGCAGGAGAAGTTCCGCGCGCCGGCAACACCGCCGTGATTGATGTGACGCTGGATAGCGGGTCGCTGAATATTTCCGGCATTTTGCGAAAGGTGGAAAAGGGGGTGACCACCGTGGTTCCGAATTGGCCGGTGGTGTATAGCATCCTTGACCATCCCGAGTCGGGCCCGACGCCGGTGGCGGTGGTGAACACGGACGGCGTGGGCAACTTCACCTTTAACGGTGTGCCGGACGGGAATTTTGTGATTTCAGCGCAGCTCACTGCCATCGACAAAGGCAGTATTTCCGGACTTGCTACAGCGAACCAGAACCTCATCAATCAGAACCTGACTATCGCCATTACCGACCAGGCGGCCCTGGGCACAGCCAATGGCAAGGTGACTTTCCCGGATGGCTCGCCCGTAGGCGGAGTCATAGTCTTTGTCGGCAATAGTGGCGTTCTCACCAATGCGGACGGTACATACTCTCTGCCCGGCTTGCCGGTGCTGCCTGGCTCGCAGACCATTAATGCGGAGACGCGCGATGGACTCCGGTTCGGCCATGCCTCGCTGTTGATTACGCAATCGGGGCAGGTGGTCAACAACATTAATATAGTGCTCTCCGGCCTGGGCACGGCGCAGTTCACGGTGCTCGATAGCAGTGGCAAGGCAGTTCAAGGCCAGAACGTCGCGTTACAGGGGTGCTCCTTCGCCTGCGGCTGCGGTCCCCAGCCGACTGCCGCCGATGGATCGGTGAAGTTCACCAACATGCCCATCGGACAGGTGAGCGCGATTGCAATCTCCAGCACCTTTGACGTTGCAACAGCGAATGCCTCTATTACCAGTGACGGCACGACCGGCTTTGGCGTACTGCGCTTTGCCGGTACAGGAACGGTCACAGGGAACGTGCTCGACGCCGAAGGCAAGCCCGCGTTCGGGGCCGATATTGTTTTGACGTCCAACGTTTTTGATCAGGACCTCTGCTCGTTGGTTCAGGGAGTTTCGCAGCACGTCCAAACCGATCAGAACGGCAACTTCAAATTCACCAACGTGAAGGTGGGACGGATTTCTGTCACCGCGTCACAGGTCTTCTTCCCGACGCAGGTAGGCGCGCAGGGAGTGCTGGTATCTGCGGGTCAGGCAGTCAACTTCAATCTGAAGTTGGTGAATACCATTTCCGGCGTCTTTTCCGGCAACGTTTTCCTGCCGGACGGCGTTACCCCAGCGGGAGCGGGAGTGGAGGTCACTGCCAACGGGCCGTTGCCTAACGTTACCGTATCCACGGATGCAAACAGCCATTTTGCATTCGCCAAAATCTTTCCGGAAGGAACTTACACGGTTACCCTGCGCGATCCGATCAGCGGCGGGGTTACACAGGAGCAGATCTTCCTGCGCGCCGGGCAGGACATGGCGCATGATTTCCGTTTGAAGGGCCGTGGAACAGTTTCCGTGCAGGTGGTGGACGGTTCCAATCTGCCGGTAGATAGCGCCTATGTTCGCTTGACGGAGAACAACTTCCCCAACTCTGTGCAGGAAGACGCGGTACAGCCTGCAAACCAGGGAACTGTTACTTTCCAACAGGTATTTGAAGGGCCATTCTCCGTAGAAGTATCTGACATCTTCGGCCGCGGTGGCCGCACTTCTTCTGTGCTGCCCGGTGACGGCTCCACAGTGAATGTGGTGGTGCAGCTCACCAGCACCGGCACGGTGCAGGGACATTTCCTGCAGCCGGACAAAGCTACTCCTATTCCATTCAGCATCGTGCGGCTTTTCGCAAGCGAGCGGCTGGTAGGGCAGATCACCACAGACGGCAGCACCGATCCCGGAAGCTTTAATTTCTCCTTCGTTCCTGCCGGTCCAGTTCGTCTTGAGGCCCAGGATCCGGTCACAGCTCGCGTGGGCGTAGCCGCAGGAACCATCGACCACGATGGGCAATCGCTGCAGCTGGATGTAATTGCCGAAGGACTGGGAACTGTGACCGGTCTTGTGACCGGCAATGGCTCACCAGAGCCGGGCGCTACCGTGGACATCTTCTCCGGAAATTATCATGCGATCACTGTGGCTGATTCCACGGGCCACTATCTGATCTCAGGCGTACCGGAAGGGCATATTGTCACCAATGCCAGCCTGCAGAATGGTTTCCTTGCTGGAACAAATTCAGGCTCGCTGGTTGGCGATGGCACACAATTGAACCTGGATGTGGCACTGCGCGGTTCTGGCGTCCTTACCGGAGAGGTATTAGAAGCCGATGGAGTCACGCCAGCACCTGCTTCACTGGTAACAGTGCAGGTAGGAGGTCAGGGCGGAGGAACGCAATCCGTCACCACTGATGCTGAGGGTAATTTCAGCTTCCCACTGGTTCCTGCCGGCACAGCCTCAGTGTCAGTGGCCGTGTTGGGAAGCATTGACCGGGCGCAGACCAGCGTTGAAGTTCTCTCAGGCTCCACAGTGGAAACGACGATCCGCTTGAATGGAATTGGCGGAATCAGCGGCCAAACTCTTGATTCAGCCGGCAATCCTGTGGCTGGGCATGTAAGCATTTCCGGCACAGGCGCTTTCCCTTACAACTTTATCCTTGATACCAATAGTGACGGTTCATTCTTCCTCCCGCAAGTACTGGCTGGAACGTTCACCGCCAACCTGAGAGTGCAGAACGGTACCATCACGCTGTTTGGTTCGACTTCGGCGAGCGTTGTGCCGGGGCAGACGGCAGATATCACTGTGCAGGTGCAGCCCAGCGGCTCAGTGATTGGAACAGTCCTGCGTTCTGACGGCGTGACCCCCGCGGCCGGAGCGAATGTGACTCTGGCGCTGGATCGTGGCGGTTCTGTGGTGGTGCAGGCCCAGACCGACGGCACATTCACCGCGAATGGTCTACCGCTAGGCGGATTCACCGCGCGCATCAATGATCCGGTAACCACCGGACAGGCGCTGCTGCAGGGCCAGAACATCGCGTCAAATGGACAGACCATAGACTTGGGCAGCATCGTGCTGAATGACACACCGATGGCGGTGGTCTCCATCGATCCAGCCGATGGCTCGACCGGAGTGCCCGTAAACCAGAGCATCAAGATTGCGTTTACTGATCCGTTGCAGTCGCTCTTCGGAATTTCATTTACTTCGAACGGTCATGGCATAGGCTTCGCCGGCACGCTTTCGACTGACGGCAAACTTGCCACCTTCACCGGGCCACTGCCGGATTCGGCGCAGATTGTGGTTACGGTCAGCACCAGCGTCAGTGATATTTTTGGACGGCATCCAACGCAGCCAACCACGGCCACGTTCCAGACGGTGGACCTCACGCCGCCTTCTGTCGGCACCGTGCTTCCCACGAATGGGCAGATTCAGGTGCCGGGGAACACCACCATCACGGTGAACTTCTCTGAGCCGCTGGCTGCAAACAGCAATTTGGCAAATTTGGTCGTGCTCACCGGCCCTGCGGGAGTAATTGCGGGCACCACAGTGCTGGCCAATCCTGCGCAAGCAATCTTTAGTCCAACTGCGCCTCTTGCCTCCAATGCCTCCTATGTCATCACGGTCAACGGAGAGACGGATGCCAGCGGAAATGTTCAGGCGGTGGCGTTTAATTCCACCTTCTTCACCACGGATACGATTGCTCCAGTGGTGCAATTGGTTCAGCCTCCGAGCGGTGGTTTCACGACCTCTGCGCGTCCTTTCATTTCGTTCAGCGCCACGGATGCGCTTACTGGGGTCAATGTATCCACTGCTGCCATCACGCTTGATGGCCAACAGGTAGCCACAGGTACCCTGAACTTCACACCTGCAGCCAACCTCGCGGATGGGACGCATGCAGTCTCAGCCTCAATGGCTGACCGCGCTGGAAACGTGGGGAGCGGCAGCGGAAACTTCACTATCGATACGCAACCGCCTTCGCCTGCCGTGATCTCCGGCATCAGCGAAGGCCAGGTATTAAAAGGGACAGTGCCGGTTTTGCTGAGCGCGACCGATGCTACTTCCGGCGTCGCTATTATCGATCTGCTGGTGGATGGCAACGTCCTGGCGCATACCGCTCCACCATTCCAACTCTCGCTGAATTCAGTGACCATCGCGGACGGCAACCATACCCTGACCGCCCGTGCCACTGATGTAGCCGGTAATGTCGGAGCGCAAGGCCCAGCCGTTCATGTGGTAGTGGACAATGTGCCGCTCGCGGTTTCGTTTACGTCGCCGGCCTCGGGTGCTCCGTTCAACAGCCAATTCACCACTACCGCCACCACGAACAAGGCGACGCAGCGGGTGGATTTCACCTTTGCAGGCCAGGTGATCAGCAGCACCAGCTCTCCCTTTACTGCGACGCTCAGCGTTGTCAACGTTCCTGAAGGCAGCCAGACGATTACCGCACAAGCCTTCGATTTCGCCGGAAACTCGGCTACGGCTACTCGCCCTATCGTGGTAGACCGGACTCCTCCGCCTGCGCCCAATTCAAGCCTGATCAATGCTGAACCTCCAGTGGGAGGTTTCTCACAGGTACACGGACTGGTTGGATCAGTCGAGGCGCTTGCCACTCTGCAGATCACCAATGTGACGCATCCGGCCAGCGCCACGGCTTCTGTGAACGGCGATGGAACGTTCAGCACCAATATTGCAGGCAGCGTGGATGACACCTTGTCTCTGGTGGCAGTGGACGGAGCAGGCAATCGCAGTCCAACGGCGCTGATTTCGGTGCGCACGACCTCGTCCTTGCCGCCCACCACAGGTAACACGTCCTTGAACTTTGCCGGCGACCTCACCGACCGCGTTGGCACAGCTGCAGCGGCACTGACGCCGGATGGAACCTTGGACGCCGTCTTCACGCTTTCGGTGAACATCGGCAGCGGCGCCACGCGCACGCTCTCACGCATCGATCTCTCCAACGGTTCAGCTACCCACAGTGCGTTCGCAGGCTCAGTACCGGTTGGAGTTTCCAGCGACGCAGCCTCCCCATTCCTGAACCGTGCGGATGGAAGCATTTCCATCAACATCACTTCGGGCGCCACCCTGACGCTGATTACACCTGACAACGGCTTCATGCAACCGGGGCTGACCTATACCGTCACCGCTTCCTTTACTGACGGATCGAAGTTTGTGGGCACATTCCTGTTTGTTGCCTTGGACGATCGCCAATTAGTAGCGCATTCAGCCACCATTACGGCCAATCCGCCCATGGTGACCTCTTCTCCCACTGTGCCAGGAACCAGCACCATCACCATCACCAACATACGGGACATTAACGGCACACTGGTTCCGGATGGAAACAATATCGCCTTGAGCGCCACCAATGGCGCCTCGCATAACGGATTTGGCGATGCTATTCCTTCAGCTGGCGGGACCATTCTGGATGGCGTCCCGGCAGCTAACAATGTGAACTTCAAGATATTCACGATCTCAGGCGGGAGCGTGACGGCCACATATTCCAGCCAGTCCATTAACCCTGCGGCGATCACGGGTAGCATTGCCGTCATTCAAATGCAAGCCGCTGATTCGGCCGGCAATGTGCTGGGAACGGAAGTGATGGCCACAGAGGACATCAACGTGCGCGCTGTGACCGACCGAGTCATCGCAGGAGGCACACCGGGATCAATCTACGCTGATACCGGCGACCACCGGAGCCACATGACAGTACTGGTTCGGGATGCGCAAGGAAATCCTGTTCCGGACGGGACGAAGATCGCGGTCAGCGCGGCCAGCGGCGCATCCGTCTTTGGATGCTGCTTCTTGGGAACGATCGGCGGCACAGTCATCGGCGGAATTGCTTCACCCAATGGGGCCCAATACAGGGTCTTCACTACTACAAGCGGCTCATTCCAGTTCGATTATAGCGACAGCGGACTGAGCGCAGGTGTTCACCAGGCCCACACGGCGACGATCGCTTTCATGAATACAAATCCGGACAACACCGTGAACGTCACCGCCATCGGGACGGCAAATGTCACTCTGGTTGGGGCTGCTGCTGCGGAGATGAGCGCCTCGATGAATCCAGTTCAGTTGATCTCTCCCAGTGTTCCAGTCATGATTGATATTCACCACGTACATGATGCTCGCGGGAACCTGGTTCCTGATGGAGCCAATGTTCTTGTGACAGCCAACAATGGCGCAACAGTTGTTGGGTGTTGCTTCATCGGCTCGGCGGGCGGGAGTATTATCGACGGGCTGCAGTCCCCCAATGCCGGATTCCGCTATTACACTTTGCAATCGAGCAGCGCTGCGGCGACTTACACAGTGGATGGCGTGAACCTGCTCTCTCCTAATTCCACAACCATTTCCAATGTGCAGCTTGCGATGGGTAATCCCGCAGGCGGACTGACGGATGGGGTTGCGATCAAAATATTGCCCCTTACTCTGGTGCCTCCTTCGAATGCTCTTGGAAGCGCTCAGCCCACTTCGGTCCCTGGGGATGGGTTTATTCACACATCTACCGTCACCTTCAATACCATTCTTGACGCCTTCGGGAATCCAATTCCAGATGGAGTCAAAGTCGTGGTCACCGCAGCTAATGGCGCGACAGTGGTAGGTTGCTGCTTTGTTGGCTCCGCAGGAGGCCAGATTCTGAGCGGAACGCCTTCGCCGAATAATGCTAGCTTCATGGTGCATACAATCACGAACGGCCAGGTCGTGGTGACGTATGCCGACCAGAATTTGACTGCAGGCCCGGGACAGATTAATACGGCGCAAGTACAGATGGCCGAGGCGGCGGCGAATGGGAACTTAGCCAGTGGACTCGCGCTCGCGACGGTGCCAATCAAAATCGCGGGTGTAACTTCCGCTACGGTTGTGGCTTCACCGAACTTCGTCTTTGCCGATGGCGGCGACCATGAAACCACGGTCACGGTCACCAACATCCGCGATGCTTTAGGCAATCCAGTCCCAGACGGCACTTTGGTTGCAGCAACCGCCCTGAATGGGGGCACAGTCGTGGGCTGCTGCTTCGTCGGCTCTGCTGGCGGCATCATCCTAGGAGGCGCGCCTTCCTCCTTCAACACCAATTTCCATACTTTCACTGTCACCAACGGACAGGTCATCTTCCAGTATTCATCGCAGGGCGTGGTCGTTCCTAGCGGACAGAGAACGGCAAACGTTCAGATTGTTGCTCTCAATTCTGCCGGAGGCCAGATCAGCGGCGTTGCGATTGGAGTTGTCGCGATACAACTGCTCTCGCCTGCCAGTGCAACCGTGACTGTGAACCCATCGGACATTTTTGCCGATGGTTTTGCGCATACCTCCGCCATCACCGTCACCAATGTAAAGGATTCTGACGGCGGCACGCCTGTGCCGGATGGGACCAGACTGGGGCTATCTGCCGCGAACGGCGTTTCAGTGTTTGGCTGCTGCTTTGTCGGAAGCGCCGGTGGCCAGATCCTCTCTGCAGGGGCCGTGGCTGAAGACGGTACGCCTGTCGCCAACAACGCTAATTTTGACTTATTCACTATCAGTGGCGGCCAGGCGCTGGCCAACTATTCAGATATTGGAGTGCTTGCCGGGATCGGCCAGACCACGACTGCCAATGTCCAGGTTTTGCCTGCTGCAGCGGATGGCACGCTTCCCACAGGCGCGGATATCGCTATCGCTCCGATTTTGCTGCATGGAATCAGCTCCGCTACAGGAAATGGGCCTACCACGATCTCCAAGACTGCGGGGACTGTTACCGTGACCTTCTCCGGAATCAAGGACAGTGCTGGCAATCTGGTGCCCGATGGGACCCTAGTGGCAGCCACTACGGCGAATGGAATCATGGTTTCGGGTTGCTGTTTCGTTTCGTCGAGCGGCGGCACGATTGTCGATGGAAGCCCGTCGCCTTCCGGTTCTAACTGGCGCGTATTTAGCGTGCAGGATGGCAGCATCACGTTGACCTACTCGCCAGGCACTGCATCCGTGGGAACTGCGCGAATTCAGATTACAGGAACTAAAACGGACGGCTCAGTATTCAGCAGTAGCACGCTCAATGGCGGAACTTGGGCGATCAACATTACCAACTGATCAGGACAGGCGAGTCGAGCGGTTGCTCCTCGCCTGCTGGCGGTTGAAAAAGAGACCTTTCCGGGTACAACAGACGCGGATGTTTCGCGCTGAGTGAAGTGAAATACCTGAGCGATAGGAGCTGTGTCTCTCGGGTCAGGAGATGTGTTTTTCAAATGTTCAGACCGGCAAAAACCTGCACGGGGTCGCTATTGAGAAAGGCCCTGGCTTTCATTTTGGCGTATAGTTTTGTTGCTGTCTCCTCCTGGGGCGTGGTCTTGCCCGTTGAAGGCCTGCCCGTTTCACATCCAGCGCCGGACATCTTCGCTAAATCAGCGGCGGCAGCTTCCATCAATCATGCTGCGAGTCATTCCGCACTGCGTTCATTGGCAAGCACTGTTTCAACTGCTCCCATGACGACTGCCCAGGCCGGAGGCGGAGCTACTACCACAATCGGTATTTTTGGGCCGGAACAATACGTGCGCACCACCGGCCCCACCAACGTTTACACCACAACAGTGCAAGTGCCGGCGTGGGTAGGCAATCCATTCACCTTGCATATCCAGAACGGCGAAGCTGACGGAACGCATCGCGTCTCTTCCGGCAGCATCACCATTAATAACGTGCAGGCCGTGGCTGCGCCCAGCGACTTCAATCAGAACGTTT
>DASRDW010000297.1:0-3797 GCA_035652415.1 Candidatus Angelobacter sp. | reverse complement strand
AGTCTGGCGCTGGCTGACCAGGTGATTGTTACTCCCATCTTCAAGCCGGAAGCGGTGCCGGAAGATGAGCGGCTGACAACTTCGTCAGTGGTCAACGGCGTAAAGCGTCAAGGCAAGCCTGCGCGCGAACTGGCCGATGCTGACGCGATTGTTGAAGCAGTAACGCCGGAGCTGCAGAGCGGCGACGTGGTGGCCATCCTCTCCAATGGCGGATTCGGCGGCATCTATGAAAAGCTGCCGCGCAAACTGGAAGAGCTTCGCGGCGTACAGCGTTCATGATCGCCCGCACCGTCGGTTTTTTCCGCACGCTCTCAGCGCTTCTCTTCTGGATTGTGCTGGTGCCTCCTGCGGCGCTGATCGCATTTCCCTGGACTCTCATCACCAGCGATGTCCGGTTTTTGTATTGGGCCGGCATGGGACTGGCCTATTACGGCGCAAGGCTGACCGGCGCCAAAGTAAAACTGGTAGGGCTGGACAAGATCGATCCCGCCGGCACCTACATATTCATGTCAAACCACGTTTCCAACCTGGATCCGCCATTGCTGGTGCCGCTGATTCCGGGGCGAACATCAGTTTTGGCTAAAAAAGAAATCTGGCGCATACCTATTCTTGGCAAAGCACTCGATCTGGCAGAAATTGTGCCGGTGGAGCGCAGCAATCGCGAAGCAGCAATCAACAGCATCCGCCGTGCAAGCGAGGTAATGCGCCACCACATCAACATGACCATCTTTCCTGAAGGCACGCGCTCGCCTGATGGCCGTTTGATGCCCTTCAAAAAAGGCCCATTTCACCTGGCCGCGGAAACTGGCTTCTCCATTGTGCCGGTGACGATCCTTGGCACTTACGAGATGATGCCCAAAGGAAAACTGATTGTGAAGAGCGGCACAGCAACATTGGTGTTTCATCAGCCAATCAATCCCAAGCAGTTTGCTTCTCGCGAAGAGCTGATGCAGGCAGTGCGTGAAGCGATCAACAGCGCGTTACCAGCAGAGCGTCAATAGGTTCTTACCACAGAGCACATAGAGGCCAAAAACCACCGCAGATTGCGCAAACAAACGCTGCTCATTTATTGAATATAATCCAGAAAGCCAAATTAGTTTGGTCATAAGCAAGCAGAGCAGGAGAAGCACCCATGTTTAGCCGGCGAAAATCTGAGCCGCAGCAGGTTACCAATGGCCGCTTTGAAATTGGACGCAACGGCCAAGTCGCCTATCTTGAGTACAATCTTGCGGGCAAGCTGCTGCAGCTTATCCACAGTGAAGTTCCTGAGGCGTTGCGCGGCCACGGACTGGCTTCTGAGCTGGCCCAATCCGCGCTGGAGTGGGCGCGCGAAAACGGCGTAAAAGTTGACGTGATCTGCCCTTCCGTCGCCGCCTACCTGGAAAAACATCCTGAATACTCTGATTTGGTGTTGCGTTAATATTCTGCGCTAACTCACATTCCAAATACACATCAACGTCGTTTGCGCTCCAATTCAACGCCGCCTTTGTACACAGCCTGGATATCGCGCGTGGCCTTGATATTTTCATCCGGATGCCCGTTCACTAACAATAAGTCTGCGCGAAGTCCAGGAGCAATTCGTCCACGATCAGAAATATGAAATGCTTGTGCCGGAGATGACGTTGCCGCGGTAAGCGCTTCTATCGGCGTTAATCCATCTTCAACATACATTTCCAGTTCGCCGTGCAAGCTTGCGCCGTAGGTGGTTCCAGGATTCGGCGCATCAGTTCCCGCAACAATCAGGGCGCCAGCCGCTTTCAGTTGGCGTAAGGCCTCCGGCGCGGCTTTGCAGGAAACCAGATTCATGCGTGCAGAAGGGAAAGTATCTTTCAAACGGCTTTTAGCTTCATGAGAAAGATAGGGCGACAAAAGTGGATCTTTCACCAGCTTGCTTCCGGCGGAGTCCGGGCCGCAAACGCTATATAAAACACTCAGCGTGGGAATAACAAATGCATGGTGCTCAGCCACTAATTCGCCAAAATCGCGAGGAGAAGAATAGCCACGAAAAAGATGGGCTAGACCATCGGCGCCGGCCAGAATCGCGTTGCGTGCGCCCATCTCAGATCCGATATGTACCACAGCCAGGCGATGATTTTTATGCGCGGCAGCAACCACGGCAGCCAATGTTTCCTTGCTCAGCGTAGGCCGGGGATTCATCCTGGGCAGCTCAGCCCCCGCGGTATACATAATTTTTATATAGTCTGATCCTTCGCGAATCCTGCTCTCAACAAACGCTTCCGCCTCTGACGGCATGCGCAGCGTTGGGATATCCAGGCCGTACTCTGTGCCATGACCACCGGGCACAGTAGCAGGAAAACCCGCCGAAAAAAATGACGCGCGATCATCTCTGTCCGTCTGCTTGAGCTGCTGCTCCAGTCGCGGCGACATCATCATATCCAGCTCAGTTGTCACGCCAAAAAGCAGCGCCTGCTCCAGCGACGCGGCGTCGTGCACATGCACATGAGCATCAATCAATCCGGGAAGCAGCGTCATTCCAGCGCCATCTACTACTTTGGCTTCACCAACAGCCAGGTTAGGGCCAATCTCCTTGATCTTTCCGTTTTGAATCAGAACATCGATTTCCGCAATGACCTTTGTGCCATCAAACACGCGGACTTTCTGGAAGAGTATCGGCGTCTCCTGTGCAAAGACCGCAGAGGAAAGCAGCAGATATAAAAAGAACTTTCGTATCATTTTCATGCTGTCGGTCCTTCGCGCTTACATTCTTGTTACGGCCTTCTCTGCCAGGGTTTTCTCCGCAGCCTCCGCTTTGGTCTCAACGTCTTCTCCTGCGGCAGCGTCCCCCGCGTCTTTAAAAATGCTGATTCTCAGCGCGCCGTGATCGGTCAGCACAAAGAGCACGTGGCGGGCAAAGTAGGCGTCCTTTCCCAGCCCCGGAACCTGCCGGATGCGGCCTTTCTTCGGCGCCATATTCTCGCCTTCAACCCGCTTGTCTTCTTTGAATTTGTCCCAATTGAACCTCGGCGACTCCACCCGCACCGTCACATTCTTTGCCGACATTGAATCCGGCGACCCATACATGCAAATGCTTCCACCCACTGTCGATGCCGGCCCAGAATCCGGGTCTTTCAGCTTCTCGCCCATCACCGCTTCGGCTTCAGCTTTCGTCACCAGCTTGCAGGCGTCGATATCGCCGGAGCTGCTTGAGGATGAATATGAACCAGCAGGCGCAGCGCTTGAGCTTGCCGCCGGTGAAGCCGCGCTGCTCGCGGGTTTATTGTTTGAGCTGCAAGAGGTGAGGGTCAAAAGAGCAAACGTAATCAGGCTGATACTCAAGTAAGAACAGCTTCTGCGCAGGATCAATGGGCCCCCTTGGGGTCTTTGGTTATCGCTCGTTAAATACAGGATTTCCGCGAATGAGTCAACGTCCCGCCGGGTAAAAGCGCTTTGCTTGAATCTGCGTTGATATGCGCAAATCAGCGGCAAGCTTTTGCTTTCCCGATCTCGGCAACGTCGTTACTAGCGATGGGTGAGAGCCGCCCTCGGGCCGTGGGTTTACTTTTCCGATTACCCGATGTCCCCGATCTCCCCGATGGCTTCTCCCCTCCCCCATTCATCCCACTCCATCCCAATTTGGCGTGCGTTTGTCTCAATCATCGCCTCCCGCATGCATTGCGATCACCTTCGGAATTTCCTTCTGCACGCCTTTCTTCTCCATGCCTTTCTCGTCTGCATTTTCTATTGAGAAGCCCTCTAATCCGCGTTCCTCCGCGTTAATCCGAGGTAAGGTTTTTGCCTTTCCCCTCTCGGCGATCTTTGGCAATTTTGGCATTTCT
>DASRDW010000296.1:0-3757 GCA_035652415.1 Candidatus Angelobacter sp. | reverse complement strand
GAGCAAGGGGGAGTCCGATTTTCATTACCGCAATGTTCCAAGCACCTTAAAGAATAAACCCTGATGTTATAAACCCGATGCTGCGCTAATCGTTGTTGGAAAATACGCGATGGCCTTCCGCATCACGCGTCTCATGCACCCGCGACGTGAGCCCTGAACCGCGATACAGATCAGTGATCTTCTTCACGTAATCGCGCGTCTCACGAAACGGAGGAATGCCGCCGCTCCTCTTCACCGCGCCGCTGCCCGCGTTGTACGCCGCCAGTGAAAGCTCCACGTTTCCATTATAATTTTCCAGCAGGCTCTTCAGATGGCGCACGCCGCCATCAATATTTTCCTGCGGATCAAAGGCGTTGTTTACATTGAGCGACTTGGCCGTATACGGCATGAGCTGCATCAACCCCATGGCGCCTTTGTTTGAAACCGCGCGCGAGTTGAAGTTTGACTCCACCTTCACCACAGCACGCACCAGATTAGGATCAACGCCGTGACGTTGCGCTGCGGCTTCAATGGCCCTATCTATGGTTGCCGCATCTGCCGGTGTAACCTGGTTGAGGCCTTCGCCCAAATTGATGGGACGGGAAAGCATCAAAGCCCGGCTGGCGCTCTTACTAATGGGAGTAACAACCATATCGTTTACTTCTCTGGCCGCGCGCTGCGCCGCCTGCATGGTGCTGGAGGACGCCATAGGCACCGGCACCCAGCGATGTTGCTTGTTGCTCCAGTAAACCAATCCGCTGTAACGCGAAGTCTGCGGAGCGGCTGCCTCAACATTTGCTGAACCGGATTGAGCAGTGGGTGCCATAGAAGGCTGAGCAGCCTGAGGTTTAGGCTGTGGCTTGGCATCGTCACCCGCGACGTAGATCGTGTGACCGTAGGCATCGTGAGTGGCTACGAAGCTCTGCGCACGGGCTGGGCCACTTACTACCATCGACATGGCGCCGATCAGGATGGTAAATAGGTGCTTTTTCATCGGGTTATGCTCTAGATACCAGTTCCCGGCGGCTTTCGCTACCTCACTGAAGGCCAACACCTTTTACCCTCGATCTGATCCTAGAGAATGTCCAGAGTATTCGGATTATATGCTGCCCTATAACCGGCGGCAATCGGCTAAAACCAGATGAATCTAGGGGGTGAACAGTGGAGAAACACCGGCAAAACTCTTAGAAATCCGGCAATCCCCCATTGATCAGCAGAGGCGCAAGCTGGATTTACAAAACTTAAGTAATGCTCCTGCAAAGAGTACGGCGTGCCCCGTTCTTTAAATATGACAACCATAACCAAGAAGCTTCGCCTGCTCTTTTACGGGCTGGCGACGGTGGAACTGATGCTGCTTTCAGCGCTGTATGCCTGGGGACACACGGGCTTGCACCACTAAGCGCCGGAAATGCTTCCTGACAGGATGGTCCTCACGTTAAACTGTCATGGAAGGGATAAAAACAATGTCCGGCTCCGCCAGCATCATTGTCAAAGATCCGAATATCCTCGGTGGTGCTCCGGTCTTCCGCGATACTCGCGTCCCTTTCCAAGCCTTGATTGACTACCTTGAAGGCGGCCAGAATTTGGACGATTTCCTGTCGGATTTTCCTACCGTTACGCGTGAAGCTGCCATAGCAGCTTTGGAACAAGCCAAATCACTGGTGTTAGCTCAATTGCGATGAGAGTCCTCATCGACGAGTGTGTTCCAAGAAAATTCAAATTCAGCATTGCATCTTTTGGCCACGAGTGCTCTACAGTACCGGACGCCTGCTTGGTTGGTAAACAAAATGGTGAGCTTCTAGGCTTAGCGGAAGATCATTTTGACGTATTCATAACGCTCGACAAAGGCATTGAATACCAACAAAACCTGGCTAGCAGAAAACTCTCCATCATCGTAATTCGCGCCAAGTCGAATCGCTTTATCCACGTCAGCCCATTTGCATCCAGATGTGATGAAGTCATCCGATCAATTCAGCCGGGACAGCTTGTCGTGATAGGAAATTGAAAATCATTGGAGATTATTCAAGATTTTTTGCAAAATCCGTCCGATTAAAGTCCAAGCCAAACACGCTACAGCTGTTTCTTCAGGCTCCCCACGCGACATACCACGGCACAAAGATGAGCCGCACTTTGCCGTTTGTGATTTGGCCACAAATCCTATAGTTTGTGCCTCATGCAAATTCAAACCAAAGGCATGAAAGCAGGTTTATTCCTGTTCATATTCTTGTTATCGCTGGTCACCTGTGATTTTGGCCAGACAAATGCCAGCCCCAGCGGAACTTCTGCGCATCCGCGGCTGATACAAGAAAGTGCTTACACCGCGATTCGGATGATTTCAAACAACCTCACCAAAGAAGAATTGCCTGCACTGCGTGCTAAAGCTGAAGCAGGTGACGTTCAAGCGCAGGTAACGCTGGGCATGGCTTATCAGCAGGGCTGTCCGGGAGCGACGCATGATCCGACTGAAGCTTTAAAGTGGTATCACATGGCTGCCGCCCATGGGAATTCAATTGCCGCGAACCAGATTGCGATTTTCTATGATCCAGCGGAGCACTTTAGCGGTCTCCGCGGGCAAGATGTAACTCAGGCCATTGCCTGGTATCGCAAGGCCGCCGAACTTGGCGATGTGGTGGGTCAATACGATCTGGCAGAAACACTTCACCAGACAGGGAGAGACTCTGAGGCCGTTAAGGCCTATCGTAAGGCAATTGAAAATGGATCTTCGCTCGCAGCGGTAGGGCTAGTTGAACTTTACGACCAGGGTAAGGTCGTCCCTAATAAGAGCCAGCATGAAAACTGGAAGGCAGGGGTTGAGTACTTCCAGAGTCTGGCAGACCAGGGGAATCCGGGCGCGGAGTATGTAATGGCACAAGGCTATCGGGAAGGGTGGCTGGGTCTTCATCGAGATCCCAAACGCGGATTTGATTTTTATATGAAAGCGGCTGAACAGGGCTGGCCACGGGCCATTCTGGCTGTGGGCGATTGTTACTTTAAGGGCATTGGAGTAAAAAAAGACAAAGCGGAGGCGGTGAGGTGGCTGCAAAAAGCAGCCGACCAGTCAGATCCAATCGGAGAAACTTATATGGCGTGGATCTATGAAAACGGCGACGGCGCTCCGCAGGACCTGGTCACAGCATACACGTGGTTCCTAGTGGCGAGAAATGATGGAAAGGCCATTGAATTCAAGCACCATCTCAGTGCGGATGAGATTGCTGAAGCAGAAAAAAGAGTACATCAAATTGCGATGAAACGTGGAGTGGTGTTCTATTAATAGCCACTCCAGACGTTTATTAATTATTTCAGCAGCCCTTCCACCGCTGCATACGCCGCATTGAGTGCTGCATCAAGCTGAGCGGGATCTTTTCCACCCGCTTCCGCCATATCGGGCCGACCGCCGCCGGAGCCGCCGACTTTCTCCGCTACTGGCTTGATGATTTTTCCAGCCTGTACGCGCGAAGTAAGATCTGCAGTAACGCCGACAATCAGCGCAACCTTGCCATCCTGCACTGATCCCAGCACCACCACGCCAGAGCCAAGCTTGTTGCGCATGTTATCCACCAGCGTTCGCATCTGGCCGCGGTCCAGATTGTCCACCCGCTCGGTGACTACTTTCACGCCCTGAATGTCGCGCGCCTTTTCACCCACGGCAGCCACGTTGGAAGCGGCTGACTTCATCCGCAGGTGCTCTAGCTCTTTGTGCAGCTTTTTGATCTCGGCTTCTTTCTTTTCCAGTTCCTGGCGCAGGGCTTCAGCCGGTGAAACGGATTTATGACTGCCG
>DASRDW010000295.1:0-3592 GCA_035652415.1 Candidatus Angelobacter sp. | reverse complement strand
CTGCGCGCAAGATTTAATGATGCGCGGTTCTTCTGGGATACAGATCAGAAAACGCCGCTGACAAACCGCGTCGAGATGCTCAAGGCGGTGACTTTCCAGAAAGATCTGGGTAGTTATGCGGAAAAGGCAGAACGGGTCGGCAAATTGGCGGGCCATCTTTGTGCTGTACTGAATAAGAGCGGACTAAAAATTGATCCCAGCGCAGTCCAGCAAGCTGCACAACTGGCAAAGACCGATCTCACAGCGGAATTGGTTAAGGAATTTACCGAGTTGCAGGGCATTATCGGCGGCCTGTATGCCAAGGCACAAGGTTTGCCGCAAGCAGTGGCAGATGCCATTTACGACCAATACAAGCCGGAATCGACGGAAGACTCTCCACCACGAACGCTGGAGGGAGCGGTGCTCTCGATCGCGGATAAAGCGGATTCGATCGCGGGAATGTTTGCGTTAGGACTGGTGCCTTCAGGTTCGAAAGATCCCTTTGCGTTGCGTCGGCAAGCGAATGGTATCGTGAAAACCATTGCGGAGAAGAATCTGGCTCTTAATCTTTCAGAGCTCATGGTGAGTGCGCGCAATGGTTACTCTGGCAGCACGGCAGAGAAGAAGTTCACGCAAAGTGGTGATGCTTATGCGCAAGCGGTCCGTAACTTTTTCCACGAACGACTGGAGTTCTACCTGCGTGACGTTCTTGGCTTGGCTTATGACGTGGTCAATGCCACGCTGGCAGCAGGATCAGATGATGTGGTGGATGCGGTGGCGCGGGCCAATGCCGTGGCCAAGGTGCGTCCATCGGCAGACTTTGAATCGATCTCCGTGGCGTTCAAGCGCATGAAGAACATTCTTCGCCAGGCGGCGGAGGCAAAGAAAAAAGTCGCTGAGCCTTTCAATCCTTCATCGCTTACAGATCAGGAAGAGAAAGCGCTGGCTACTGCGGTTCCGCGAGTCGCGCAAAAAGTAAAAGAGATGAGCGCATCGCAGCAATACGAACCTGCGTTGCTGGAAATTTCCCACCTGCGCCCTGCTGTTGATGCCTTTTTCGACAAGGTGATGGTGATGGTGGAAGACGAGAACCTGCGCGCCCAGCGGCTCGGTTTGTTGCAAACGCTGGTGAAAGAGTTCTCCAGCATTGCCGATTTTTCAGAGATTGTGACGGCGGGTTAGTTTTTAAGCGCTCTGCTGCTGTGGGCCTTCGACTCTTTCGCTTCCTCAGTCCCTCAGGACAGGCTCTACGGCGTGTGGAATTGATTCTTTTCTTCGTTCCCGCACTTATTCCTCAGCGCGCTCGCTCACCCCAGCACGCGAAAACCGCGCGTGGCGGGATCCCGTTTCGCGCGCCTTAGGACGTGCGCCGGGCCATTCTCAATTTTCCTGCAAGGTGGACTGAGTAGCCACAGAAGTATTGTTTTTTTCTGACAAGGGAATCGGTTCCCTGTACCAATTCGTGCTGTACTCAGCTGCTATTTTAGGCTACGATAACTGTTTATCAATCAGTAAAAATGGGCTACAGACGAGGCGATGATTGCCTGGATGGCAGTTGTCCGGGAGATTGGGACCAAACCTACGCCAAATTGGGATCACTGGGATGAATGGGGAGGGGGTAGGGGAGGCCGGGAGCTATTTACTATTGAGTAAATTTGAGGTTGCTGGATCGCCGGGATTGCCAAAATTTAGATCGCCGAGATTGCCGAAAATGAGAATTGAACCGACGTTCCGAAATCGGTGAAGAAAATCAGGTAGCCCTGAGGTGTATCGGAGCAGATTCCTCGCCATCGCGACAAAAGTTTATGGCAGGCAGCAAACAGATTGCTGGCTTCCAGCTCGGAATAGCGTGTCGCATGCATTTGAGATTCAGTTCTGGGGCAAAGCTTGTAGATGTGTTTTAAGGAATTGCCAGAATCGCCGAATTGCCAAAAGTGACAATTGAGAGGCGGTTGCTCAAGGGCGCAGATGTAATCGAAAAACAGAGTGGCAAGCGGACTGACTGGAACGACGTTTTTTCAAATCTTAACAGCGCTACTCGCACTATATGAGTTGCGGCTAGTAAAATAATAGATTACATACCGGCACCAAATCCGGCCTGCAGCATAGCTTTCATCTAATGGAGACCAGCCAATGAGCGTGACACCCCTTTCTAAACCTGAGACCAAGGCAGCGATGCAACCCCAGCAGGGAACCCAGTACGTGTACTTCTTTGGCGGTGGCCATGCCGAAGGCAACGGCAAAATGAAAGACGAGCTGGGCGGGAAAGGCGCCGGCCTGGCGGAGATGACCAACGCCGGACTGCCTGTGCCTCCAGGATTCACGATTCAGACGGCGGCGTGCCGCGAATACATGAAGACCAGCAAGGTCTCGAATGTCTTGGAGCAGCAGACCGCTACGGCGCTGGCACGGCTGGAAGAGTTGCAGAAGCAGAAGCTGGGCGCGGGTGAGAATCCGCTGCTGGTGAGCGTGCGCTCAGGCGCTAAGTTTTCCATGCCGGGCATGATGGATACGATTTTGAATCTGGGCCTGAACGATGAGAGCGTACAGGCGCTGGCGAAGAAGAGCGGCAATGAGCGCTTTGCTTACGATTCCTATCGCCGCCTGATTCAGATGTACGGCAACGTGGTGCTGGATATTGAGAAGTCTGCATTTGAAGAAGTTTTTGATGGCCAAAAGCACAAGAAGGGCGTAAAGCTGGATACGGAGCTGACCGCGGCCGACCTGAAAGAAGTCATCGCTGAATACAAGAAGGTAGTGAAGCAGCATACAGGCCACGATTTTCCGCAGAACCCGCTGGAGCAGCTTGCGGGCGCGCGCGATGCGGTTTTCCGCTCATGGAATAACGATCGCGCGAAGGTGTATCGGCGCATCAACAACATCTCTGACGATCTGGGAACAGCCGTGAACGTTCAAGCCATGGTGTTTGGCAATCTGGGCGAGACCAGCGGAACAGGAGTGGGCTTTACGCGCAATCCTGCGAACGGCGATAAAGAGTTTTACGGCGAGTTCCTGATGAATGCGCAGGGCGAAGACGTGGTGGCCGGAATTCGCACGCCGGTCCACATCAGCGAGTTGCACAAGCTGATGCCGCAGGTTTACGACCAGCTTCGTGACATTACTTCGCGGCTGGAAAAGCACTATCGCGACATGCAGGATTTTGAGTTCACTATCCAGGATGGACGCCTCTACATGCTGCAGACACGCAACGGCAAGCGCACGGGGCGCGCCGCTGTCCGAGTAGCGCTGGACATGGTGAACGAAGGATTGATCAAGCCGGAAGAGGCGATCTTCCGCGTGGAGCCAAACCAGCTTTACGACTTTCTGGTTCCGAAGCTGGATGAGAAGGGTGGCACAGCAGAGGTAATTGCCAAGGGCCTGCCTGCATCGCCGGGCGCGGCTGTGGGACGGATTGTTTTCACGGCGAACGACGCTGTCACCGCTGCTGGTACCGGAGCAAAGAAGAATCCAGTAATCCTGGTGCGCGGCGAGACTACGCCGGAAGACATTCACGGCATGGAAGTGGCAGCCGGAATTTTGACCTCGCGTGGCGGTATGACAAGCCACGCTGCCGTAGTCACGCGCGGCATGGGCAAATGCTGCGTGGTGGGCG
>DASRDW010000294.1:0-9896 GCA_035652415.1 Candidatus Angelobacter sp. | reverse complement strand
AGCTCGCCGGATGCTCCAATCTTCTCTATCTGCGCCAGCCCGGTTTCCATGCCATCACTCATCGCAACAGCCACCGCATGGTTCAGCGCGACAATCGGAGAAGGCGCGAGCCGCATCAATTCCTGATAAATCCCCGAAATTTCATGCCAGTCAGTCTCCGCGGGTGAAGCTGCTTCCGCATGGATTGCAGAAATCGCCGCCTGCAATTGATAGACACCGGCTTGTCTCATGCGCAGCGCTTTATTCAGCAGCGCCACTCCTTCGTGGATCCGCTCACGGTCCCACAGTGAGCGGTCTTGATCTTCCAGCGTAACCAGCCTGCCTTGCTTGTCCATGCGCGCGGCGCGGCGGGAATCGTGCAA
Organism: Candidatus Angelobacter sp.; assembly: GCA_035652415.1. Classification (GTDB taxonomy): domain Bacteria; phylum Acidobacteriota; class Terriglobia; order Terriglobales; family Acidobacteriaceae; genus Angelobacter. The sequence continues at coordinate 9,534 of DASRDW010000294.1, read as the reverse complement.
CAGCATCAGTGCCAGCAGGCCGAGATTTTCCGGTTCATTCGGCAATAACTCGCACAACGTTCGGCCTAGCCGGATGGCTTCTGCGCAAAGTTCGCGGCGCACCAGCGACTCGCCCACTGTCGCCGAATAACCTTCATTGAAGATCAAATAGATGACCGACTGCACCGGCCCCAGTCGCTCCGGCAATTTGGCCCGTGGCGGAATTTCATAGGGAATTTTGGCTTCACTGATCTTGCGTTTGGCTCGCACCAACCGTTGCGCCAGTGTCGGCTCCGGCAGAAGAAACGCTCGCGCGATCTCCGGCGTTGTCAACCCGCCCAACGTTCGCAACGTGAGCGCTATCTGCGCCTCCTGATGCAGCGCCGGATGACAGCAGGTGAAGATCAGCCGCAAGCGATCATCAGGAAACGTTATTGCCTCGGCTTCAACCATATCGACTTCCGGCAGGTATGTGGTGGGTGTTTCATAAAGCAGCGGCTCCTGCTTCTCGCGCCGCGTGCGTTCGCGACGGCTATAATCCACCAGCTTGCGGTGCGCCACAGATGTAATCCACGCGCCTGGATTTTCCGGAACGCCCTTCATCGGCCAGTTAGTGACGGCCGCCGTGAATGCTTCCTGCATCGCTTCTTCCGCGCGGTCAAAACTTCCCGCAATGCGGATTAGCGTGGCAATAATCCGCCCTGATTCCTGGTGGAACACTTGCTCAATCGTGCTGCGGATCTCATCCATGGGCTCTGCTGGAGTTCACACCTTCCTCCACTTTGCTGCTTACAGGGATCTCCCGCAGCGGGCGTACTTCCACACAACCCTGCAAACCGCCGCAGCCAGTAGGAATCTTTTTTGCCCACTCAATCGCTTCATCCAGATTTTTGCAGTCCAGAATGTAGTAGCCGGCAAGCTGTTCCTTGGTCTCGGCGAACGGGCCGTCGGTGATGACCGGAGCTCCGTTCTGCAACCGGATCGTAGTTGCCGTGCTGGTGTTGGCCAGCGGTTCGGCGGCTTCCAATGCACCTTTGGCGCGTGCTTCCCGCATCACCGCCCAATGTTCATTCGTCAACCGCTGCATATCTTCCTGTGAGCTTCTCGCCAACATGTCTTCACGCGTGTAAATCAACAGCATGTAACGCATAAAATCTCCCGTTTAAATTATCGGTGAAGGGAAGCGCACTGCCGAAAAAACAGTTCGCCTCCCGAATAGCAGGGCGGCAAGGTCATTTTACGCGGTGATATTCAATGTTCTCCACAAACTTGGGCCTGCCGTTCTCCTGGAAAGTCCACTTGGTGGCGAATTCGTCCGCGCTGGCGAACTTAAACGTCACATTGTGCATGTGTCCCACATTCAAATCGCTCAAATTGCCGCTACTGTCAAAGTCAAATACAAGCTGGTTGCTGGCTGCGTCGTAAGGTTCGGCCTGCATGTGCGGTTGATTGCCCGCGGTGCAATAGTGAGTCAGCACCAGCTTGTTGCCGTCGAGATGATAAACCGTCAGCATCTCGCCTTCATTGGGAACGCGCACATGCTCCACTACCGCGCTGCCATTGGAGATCACTTTATACGAGCTCGTTGCCTTGCCGCGAGAGCTGGTTGCTTCCCAATTGCCCGCCAGCGTTTTAAGCCTGGCAAACGCCTCAGCGGCGTTCGATTCTTTACCCACTGCATTGGCCGTGGTGCTGGCCAGTCCAAGCCACAGCACCGCTGCTGCCAGTGCGCCCAGGCCCCAAATGGAAATGGATCGAGAGTTGCTCATTGCTGCCTCCTTAAGATTTTCGTCCTCAAGATTCGTCCTGCTCGCTTGTACGACGCGCGGCCGGACCTGAATCGACAACGGTTTCCACTTCTCTGCGGGATAGGGCGGTTGAGTCAGCGGTAGTTCTCTGATTTATACTTGTATGCGGAGAAAATCACTTGCCTCTTTCCGCCGTCATAGTTGACGATGAGCAGCTCGCCCGCGACGAACTGAGCTACCTGCTTAAGTCGGTTGATGACGTTAGCGTGGTGGCGCAGGGCAACAATGGGCTTGAAGCGGTGAATTTGGTAAAGGAGTTCTCCCCGGACCTTCTCTTTCTCGATGTGCACATGCCGGGGCTGAACGGTTTTGCAGTCCTTAAAAAGCTGCTGGATAAGAAGATCCCTCTGCCGCAAATTGTCTTTGCTACAGCCTATGATCAATATGCAGTTAAGGCATTTGAAGTCAATGCAATAGATTACCTTCTTAAACCCTTTGACAGGAAACGTGTCACCCAGGCCGTAGAAAAGGCGCGCCGCAAAATCCAAGGTAGTGCCCCCGGCTCTGAAAAGCTTGATACGCTGATGAAGCTGCTGGAATCCCAGCGCCCGCAGAATTCCAAAGTCCTGCTGCGTTCCACCGGGCGGCTTTTGCTGATCGATCAGAAGGACGTTTGTTTCGCCTCCATTGAAGACGGCATCATCAGCGTTGTCACCACAAACCTTGAAGGCCAGTCCAACTGCCGTACCCTTGAAGAATTACTTGAATCCCTCGACCCCGAGATATTTTGGCGCGCACACCGCTCTTTTGTGGTGAATATCAATCGCATTAAGGAAGTCGTCCCTTGGTTCAAAAGCTCTTACCAACTCCGCATGGACGATCGCAAGCAGACTGAAGTTCCGGTCAGCCGCGCACAGACCAGGCGATTGAGGGAACTCTTCGGGCTATAGTTTCGTCCAATGTTTAAGTTTCCTCCGCCAGCACGGAACATTGAAGAACTGGATAAGCGCAACCGCAAGGTGGTATTGATTTGCGGGGTGGTGGTTGCAGTTCTTTCGATTATTTCTTTGATCTGGCTAAAGTAAAGATTCTCCCGGCATTTCGCCCTGAAATGCTAGCTGTGCCGCACCTCTGGCGTCACCCTGAACTCCAGCCGCTTTGAGCCGCGCAGCACTGTTAGTCTGGTCGTTAAGCCAATTCGCTCTTCACCCAGCAGCCGATGCAGCACATCCACGCCTTCCACCGGCTCTCCGTCAAGACTCACGATCACGTCCCCTTCCTGCAAGCCGGTCTTCTGCGCTGGACTCCCAGGTTCTGCCGCCAGAATCAGCGCGCCGGTCGTAGCTTTCAACTCGTAATGCCGTGCAATCGTCCGATTCAATCCTGCAGTCTGTGCCTGCACGCCGATATAGCTGCGCCTCACCTGCCCGTGGCGAATCAGCTTGCTCGCGATGAACTGCGCCGTATTAATGGAGATGGCAAAACATATCCCCTGAGCGGGAAGAATGGTCGCTGTGTTCACGCCCACAACTTCGCCTGCGGAATTCACCAGCGGGCCGCCGGAGTTTCCTGGATTGAGCGCCGCATCTGTCTGAATCACATCTTCAATCAGCCGGCCTGACTGTGAGCGCAAGCTCCGTCCCAGTGCGCTGACCACGCCCGCCGTCACCGTGTACTGGAAGCCATAAGGATTGCCTATGGCCACCACCAGTTGTCCCACGCGAATTCTGCGCGAGTCGCCCAGCTTTACGCTGTGCAACTCCGGCGCGTCGATCCTCAAAAGCGCGAGATCGGTATCTGGATCTTCGCCGATGAGCTGCGCCTTGAAGTCGCCGGAATTCGGCGTCCAAACCGTGATCTTGTTTCCGCCGTGGACCACGTGGCTGTTGGTGAGAATGAATCCGTCTGGAGTAAAGATAAAGCCGGAACCGCTGCCGCCGCGACCGCGCTCATTTTCAACCTGTATCCGCACCACCGCCGGGCTTACTGCTTCTGCCACGCTGGTTACAACCCGTGAATAGGCATCCAGCGCCTCGGCTTCACTTGGCCGTTCCGCAGCCGAATGCGTCTCAGCACCGGGAAAAGAAATTAAATTTGGCTTACTGCTCATAGGCCCATTGGATAGGTCTAAAGTGGTAAAAGATTCAGCCTTAGCCTGCCATTAGGATAGAGGAAGCAGCCAGTGCGTGCAGGACATAATTCATCCCGCAGTCCTCAAGAGCTTTGATAATGGGATTCACGTAAAAAAATAAAAGCGGCGAATGCGCTCGCCGCCCTGTACGTTGTTGAGGAAAAATTATTTCTTCTTGAGTAGAAATCCGGCAGCGAACATAGCCACAGCCCCCAGCAGCCACTCAATGCGCCAGAGTTGCACTGCCTGCCAATCCAGCAGCGTGGTGGCTGTGAACACAAAGCCGGTTACCACCGCAGCAATCACGCAAGCGCAACCTAGAATCAGCGCTACCAGAGAAGCATTGCTTTGTCCCAGGGCGTCGCGCAGTGAAGCAAAGTCAATCCAGGACTGCAGGCCGGTTACGGTTGTATCAGAGAGATTGGTATTACGGTCGGCCCCGCAGACATAGCAAAAGCGCGAGCCAACAATGAAATCCGTGCCGCATTCCTGGCACACCTGCTCAGTCGTTTCCATCTCCGGCAAAGTGCGCGGAGAAACGGCTGGTTTCCAGAACTCCTGACGCTCCTCGTAATTTGGTGCCAAGTGTGCCATTTGGGAGACCCCTATTGGTTTCCCAATACAAGGGCACATTGGCTGCCAAAGTACGAATAATGCTAAGTTCATACCATGCAATTACTTGCATGGTGGCCATGTCCAGTTGGACAGTGTACCTGGAAATTCTTACGCTGTAAAAGCTTCAGGCTTCGCGCCGGCGCGGCATGCGAAGGACCTTAGGGTTTTCTCTGGTTTTACTCCAAAAGCCAAGCAATACAAGGTCGGCCTCACAAAACGTAAGGTCCTGAGGGCGAGGGCTGCCATCGTTAAAGATGTACTCATCTAATAGCGAATACAGCTCTGGCAATGAGAGGTTTAGATATCCAGCGGCTTCGGGTTCTGTATAGAACTCTTTTACTGGTTTGAGCGGTCGAGTCATAGTCATTTTTTGTCCGTATCCCTTGAAGGATGCGGGGGAGCAAGGCTGTTGTACCGTTTATGGCCCGGCTTAGAAATCAGGTAAACTGCCCGATAGCCGTCAGCTTGACACCTTATGCCGCCATTGTCCCGATTACGCAGGTAACTACGGTTTTGGTGCCTATTACAGTTAATAACTTCCCGGTAAATAGGCGTTTTCTGCGCCGTTTATAGGCTTAAATCGATTGCTTGAACTTTTGCCTGGTTCGATGCGTATCAGTAAAGAGGCCAGTTGCTTTTGGCCCGTTGGTGGGCTGAAAGTAGCTTTTATAAGGAGAAATTTCATGTATTGCAATTATTGCGGCAAGGTCATTCCTGATGATGCCAATCTCTGCTCTTATTGCGGCAAGCGTGTAGCTGGCGTGGTCGCCCGTAAACGTTTGGTGCGTCCTCGCAGCGGACGCAAGATTGGCGGCGTATGCCTTGGCTTCTCAGAGTATTTCGATCTTGACGTCACCCTGGTCCGCATTGTCTGGGCAGTGTGCTCAATTTTTGGCTTATTTGGAGTGGTTGCCTACTTCGCGGCATGGATCGTGATGCCGGAAGAGCCGCTGTTGCTCTCTTCGCCAGTTCCGGCCCCTACACCAGATAAGGCGACAAACATATAGCAATCAGCGTTCAGGATTCAGACCTTCTCTACGATCTCCGCACATTCTACCCGGAACGATTGGCGTGATGCTGATGAATCATCAGAAGATCCGGACTTCATGCGTAAGTGCGCTAGTTTTATTGCCCTTTGCTCTGGGCCATAAATGCCTGCGCCTTTTCCATCATCTTATGGGCTTCAGCGCTGTTGGGGCCTTGTGGCTCTTTTTGCAGATACGATTGCAAAGCCGTCATGGCTTCAGGATATTGCTTCATGGCCAGCAGCGCATCTGCCTGCAGCAGATAGATGAGCGGGTATTTTGACGATCCCATGTTTTGCGCTTGCTGTAGATGTTTAAGCGCGCTCGGATAATCTTCTTTACCAATATAGGACTTGGCCAGTTCAAAATGCGCCTGCCAGGAATCAGGCGCAAGCGATTCACCGCGCTCTAATGTCCTGATGGCATCGTCAAATTTAGATTGCATATTCAAAGCTGAACCCATCACCAGATAAGCCGTGGCAAAGTTTGGATCGGCTTTAATTGCCTTATCCAGGTCCGCAATGGCAGCCTGAGAGTTTTTCTGGTTCAGTTCCAGGACACCGCGGAACGTTAGAGCGTCAGCATAATTCGGGCAGATAGCCAGTGCCTTTTCCAGGTGTTCATGTGCCTGGTCCAGCTTACTTTTTTCCATGGCGGCGCGGGCTTTGTGAAATTCATCACGGGCTTTGCTGGGGATTTTGTATTGGGCAACAGAGATGGAATTTCCCTCTATTCCATCCTGCGGCTTGTTATTCGTTATCAGGTGAAGAACCACTATTTTGGAAAAGGAGTTCGCTTCCACGCGCTCACTGCTCTGTGCCAGCCCGGCAGTGGCCACAATGCTATAAGTTCCATACTCAACGCTGGAGAACTCAAATTTTCCGGCAGAATTGGTATAAGCCGAGTTGATTACCACTCCACTACCGTCAGTAAGTTCTACGTGCACATTATTCATGGGCGTATTGTGCATATCCTGAACTGTTCCAGTGATGGAGCTTTCCTGCGCAGGCGAGTCAAAAGAAGAATGCGGAAATCTGGAAGCTCCGCCTGTAGCAGGCATTTGGGCGATGGAATATACGTTGCAGAAAAATAGCGCGAGAGCCAGGAGAGCGATGGGACGGGTTTTCATTGGCCAACCTGCTAATCTTGAATTAGGAAAGAGCAAATCCGGGCATGGTCGGCCAGGAAAACCTAACCTGGATGCTGCTTTCTACCGGCACGTTTTTTATTCGTGCTGAAAGTGAGATGTTCTACGAGATTGTAGGTTGTATTACTGACAGCGATTGGCGTTTGGAAAATTTTTTTGCGTGCGGGCAACTAAAGCTGTCGTTTGCTCACGCATGGAGCAAATACTGGTGATCATTCGATCTGCGAAAAATATTCTTGGCTCTCTGCGGCTGCCGGGAGATAAATCCATTTCACATCGTTACGCCATGCTGGCGGCAATTGCATCCGGCACAACAAAGCTGGGCAACTTTTCCAGCGGCGCTGATTGCGCCAGCACTCTGGGATGTGTGCAGCAACTTGGATGTGCAGTACGCAAGACTGATGGCATGGTGGAAATTGACGGGCGAGAGCGGCTGCAACAGCCAAACGCAAGCCTCGACTGCGGTAATTCCGGCTCAACCATGCGCATGCTTTCAGGAATCCTGGCCGGGCAAGATTTTTCCTGCGATCTGCATGGCGATGAATCACTCTCGCGCCGTCCTATGGCGCGCATCATGACTCCATTGCGCCTGATGGGTGCAGAGATTAACGCATCAACCAATGACCTGCCACCTCTGCATATTCATGGAGGCAAGCTCCGCGGCATTGAATACAAGACGCCGATCGCCAGCGCGCAAGTGAAGTCCGCAGTGCTCTTTGCCGGGCTATTTGCGGATGGTGAAACCACAGTGGAAGAGCCGCACCGTACGCGCGACCATACCGAACAGGCGCTAAGAGCTTTTGGCGTGGAGCTTTCACGCAGCCGCAATCGCATCACCATAGCCGGAGGGCAGCGGCTCAGCGCGATCAACGCCGCAATTCCCGGAGACATTTCTTCTGCAGCATTTTTTCTTTGCGCCGCAGCGCTCTTTCCTGATTCCAACCTGGTCATTGATAATCTCCTGCTTAATCCCACTCGCGCTTCATTGCTGGACGTTTTAAAGATCATGGGCGCCGGAGTCTCAGTGATCAACTTGGAAGAGCACCACGGCGAGCTAGTGGGCACGGTTAAAGTCGAGCACGGCAAATTAAAGGGAACAACCATTGAAGGAGCGCAATCAGTGGCGCTGATTGATGAACTCCCGGTGCTCGCCGCCATTGCGCCTTATACGCGAGATGGCATTGAGATTCGTGATGCCAAAGAGCTTCGCGTAAAAGAGTCTGACCGGATTGCGCTGGTCGCGCACAACCTGCGGGCGATGGGTGCCCAATGCGAAGAGCATGAAGATGGATTGCGTGTCCCCGGCAGCCAGAAATTGCACGGTGCTGAGATTGACTCAGGCCATGATCATCGCATCGCTATGGCATTTGCCGTTGCTGCGCTGCGAGCTGAAGGAGAGACGGTGATTCACGGAGCAGAGTCAGCAAAGATCTCGTTTCCAGAATTTTTTCAGATGTTGGAGAGTGTGGTGGAAAGATAGCAGCGCCTTGTCCCGAGCGGAGCTTTTTCTGAAACCTCGAGCGAAGCGAGAGGTCAATATAGCTCACAAATATCTTTGGGCGAAAAAATTTGATATGAAGTCGGCTTAGAACAAAGGATCTATATCTATCGTTGGAGAATCTCGTGAGAGTATGGACCCCTCGCTACGCTTCGGGATTTCAGAAAAAGCTGAATGCTGATTGCTTACGGCTGATGGCTTCTCAACAGACCAAATTCTCACGCGACAGCTTCAGCCCATCCAAATTCCCCAGTACCGTGATAGCAACTTTGTCCGGATGGAAAAGGGTGTTGGCCATTTCACAGACTTCATCTCCGGTCACCGATTCGATCTGCTCGATGGTTTCATCCAGGCTGAAGAAGCGTTCAAAATACATTTCCTGGCGAGCCAAATTTGACATGCGTGAGGTGCTTGACTCCAGGCTGAGCATCAGGCTGCCTTTTAGTTGGTCTTTAGCGCGGCGGAGTTCGTCGGCAGGAATGGCCTCAGACTTCAGTTCGCGAAACTCTGCCAAGACTGAATCTACGACCTTCCGCGTGGATTCAAGAGAAGTACCGGCGTACACAGCCAGGCAGCCGGTATCGCGATAAGGATTGAGGTCGCTATAGATGGAATAAACCAGACCCTGGTCTTCGCGAATCTTCTGAAAAAGCCGCGAACTCATTCCTCCTCCGAGCATGGTATTCAGCACGTAAGAAACATAGCGTTTCTCGTCTGATATGGGATGAGACTGCACACCAAGGCAAAGCTGCACCTGCTCAAGAGATTTTTTGTTGCGCGTGACAATTCGCGGCGTGACCGCAGGCGCTGGAAGATGGAAGCCGTTAGGCACGCGGTCAAGCCCAGCAAAGCGCTCCTTGATCAGCCCCACAAACTCACTGTGGTTCAGATTGCCGGCCGCAGAGATGATCATGTTATTGGGAGCAAAGCGCTGACGGTAAAAATCAAATACCTTTTGCTGCTCAAACGACCGTACCGTGTCCTTGGTCCCCAGAATCGGCTTGCCCAGAGGATGGTCTTTCCAAAAGCTCTGCGTAAAGATCTCATGGACAAGATAGTCAGGGTTATCTTCGTCCATTTTAATTTCTTCCAGGATCACGCCCTTTTCGCGGTTAATGTCATTGGGAGCAAAAACCGGGTTCAAAACCAGATCGCTCAGGATATCGATGGCGGTGGGAATATGCTCATCCAGCACCTTGATATTGAAGCAAATGGTCTCTTTGCCGGTAAAAGCGTCCATGTTGCCGCCGATGGAGTCCACCTCGCGCGCGATTTGCTCCGCGCTGCGCGACTTCGTCCCCTTGAACACCATGTGCTCGGTGAAGTGCGAAATCCCGTTCCACTGCGGGTCCTCGTCGCGCGACCCGGTCTTCACCCAGATCCCGATCGAG
>DASRDW010000293.1:0-10264 GCA_035652415.1 Candidatus Angelobacter sp. | reverse complement strand
GCAAAAGTCTGAGCATAGAGGGGGCTTCCGGGAAATGGGAACATGGGCACAGGCTCGCTTACCCAGACACCGCGCGATTTCAAAGTTTGCTGCCAACGGTGAATCTGAGAGCGATTGTCCTGCTCTGTCAAAATCAAGTTGGCCTGGACCCAGGGAATGCGACCGCGAGCATAGATCAGCAGTTCTGAAATGCGGTCAGTATCCATGCGGCAATTTTTGTTCAGCTCCTCGCGGCCTTCATGCGTGATGGATTCAATGCCGCACTCCATGGAGATGCAGCCAGCGCGGCCAAGCAGGTCGAGCGACTCTTCATTCCATAAGTCGATCCGCGTCTGGAAGCCGATCTTTATTCCCCGCTCGGCGATTTCTTCCAACAATCGACGCACGTTCTTGCCGACGCCAAAAATCTCGTCAATGAAATAAATGTAGTTGACACCACGAGCAATCAGCGTATCCACTTCCTGGAGCACAGCATCCACGCTGCGTTCGCGGAATTTGTTGCGGAAGAGTGTTTTGTTGCAGAAGGTGCAGGCCCAGGGACATCCGCGAGCAAATTCCAGCTCTGCGCCAAGGCCGCGTTCATCGGTAAAAACATGGTGGCGATGCCAATGGACTTCAACGTTGTAATTGCTGAAGTCGAGCGGCCCAAGCGCGGACATATTGGCCACGCCGAACGTTGAACTGACGTGAAAACCTTCTTCTGTCTTGAAGCAGCAGCCGGTGATTTCCTGCCACGGACGTGAAGCCAGTTCAGGCAAGAGTTGGTCAGGCTCGCCGCGCAAGGCCACGTCACACCCGATCTTACAAATCGTGCTCGCAGGCGTTGCTGAAGGATGCGGCCCGATGGCAACTTTGACAGCGGGGCTTTCCAAACCGGCAAACCACTCCATGGGCACACGCAACTCAGGCGGAGGACAGCGCCAAAACAAATAGGATGGAGCCGTAGGAATAACCAGAAAGTCTGGCGCAAACGAATCGAGGCGACGCTTGGCTTCAGGCAAGCTCAAATTATCGGTCTGCGCGTCAATCAGCAAAGCATCATGCCCAGCGGCGCGCAGCTGATCGCAGCCAAACATGAGTTCCAGGGGAACGTGCGGGTCCTTGCATCCAAAATAGGTAGAGCCCTTGAAATCCCAGTTGGGATTGAGCAAAGCAAACTTCATCCTGCCCTCCCGGAAAGCTCTGTTGCCAGCGCATACGCTTGCGCAGGCACCGATGCACGCCTGTGCGTTGCGAGCACGCCATGGTTCTCTTCCCAGAATGCCTGCAGAAGCTGAATCGTTTTTTTCAAGCTGGTTTCCGGCTTCCAGCCGGTGGCACGGGTGATTTTGCTGTTGTCGGTAATATAAATCGCTTGGTCGCCCACGCGGCGCTCAGCGCTCATGAATTCAAGCCGGTGGCCGGTGAGCAATTCAAGCTCATCAATCAGTTCCAGAAGAGAGATGGTGTTCTCCAGACCGCCGCCTACGTTATAAACTTCAGCCTGCGTAATCTCAAGATTTTGCCGCACGGCTGCAAAAGCATGGATGAGATCGTGCACGCAGAGCACATCACGAACCTGGCGGCCATCACCATAAATGACCACTGGCTGACCATGCAAAGCGGAATAGACAAAATGCGCCAGCCAGCCTTGATCTTCTGTGCCAAACTGCCGCGGGCCGGCAACGCATGACATGCGAAATACCACTGTTGGCAGGCCATAGACACGGCCAAAATCGCGCACATACTGATCAGCCGAGCCCTTTGAACAGCCATAAGGAGAGTGGAAATCCAACGGCTGAGATTCAGAGACTCCTTTATGGTACGGAAACTCATAACGTTTTCCAGTGATCATGGGAGCGCCCAGCCCGAGATCGCCATAAACTTTGTTGGTGGAAGTAAAAAGGATGAAGGGCTTGTTACCGGAACGGCGCGCAGCATCCAGGACGTTGAAAGTACCGGCCAAATTAACTTCAAAATCGTGCCGGGGATCGGCCACGGAGGTTGTGACCGCTACCTGCGCAGCGAACTGATAAATCTCGGTGGCCGGCGCAACTGCTTTTTCCACCAGCCGCGCATCGCGCACGTCGCCCACCGTAACCTGCAGGCGACCGGAGTTTCCTGCTACCCGCCGCAGCCACTCCAAGTTGTGGTGCACTCCGGCACGGGAGAGATTGTCAAAGATATGCACCCGCGCATCCGTGCCGGTAAGCAAAGAGTGCGCCAGATTCGATCCGATGAACCCAGCTCCGCCGAAAATTGTTACTGAGCGGACGTCGTGCTTCCGCATTGTTTCCCCCTTTCACGGAGAGAGGCTCAGGCCGTAAGGCCAAATTCGCTGAGCTGGGCCACGGCTTCAGCGGCGCGGTCTTGCGGCTGCTGTGAACACAACCACTGCGCCAGCTCTTTAAGACCGTGAGCAAAACGCACTTGCGGAGAATAGCCCAGATACTTGCTTGCGGCAGAGATGCCGGCAAAACAATGGCGGATATCGCCGGCGCGATACTTTTGCGTCAGTTCAGCGGAAATTTCCACGTCCATGGCGCGGGCAAGTTCCGCGGCAACCTCGCAAATAGAAATCGGATTACCCGATCCGATGTTCAGCGCCATGCCGTCAGCTTGCGGCCGTTCCATAGCCAGCAGATTGGCCCGGACTACATCCTGCACGCTCACAAAATCGCGCAGCTGTTTTCCATCTTCAAAGATCATGGGCGGCTTACCGTGCAAGAGCCGTGAAGCAAAAATTGCCGCCACACCGGTATAAGGATTGGAGAGCGACTGGCGCGTGCCATAAATATTGAAATAGCGCAGCGCTACCACCGGCAAGCTATAGGTACGGCCAAAGAGCAGGCACATCTCTTCCTGGTCTTTTTTAGAAAGAGAATAAATGGAGCTGCATTGCAACGGCTTGGATTCATCTGTTGGCACCGGCCTAAGCTCTGAGCCGCAGACGGGGCACATAGGCTCCCACTGCTTGATCCTGAGCTGTGTAGTGGAGCGCGGCCCCGGCGTGGCATCACCACATTGCGCGCAAAGATACTTGCCTTCGCCGTAAATTGACATTGAGGACGCCAGTACGAGCTTCTCCACCCGGTCAAGGCGGGGCAACAGTTCCTGCAACAACACCGCGGTGCCCTGCGTGTTGGTCCCCATGTAACGTTCAATCTCATACATTGACTGCCCAACGCCTACCGCGGCAGCCAAGTGAAAGACCACTTCTATTCCGTTCAACGCGCGTCTCAGGGCAGTGCCATCCTGCACGTCTCCATACACAAATTCCGCTTCGGGCGAAAGATAATCAGGAATGCCGTCAGGATGGACCTGCTCAGTCAGGTTGTCGAAGATGCGGACGTTATGTCCTGCTGCCAGCAGAGCATCTGCAAGATGCGATCCCACAAAGCCAGCTCCGCCAGTAATGAGAATGTTTTTCGCCATGCCTCTCAGGCTCCTATCAATGCGGGGCTATTCTTTTTTGCTGCGGCGGGCTGCTTTGCCGCTGCGTACTTGCGTATAGACCAAACTGCGAACTCAGTGAAATCGTCAACTCGCTTGGGTGGACTGGTGTAATGGGGCGCAATGCCCATATGCTCAGGCGTGAAACACAGCGTGAGTGTCGTGGTAAAGGGTTCCAGCGTCTCCATCTGGCGGTCAAACCAGGCTTCAGCGTTGGGACGGAACCAATCTGCCCAGCTAATGCCGGTGCGCAGATATTTAACGCCCAGACGCTTCAGCCAATCTGCAGCAAGCTGAAGGCGGGGATCTTCAAAGTGAAACCACTGGCAGATGCCCATGCCTTGAGGAAAGCTTCCGGCGGCAAGTTTAGGAGAGCCATCTTCACGCAGCAGCCCCATGTAATAGTGCCGGTAATAAGCACTGCCTTCAGCTTCCTTATGCCGCGTGGTGGCCGTCCAGGTAGCAGGCAGATCAAGCAAGCTATACCAGTGAACTCGCTCGACGATTGGCAAAAGCAACTCTGCCGTTCGCTCCAGGCCAAAGACCTGGACTTCTTCAGCACCGAAAGACGAGACACCAGCTTCAGAAACCCAGACCGGCTTGCGGGTGACAGCGCGAATTTCATCGATTTTCTTTGGCCAGTCTTGGATCTGCCAGTGGTTCCAATCGAGCGGAAAACCGTGCACAGCCACCACGTCCACAGCATCCAGAACGCCGTACGATCCCAGCAGCTCAATGAAATGCTGATCAATGGGAGAGATTCCGCCTAACACGATCGGCAAATCGGGATTCACACTGCGGATGGCGCGCGAAGAAGCAACCACCATTTCAGCAAACAATTTCCACTCAGGATCCAGCTTGAAATCCCAATGGGAAAGGTTATTGGGTTCGTTCCACAGCATTACTGCTTCAACCATTCATGCACCTTTGCAATAAGCCGGCTGCGTTACAGAGTGCCCGCCAATTCGTGATCCAAAATAAATTTGCCGTCATCCTTGGTGACCTGTGAAGGCGCGCAGAGCCAGGTTTCATGCTCCGGATGCGCCTTGATCTCCAGTCCTGAGCTGCGCAGCATTGCTTCCATTGCGCCGTGGTTCGGGATCCACCAGTTGGTGGGATCGCCCGCATACTTCTTCTCAATAAAGTACATGCAGGGAAAATCCGCGCTGGAAAAGATCTGAGTATTCCAGAAATGATAATCCTCCTGCAGCTCCGGACTGCTGAGCGCACCGCGAATCATGGTCTGGAAAACGAGCGTGCCTTTGACTTTTTTAATCACTTTATCCAGAGCGTACAAAGGATAACGCAAGTGGTAGAACACTCCCATGAACAAGACGTAGTCAAATTGGCCGGCAATTGCATCAACATCGTAGACAGAGTACTTGGCAAATTCGATCTCCAACCCAAGCACCTGAGCGGCAAAGCGCGCCTGATCCAAATAGCGATCATCCACGTCAACACCCAAGACGCGGCTGGCGCCCCGCTTCTTAAATTCAATGGAGTAAAAACCGCCATTGCAGCCAATATCGAGCACGCTAAGACCAGACAGGTCTTCAGGAATCGATGGGGCAATGCTTTTCCACTTGACCTTTGGGAAATCACCCAGAAAATGATTAGGCGCGGTAAGAACGCCTTTCAGGTCAATGTTGTGAAACCACTCGCCCATCTCTGAGATTCGCCGGGTGAGTTCCTGATGGTTCGAGTATTCCGTTATTTGTTCCTGGTTGATGTTTGCTTGTGTTGTGAGCATTTGCTGATGACCGGCGGATGAACTCCAGATTTTTGTCTAAGTTCAATTAGAGACGGAACTTGGAACTCGGGATGTCTTTAAGAGTTGGGGTCTGTTTACGCTGAGAGGCATGGCACAAATTGGCGTAATTTTCGATTTTTCCATCGATAACAATGGCAAAAAAATGGAACTGTGAGGATACACACAGCTCCATTTTCTTTCTGTTAACTCACTCATTCACCGCTAGAAACTTACGTCAGGAGCAAGGCGCTAAACCGCCCTGCGGCCGGATACAAGGTTAATCACTGCAACGATCAGAGCGATTACCAAGAGGATATGAATCAACCCGCCGGCCACATGGAAGCCCCAACCCAAAAGCCACAGAATGATGAGGATGGCAAAAATTGTCCAAAGCATAGGTACCCCTTGAAGTCAAAAAGCGTGCGTCGACTGCGACTCAATGTGAGAGGCAGCTTCTTGGGCCTGAGTTGTCTCACTAAGAAGGAATTCTCAAGAAGAACGGCCGCGAACACATTGGCTGAGCAGCCTGTTCGCGGCCATCCGAAGGTTCTTTCGACGCCTGGTTTTACTTGCCTGCTTGCTGCCCATTGGTGGGCGTATTGATCCAGTGCGAGATGCCGTACTCTTTCAGTTTGCGATACAAAGTTGTCTTGCCAATGCCAAGTGCACGGGCGGTCATGAGTTTGTCTCCGTTCAGTTGCTGGAGAGCTTCAAGAATCGCGTGTTTTTCCATCTCCGCCAGAGGCATTATCTGGGCTTGCCGCCCTGGAGCCGGCGTGCGCATGGCAACAGTACGGATGTGGGGCGGAAAATCCCCGCTCTGCAATACCGGTCCGGGACTCATGGCGGCTGCGCGCTCCAGGCAGTTTTCCAGCTCGCGAACGTTGCCTGGCCAATCGTACAAGAGCAGCAGCTTCATGGCTTCAGTGCTGATGGAGTACTGGACCTGCTTGCCTTCACCAATGCGGTCAAGGAAGTGCTCCGCCAGCAGACGGATATCTTCTTTGCGATCACGCAAGGGTGGCAAGCGCAAGCCGACCACGTTCAATCGGAAGTAAAGATCGCGACGGAAGGTCCCCTGTTGCACGGCCATATCCAGATCACGACTGGTCGCAGCGATAATGCGCACATCCACTGGGACTGACTTTGTGCTTCCCTGAGGATGGAACTCCTTTTCCTGGACGGCACGGAACAACCTGGCTTGAAGGTCGAGCGGCATTTCTCCGATCTCGTCAAAGAAAACCGTTCCTCCACAGGCCATTGCAGGATGCTCTTTGGCTTTGCCGGCAACAACTAGCTTCACCGAGCCAAAGATCTCATTCTCCAACATGCCCTGCGCTGCCGATGCGCAATCCACCACTACGAACGGACGGTCCCGGTTAGGACCATCAGAGTGGATGGCGCGCGCAATCGTTTCTTTGCCAGTACCACTCTCACCCTGGACCATCACAGGATGCTTGCTGGCAGCTACCTTGGCGATGATCCGGTACAGCTTCTGCATCTCTGGTGAAACACCCAGCAGGGTTTTATATCCAGGATTGCTTTGCAGATGCTCACGCACAATGCGGTCCTCCAACGAATTCCGCAAACGTCCTGCGGCGCGCATCAGCAGAGGACGCAGTTCCTCTGCCTTAAACGGCTTGCGGATAAAGTCACACGCACCGCTTTTCATGGCTGTTACCACTGAATCAACTGTGGCCTGGCCACTCAACATGATTACTTCTGTCTGGGGATGAATCTCTTTAAATTTAGCTAATAAATCCATGCCGTCTTGAGTTGACTGGCGCACATCCAGCAGCACCACATCAACCGGTTGTACTTCCATTTGCCGCAACGCTGCGCGCGGGCTATCTGCACCGTAAACCTTGAAACCTATGCTTCCTGCAACTTCCTTGCACAAATCCCGGACCGAGCGATCTCCATCCACGATCAGAAGGAATAAAGACTCTGCAGGGGTAACTTCTTGCTGCGAGATGAGCCGTACTGCTGTCGACATATCTTCAATTTCCCCTCTTTCTAGACGTCGTGCGCTTAGGTAACCCGGCCCACGGTTGCGTCCTAAGCTGGCTGGCTAGCCGAGTGACCTTGCAAAATCGACCACCTCTTCAGCTCACGACCCGGTTACAGATTGGAACAAAACGCGAATGCTATAATGGTTCACCAGAATTTGCGTTCTGCGCCCTAGACTCAATTCACCTAACAAAATGAATCCTTCACGCAACTTAAATGACAGTTGAAACTTTTTTACCCATTAACTTAAAAATTTCCAATTTCAGAACACGAGCTAAAGCGAGGGACTAAGAGCAACTTGCAACTGGTGCAGTGGTGGATATGGATAATTACCAAGGAACTACGCTGGCTTGACTTGACGCAAAGCTACGCGATACCTTCGCGAAAAGACTTACGCTGAATCCAGCGGGAGCGAATTGTGGCTTTTCAACGAATGATCACGCTGACCACTGACTTTGGTCTTACAGAACACTACATTGGTGCAATGAAAGGGGTTATTTACAGCATCAATCCTGCAGTACAGCTAGTGGATATCACCAACGCGGTACAGTCATTTGACATTCTGGACGGGGCCATGGCCATCGCTCAGGCATACAGCTACTTCCCCAAAGATACAGTGCACGTTGTGGTCATTGACCCAGGAGTAGGCGGTACGCGCAGGCCCATCCTGGCAAATGTTGGACAATACCTGTTTGTCGCTCCGGACAATGGCGTCCTGTCATTGGTCTATGAACGAGAGGAGCGCATATCGGTGCGCCACATCACGTCCGATTACTATTTTCACCAACCGGTCAGCAATACGTTCCACGGACGGGATATTTTTGCTCCGGTGGCCGCTTACCTGAGCAAAGGAGTGGATACCAGCAAGTTTGGCGACGAGATCAGCGATTATGTGCGATTTGCCGCTCCCAAACCCAAGGCCAGCGCACCAAATGCCTGGAAAGGCCTTGTGTTAAAGACAGATAAATTCGGCAACCTTATTACCAACATCACGGCCAAAGATATTCCGCAGATTTTTGATGGTTCGTCCAAGGCCTTCAAGATCAATGTAGGCAAGGCAGAAATCACCAAGCTTTGCGCCAGCTACTCTGAAGGCGCGCAGGGTGAGCTGTTTGCGATTGTAGGCAGCGCGGGCTTTCTGGAAATCTCCTGTAATAAGGGTGCAGCATCGCGACTGGCTGGCGCAGACAAAGGCAGCGAGATTGGCGTGATTCTTCCCGGCTAAGGCCTGCATCCCGATGAGAGAGAAAATAACGTTTGCTGATCTGGCACTAGCCAGGCGTCTGGAGCGCGCAGAAGGCGCTGCATGCGCGCAATTTGCTGAGGCCCGGCGCAAGCTCTTTCCTGAGAGCGGCTCTGAGTGGATAGAGTGTGGCGGCGCTTATGTGGTGTTTGACGGCGTTGATTCGCCCGTGACCCAGACTTTTGGCTTAGGCGTTTTCGAGGATCTCAGCGCGGGCACGCTGGATACAATCGAAAAATTCTTTCAGGAGCGCGGCGCACCAGTAATGCATGAGGTAAGCCCGCTGGCTGGAGTCGCCACATTGGAGCTGCTCTGCGCACGTAAGTATCGGCCTATTGAGATCAGCAGCGTACTCTACCGGCCGGTTGAGAAGCCCTCCACTTCAACCCAGCTCGGGGTAGCAGGCCAAAGCAATATCAAAGTCAGGGTAACGCGATCTGACGAAGCAGCCCTTTGGAGTGATGTGAGCGCGCGCGGCTGGGGCCACGATCATCCGGAATTCATCCCCATTCTTACGGCAATTCGGAGTTGTAGCTGCGGCGCGTAAGCAGTCATTATGTTTTCTGGGCGAGGTTGATAACCAGCTTGGCGCGGCGGCGGCATTGAGCATTCATGAGGGCGTCGCGCTTTTGGGCGGTTCAGCAACGGTTCCGGAGTTACGCCGCAGGGGTTTGCATGCAGCGCTGCTGGAGGAACGCATGCGCTACGCTTGCGATCATGGTTGTGACCTGGCCCTGATGGTGGCTTTGGCCGGCAGCGATTCTCAGCGCAATGCCGAGCGCAAAGGCTTCCGCGTGGCCTATACGCGGATGAAATGGCAGTTGTTTTCTGAATGAAAGCGGGATGCTATAGATTAGCCTGGAGTACACTTCATAAATGCGTCAGCTACTCCGTTTTATCTGGAATGCAACCCGTGGACATCGCCTGGCTCCCTGGCGCAGCCCTTACCTGCGCTGGCGCATGGAAACCTACTCCGGCCTCAAGATGGACAAGATCGGCTTTGTGGAATTTTGGGGCTTCATGTTGCGCGAGAGAAAGCAATTGCGGCACTTTCTGAAGTGGACGTCTGACATGGAGAACTATGCGCGCCCGAAGCCGAAGAATCCTTAACTGGCAGCAATCAGCAATCAGCACTCAGTCCCGCAGTAGCGTGGAATAACCCGCTAATTCCTCTTCTCCATGTCCATGTTCAGAGATTTGTGGCCTCTTATGTGAATGTTTCAAGGGCTGACTGCTGAATGCTGAGCGCTTACTGCTGATCGCTCAGAAGCATCCAAACACAGATAGAATTGAGCCCGCGAACAGAGCTGCCGGGCAGAGGAGAACTTCATGGCTGAGAAGAATCGGAAACACGACATAGATGAAAGATCGTCGGAGAGGAAAGGCGACCTGGAAGCAAGGCCGGACGAGCTTGGATCAGATCCAAGACAGGTGGGAGAGGACAGCGCCGGGCAGTCGGGCGACCTGCAGGAGCTCTCGATGGTGGAAGATGTGAACGAAGACTCAGTGGAGGACCTTGCCGAATCGGAACAGTCTATTGAAGCTGCGACGGTGGAAGGCGTGGAAGATGCGGCTGACCATCCGGAGCGTCCGGTACATACGCATCAGGAGTATGGCAGGCCAGATGATGTTCCACCCCGCAGAAGGGATGATGAAGCAGCATAAAACAGTTATCAGTATTTAGTGATTAGAGCGTGTTTCAAAAATACCTCCTGAGTGTAATCCATAGGCAGGCGATATAGAAAAACGCTCGATAGGTGGAGAGCAAGAACTCATGACGAACCAGCAATCGACGAAACTGACCCAGCCAAGAGTTGGTTCGCTCCACG
>DASRDW010000292.1:0-11099 GCA_035652415.1 Candidatus Angelobacter sp. | reverse complement strand
AACGGGGTTACGTTGTGCTTGGCAGGCGAGGTAATCTCATGAAACGGGAGTTCGCGGCTGGTGAGGCCGGTGCCTAACCGAGAGAAGCCAGACGTTGCTCCGCATTGAGGACAAAACGTGGTCTCGCCGGTAGGCAGGTTGTTGAGCGCCTGACGCACGTCTCCACATTGGGAGCACTGAAGCCCGATATAAACGCAGGAAATCAATTCTGGTTGCGCGAGGTGCGGGACCGCTGCATATTGATTTGAAATTGGATCTGAGGACTGTTCGTTGATGGGTGGCGTACGTTGATTTGGAACAGAGTCTTGCATGTTGTACTCCGGGATCAGATGGTTGTGGTGGCGGCTGGTTGATTGGTGAGGCTGGCTAGGTTGATGATGCGACGAATGAAAAGCGGAACGGCTGACTAATTCGTGAGGGTAGCCGCTTTGCTGACGTGGTGAATGAGAAGCGAGTTTCGCCAGGAAACATTCCAGAAGTTTTTGAGCGCAAGCCTGACCACAAACAGGCTTGTCATCATCTTGCAGGTTGGTGGTGGAAGAGAAAGGGCGGCAAATGAATGTCCCCAACTCGATTGTGATCAGAAACCAGTGATTCGATTCACGACGAACGCTGGCGCATCCTGGGCCAGCGCACTTCAGGGTTATGAGCAGATGCGGATTGTGTTGTGGGCTCACTGGGCCGCCTCCGGGGAAAATGGTGCAAATATCGCGAACAGGAGGCGGGTTGGGTGAGCGAGAAGTGCGGGGATCGTTGAGCGCCGGGAGCAGGGCGGTGAGGTGCGCTGAGTGGGGGAGAGAGAACTTGTGCTTTGAAATTCGTTACTTATAAATTCGCTGCTTGTGAATCTGTTGCTTGCATAGCTGTTGTTTGTAAATCCGCCGCTAGTGAATTCGCGTTGGGTGTGACGCGCGGGGCTTTGCTCGTGCATCGGTTGGCTGGGTGAAGAGCGGCGATGGATAGAATTAACCATCGCGCGGGCTGTATCAGAGTCAGACCAGTGGCCATCAAGGCTGTGGAGATCGAGGCAGTCGCCGCAAAATGAGATTTGGCATTCGCGGCATTGATAAATATGACTGCGACAAAACTTGTCTTCACAACTAGGACATGATGCGTTGGCTGGTAAGCCGCAGGTGGGGCAGGATGGCTGGGCATCGTGCGTGGAGAAGAAATCTGGAGATGGCTGCTCAACATGTGATGCGGCACTGCTTCCCTGGAGCGTGGCATGAATAAAGGTTTTACAAATGCTTTGCGGAGGTGCTATCGCTGCTTTGTGAAGCCGCGCACGAAGAAGAGAATCTATGCGCGAGATGTATGTCTTATTGGGATGTATCGCACGCGACACAGACGTGTGAGCATGATTGAGAAAAACGCCGAGGCAGGGATGGGTCAGCGGCTTATATTTATGTAGAGTGGAAAAAGACTGATAAAAACCAGGATGAAACCGCGGCTGCTGAAAGGTCGTAGCAAAAAATAACAATACAGACGATACAGTGCCCATAACCAATACTCCTTATTGTGGTCATGCGCATTGTGGCGAGCCCGGCAGGATTCGAACCTGCGACCCTCTGCTTAGAAGGCAGATGCTCTGTCCAACTGAGCTACGGGCTCATCTATTTATCTTGATTTTAGCAGCTGAGATGAACAGAAGTTGAAAAGTAGAAGAGTTGGGTGCTGTTTAGAGGCCCTACTGAGAATTGCGTTTTAACTGGGAGATTGTCGATTTTGTGTGAGGTGCACTTTTGAGACAGTTTTTCAGTGTTACACGAGTGCTTTTTTAGACGAACACCTGAGCGAACTGGCGCATGCATAAGGGCTGTCTTAAACAAGGTGGGTCCTGGAGAGATGCAGCGATTGAGTCCGCACCCGAGAAATGGATTTAGTTCGCGCAAGAGAACAAGCTTGGCGGGCTGCCTTCAGGACTGGATCTTCGTTCTTCGTCGCTCGGACTTTCTGGAGTACGGTACATCGATGAATGCAGCGCTTCTGGCTTGTAACAACGTTAATGAGTGCCCCAGATTGCTCCGCGGTGCTCCAGGTGTGGTAGACGGGTTGGGGAGCGCACGAAAGAAATCTTAAGTTCATCGGGGTGTGGATTCAAATTATTCGAAAGGCCGCTTGAGTACATGCAGCATGAATATTGCGACATTTATTATCGGATTCTCTTATCCCTCATTTCTTCTCGCACAAATTTTAGATATTTAGATAATCGTCCTGTTCATCCCGTGATTATGGAAGAAACGAATAATCTGGCGCTCAGCCCAGCGCCCGTCGTAGCCGTTAGGCGGCGCGAGAAAGGCGCAATGGCCGCCATGAGAGGTCTCAAGCAAAGTAACGTGAGGATTGGCGCGAATCTTCTCTCGTGTTTGTGGCAAAAGGCGGATGAAAGGGTCATCCGTGGCGTAGATTACAAGCGTTGGCACAGCGATTCTGTCGATAACGCGCGCGGCAGCGGCGCGAGTGTAATAGTCATCGGCGCTGGCGAAGCCGCAATAAGGAGCTGTGATTACGTGGTCAAACTCGCGGATACTTGTAGGCCAGCGTGAGGCTTTCTTATATATATCCGGGAAAAGAGCGCTTTTGCGATTGAAGCGGCGCATTAGGCTTAACAGAAATTTCCATTCATAGATTCTGTTGTTCCAATCATGCATGGCATCAGCGGATGCGGCGAGATCAGCGGCTGGTGAAACAGCTGCAACCGCGCACAATTCTGGCGGCGCATTGGCGCCCAAATCACCTGCTAATTTCAGGACAAGGTTACCGCCCATTGAATATCCCACCAGACCAATGCGGTGGAGCTTTTTCTTCTCAATCACGGCGTGTAACACGGCATTCACATCGCTGGAAAGGCCGGAGTGATAGAGCGTGGGAGCAAGGTGTTCCGTTCCGCCGCACGTGCGCATGTTCATGCGCACCACGTTCATGCCAGCTTCCCAGGCCTTGGAGCCTGTCCCAATCACATATTGAGAGGCGCTTGAACCTTCAAGGCCATGAATGATGATGATCGTTGGCTTCAGTTCAGCTTCTGGTTGCCAATGGCTGTGGCAGAGCACCTGGACGCCATCGGCAACAGGGAAGAAACATTCCTCCGGCGCAGGCAGATTGTTCTTTCGTGGAAGGAAATTACCGGCCAAGGTCATCAGATGGCGATTGCGCAGGAATCGCCGCGCAACAAAAGGCTCAAATGAGGATGAATTCGAGATTTCAGCCATGCTTTAACAAATTGGTCACAGCGTCTTATAATCAAGGTCTGTAACCATTTTAGCTGAGCTATTGAATATGCCGATTTTTGAATACATCTGCCAGCAATGTGACCACTGCTTCGAAGCAATCGTCATGGGAAACAAGAAAGCCGCTTGCCCCAAATGTGAAAGCAAGCGACTCAGCCAGCAACTCTCAAACTTTGCTGTGGGCGGAGAAAGTCAAGCCAGACCATGAGCACCGGCGGCCCATGCGGCACCTGTGGCGATCCTCGCGGACCGGGCTCCTGCTCCATGAATTAATAAGTGGAACGACTCAGCGAATCTCGCTCGCATGTTTGCTAGTTCCAGCAGCGGTGCTGCTCTAATTTAAGTTCAGCATTACTGCTTGGCGATCACCACAATATCGGTAGGCGCATTCAGAGTTCCTGAGAACGGTGATCCACTGATAGGCGTAACCATGCCTGTCGAGGAATTCACCGTGGAAGCAGAGATCGAATTATCAACTTTGTTCACTACAAACAGAAATTGTCCAGACGGATCAAGTGCTACGCCAAAGGGATGCGCTCCTGTGGCAACGTCGCCAATTGGTGAGAGTGCGCCATTCGCTATGCTGAAAGCTGTGACAGTTCCTGCCTGCACGTTAGTGGCATAAACAAAGCGGTCATTAGGATGGACTGTTAGACGCAACGGATTGTTGTGGCAGGAAACAGAGCAGCTTGGAGCCGGCGCTGGCAGTGCCGCAACTGAAGTCAAGGCGCCAGTGGAAGCAATGCTGAATGGAACAATCGTCTGGGCCATGTGATCGGCCACAAACAGAAATTTTCCTGTTGGATCAATGGTCAGCCCAATGGCTGAAGCAAAGCCCGCGGAGTTCGCCGTGGCAAAAGGCGAACCCGGAACCGCGCTGAGAGCACCATTCGCTCCGATTTGAAATGCGGAAACAGTATTGAGATCGGAGACCATAGAATCAGGGAAATTATTGGCAAACAATAAAGTACCTGCTGGGCTTACTGCCAGTCCAAATGGATTGCCGGTAGTGAAAGGTGATCCGAGAACGGGTGACAATAAACCGTTTGCCCCGATACTGAAAGCAGAAATGGTGTTGGCTGCCTGGTTGGCGACAAAGACAAACCTTCCCATTGCATCCACAGCGATTCCGGTGGGCCGCGCGCCGGTAACGAATGGAGATCCGGCAACGACAGCTAACGCCCCTGTGCTGGTATTTATTGAAAATGCTGAGACAGTGTTTGCCTGCTGGTTGCTCACAAATAAAAGCTTGTGTACTGGATCAAATGCCATGAATTCTGCGCCCGCTCCTGCCGGGAAGGGCATACCTGCAGGCGATAGAGAACCGGTGCTGCTCATGGCGAAGGCGGAAACGGTTCCGGACCCTGAATTCGTAACAAAGACAAAACCTGCGGCGCTGGCCTGGGATGTGGTGCTGGTACTCATGCTGCATCCAGTAAGGAGCAGCAAAATGCTCACAAGAAGAAACGCTAATAGATGAGCAGATCGGAAAGTACGCGCGGGCGGCTGCGGTAAGAGCATGACGTTCCGCCTCCCACCATTTAGTATATCGCGGCATGAATGCGACGCTCCAGCCTAGCGAAGCATTACTGCCAGCAGCGTTGCTGACGCGACTGTAGCAGCCTGGTATCGAAGCGCGATGATGCCCTGTGAGGTTGATGACAGCGGACTCTTTCTAAAATCGTGTAAAATGATGTTCTACCGACACGGTGGGTATAGTTCAGTGGCAGAACGCCAGACTGTGGCTCTGGATGTCGTGGGTTCGACCCCCACTACCCACCCCAAATCTTTCAAGCACTTACGGTTCTTACATTTATCGACAATCCGCTCTAAGAGCCAATGTTGCCGCTTTGGGCTGCCTGAGCCATCTAGAGGTCACTCCAGACCGAGAAGCAACAGAGATGTTGGATTAACAGCACGTAAGTACATGGTCCTGAACCGCTTGGTCACTTCTTGGTAAAATCACATATCACCATGCTGGACCAGGGCCAAATATTTGTTTCTCGCCATCCGGCACGCCGCATTGTTGCTGGCTTGTGTTCGCTTTTCGCGCATCTCGCCGTGCTTGCTCTGGTTGTGCTCTTTTATCGGATTTCCGGACCAACCATCGTGCAGGTAAAGAGTCGCGCTACTCAGATTGTTTCAAGCCGCAATTATCTAGCATTTAAGCCTGCGCAGCCCAAGACGAACCGGCCAAGCATCCTTCCTGCTCCTGCCCATCAGCGCAAGCGGCAGTTGCCCAAAGCTCAGGTCGCGGCAGACAGCAATGGCGACTCCGTCGCGGTCATCCGCGAAAAGGCTAAAAAATTCACGGCAGGGCTGGTGCAGAATTTCAAGTTCCGCACAACCTATGGCATCATGCCCAACGATGTGTATTCGGTCGCTGTCCAGACCGGTGGCGCTCCTCCTCAAATTGACGCCGCCGATCTCCCGCCGCGCTATGAACAGTATCTTGAAGTTGAAGTCACCATCAGTATCGATGGCAAAGTGGTTGATGTGCGCCTCATCACCGGCATGGTCGATCAAAAAATCCAGAATCGGGTGCTGGCAGCCGTTCGGGAATACAAGTACATTCCGGCTAAGCACAATGGTTCGCCTATACCGTCCCAAGTCGATCTTGTGATCCACGTCCCCAGCTAAAGCTCAATCAGAAGTAGCATCGTGCTAACGATTTTG
Organism: Candidatus Angelobacter sp.; assembly: GCA_035652415.1. Lineage (GTDB taxonomy): Bacteria > Acidobacteriota > Terriglobia > Terriglobales > Acidobacteriaceae > Angelobacter. Next base: position 5,193 of record DASRDW010000292.1, on the reverse strand, counting down.
CCCATAAAACACGAATGCCCATCTCTCTGCCGCGCTCCTCATATCTCTCGCTTGGCTCAAAAATGGGGCTGTGTTTTAGTTCCTGTTTCGATTCAGTCTTTCCCGCTCCACTCCATCCAGCGCGCGCCATAACGCCTGCGCGATTCGCTCACCTGCTGCAAAAGCTTTCTGCTGGCTGTCCACGTCAGCCGTCTGCTTTTCCAGTTGCTCATTCCACACGCGCGCATGGTGTACATCCGCCGTCTGGTGGAGAGTGAAGTAGCCGCAGGTTTTTGCATCAGCGCCATACATCTCGAACAGACCACGCGCTTTTTCCTCAGCAATCCGCGGCACCTGTGACTCATACGCGTAGAAAGCTGCCAGCGCCTCTGCAGGCGAACCTTCGCGCGCGATGCTCTGGAAGGTCTCAATTAACGTCTGAATCTCCGGCAGCGGCTCTTCGCCTGCGACCATGGCGCGGTCTGCCCCAATGCCTTCAGCAAAGTCCAGCCAAAGCTCGGCATGGCCATCTTCACCAGCGCGATTTTCCGCCACGGCCTGCCCTAGTTCGACCTCAAGTTGCGGGCGCGATTCAAACATCTCCAGATAATCCGGAAACGCCGCTACATGATGAAAATACTGCATGGCATATTGCCGAAGGTCTTCCCGCGTTAACTCGCCCATGGTCCACGCACGATAAAACGGATGCGTGAGCAAATCGTGCCGGGCGATTCGAGAATCGAGTTCCTGGTGAAATTCCAGAGTGTTCATTGTGTGTCCTTTTGCCTGGATGGCGACCAAGCAGAATACGCGAAGGCGGCTTAGGCTTCAACTGGCAGATGTCCCACTTTGTGCTCATGCTTTGATCTCCAACATTCGCGTGCTCCGTTTTTCTATTCCCGTGGGTGGTTGCGCTTTCTGGCCGAATTCGGCCAATCCGCTGGCTGAAAAGTACCATTTTTATTGCAGAGTAGGGAATAACTGACCTTAAATCACGTAATACTACATATGTGATTTGGCCCCTTAAGTGCTTTAATCTCATAACTAGATTTATCTATTTCATTTGTCAGGCAAGCCTTCGTCGGAGGAAATGTGAAAGCATCGCAATTCTTTATAAAAAGATTTTGGACATTCGCCACCAGGGCGCGATTTGTCGGCCTGGCGATGGTTTGCGCCATGGTATTTCTGGCAGGCGCTCAGGACACAAGGATGAGTCCTTATCAGGGTGAAGGCGATGGCGTGAATGTTGGCGGAAAGTGGTACGCATTTCGCTCTGAAGACAAAATGACCGCTGCCAAAAAGGTCCGTTTTGAGCTTCTTTCCGATAATTACCTGAGCACCAGTAACGACTACAAGCCGCGCATTGAGCTGGTTTGCACCAATCGCAAATACACCTATGCCGATTTCAATCCTGGCATTCCCCTGGGTCCGCCCAATCGCCCTGGCTTTTGGGGACAGCCACAGATTGAGGTTGAAGTTCGCGTGGATGATACCCACCACTATCACGGCTGGAACTGGGTCCGCGATCGCTTTCTCTCCATGGATAAAGGCACCACGCGCGAATTGATTGGGGCGCACATCTTTAAGGTACAAATCCCTGGACGCAGAGGCCCGGAAATAGCAGAATTTTCACCCGCCGGACTTGATCTGGCTCAGGTGAGGGAAGCCTGCGATCTCACGCCCAAAAAGCCCAGCAAGAACTAGAGCTGGCTGGCGGATCAATGGACCAGAAAGCTAGTCATCGTCCCGCCATGAAATCGCGCTTGTTGGATCCTTTTTGGAGCATGTATGGTCCGGACAACGACATGCGCTAATCAAAAAATGCCGATTCGCAATGGCAGCGGCAGATCTCTTAGCCGCCACTCTTCTCAGTCGTCGATAATCTTTCGACGGCAGTGAAGAAATTGCATTCTCGCACTTTCTCCCGTAGCATCGCTTCTTCCACTTCCTTCGGAGAATCTGATGAACCAGCATACCCTTCGTCGCTTTGTGTTTATTTCAATTCTGTTGTTGTCGGCCGTGTCGTTCGCGCAGCAACCTGCATCGGCGCCAGCCTCGGAAACGCCAAAGGACACGATCACCCGCATCTTCACTGGCGAATTCAGTGAGCGTCCCGCGCCTCCGCCGCGCTGGTTCGAGGAAGGGCAATCCTATATTGCGATGGAACCGGCGGCCGGCGGCCATGGGCGTGACGTTGTAAAGTACGATACCGCAACTGGCAAGAACCGCGAAGTCCTGATCACGGCTGCGCAACTCACGCCTGAAGGCACAAAGGAGCCATTGCAGATCGCGGGACTGAGTTGGTCAAAGGACAATCAACGCGTCCTGATTTTTACGAATACTCGCCGTGTATGGCGCACCAACTCCCGCGGGGACTACTGGTTCCTTGATCGCAAGACCGGCAAGCTCAAGAAGTTGGGTGGAAATGCGCCCGAGGCCAGTTTGATGTATGCCAAATTCAATCCCGAGACAACCAAGGTTGCGTACGTCAAGGCCAATGACATATATGTCGAAGATCTCGCCAGCGGAGACATCCAGCGCATCACCCATGACGGTACGGATCTTATTATCAATGGCGGCTCCGACTGGGTGAACGAAGAAGAGTTTGATCTGCACGACTGTTTTCGCTGGAGCCCTGACGGGAAGCGAATCGCGTTCTGGCAATTTGACTTGCACGGGGTGGGGGATTTCGCGCTTATGTACTACTTGGGCAAAGAACGCCAGGTGGTCACGGACATTCCATATCCGCAGACCGGCCCGTATCCGGTGGAGATGCAGGTTCCTTATCCGCTGGCAGGGACCACCAATTCAGCCGTACGCGCTGGCGTGGTGAACGCCGATGGGAAGGGAAGTGTGAAGTGGATGGAAGTCCCCGGCGATTCCCGGCAGAATTACATTGCGCGCATACAGTGGGCCGATGCCAACACGCTTCTTATTCAGCAACTCAATCGGCTACAGAACACTGACAATTATCTCCTTGCCGACGCCACCTCTGGCGCCGTTCACCAGATGTGGCGCGATCATGACGATGCCTTCATCACGCTTGGCTTTGGCGGACTGCCGGAAGCGCAACCGATTCATGATGGCCGCCAGTTCCTTGCCGTCAGCGAAAAGGATGGCTGGATGCACGTCTGGGCGATTGATCGCAGCGGCCATGAAACGCTGGTTACACGCGGGGCCATGGATACAGCCGGGATTGAGGGCGTAGACGAAAAAGGTGGATGGCTCTATTTCATCGCTTCACCTGATAATGCGACTCAGCGTTACCTCTACCGTTCACCACTCGATGGCTCGGCCGATTCCGTGCGCGTTACTCCCGGCAACTTCACTGGCGTCAATAACTACAATATTTCGCCCGACGGGAAATACGCCTTTCACACTTTCTCCAACATCAATGATCCGGGGCTGCGCGAACTGGTGTCACTGCCGGACCACAAGCTGGTACGTATGAGCAGTGACAGTACCGAATACAAGAAAAAAATCGCTCAGTTCCTTACGCCGCCGGCGGAGTTCTTCAAGGTGGATGCCGGAGACGGCGTAACGGTGGACGGCTGGATGATTAAGCCGCCCAACTTTGATCCCGCAAAAAAATACCCCGTTTTGGTGAACATCTACGGCGAACCAGCAGCACAGACAGTGCTTGATCGCTGGGGCGGCAACGGCACGCTCTTCCACCGCTACATCGCTTCTCTCGGATACCTTGTGGTCAGCTTTGACAATTCCGGCACTCCCGCGCCACGGGGCCGTGCATGGCGCAAGGCTATCTATGGCTCTGTCGGAGTTCTCTCGTCCAAGCAGCAAGCACAGGCTCTTCGATCACTCGGCAAAATGGATGCCTTTGTCGATCTCGATCGCGTTTCCGTCTGGGGTTGGAGCGGCGGAGGCACCAACACTCTCAACCTCATGTTTCGCTCGCCCGATCTTTACAAGGTCGGCATGGCGGTAGCGCCAGTGCCCGATCAGCGACTCTACGACTCAATCTACCAGGAACGTTACATGGGTCTGCCCCAGGACAACGTAGAAGGCTACAAGCAGGGCTCGGCGATCAATTTTGCGGCAGGATTAAAAGGTCATCTGCTGATCGTGCATGGCTCCGGCGATGACAACGTTCACTACCAGGGGACGGAGCTGCTGGTGAACAAACTCATCGAACTCGGAAAACCATTTGACTTCATGACCTATCCCGATCGCACTCACGGTATCTTTGAAGGCCCCGGCACAACCGTGCACCTGTACCATTTGCTGGCGCGATACTTGACCGAGCATCTCCCGGCAGGCCCGCGGTGAGTTGAGCTGTTTTGGGGGCGTGAGCGTACCCGCAAGGCGGCGGAGCGGGACGGAGCGGGAGCCCGGGCCCCAGTACGCGCGGTGTTCGCGTGATGGGCGAGAGTTCGCAGGCGAAATCCTGAGCGAAGCGAAAGACCTCTAGCTAACTTTGATTATGTGACCGACGTCTGCATCGATTAACTTGCAAGCCAAAAGGGATCAGCCCGCACGGGCTGTCGCATTAACACGAGTGGCCAGAAGGTACTGTTCCAGTTCATGGATGCCTGCGCCAGTCCTTGATGACACTTTCATTACTTGCATGCCTGGCCTGACTCGCTGAATATTTTCCAACAAGGCATTCATATCAAGACCTACGGCATCAGCCAGATCAGTTTTGGTCACGACAGCCACATCTGACGTATTAAAGATGGTGGGATATTTAAGCGGTTTGTCCTCTCCTTCTGTGGTGGAGACCAGCACCAGGCGAAGATCTTCACCCAGGTCGAAGCTGGACGGGCAAACAAGGTTCCCGACGTTCTCAATGAACAAAAAATCAAGATTCTGGATGTCCCAGCCTTCGAGCGCGTGCTCAATCATACGGGCATCCAGATGGCATACTGTGCCGGTTGTGATCTGCTTGACCGGCGCGCCGGAACGGGCGAGCCGGGCTGCATCGTTGTCGGTTGCAGGGTCGCCCACAAGAGCGGCCACATGGTATTCGCGGGCTAGATCTGTGAGGAGCCGCTCCAATAGTGTCGTCTTGCCGGAGCCAGGACTGGATACAAGGCTGATCACTTTAGTGCCGGATCGCCGAAAACCCTCACGCAGACGCTGCGCCCGGAGGTCATTCTCCTTGAGCACATTCCGCCTGACTTCCACCATACGAGGCTCACTCATAAAATCTCCATTCCAGTAATTTCCAGTTCCTGCCCGCGAACCACCCGCTGG
>DASRDW010000291.1:0-7982 GCA_035652415.1 Candidatus Angelobacter sp. | reverse complement strand
TGAACCTGATCCCTTATGCGGCGATGCCGCCAAAGCGCGACGCGTACTAGGTTGGAAGCCGGAGATTTCATTTAAACAATTGATTGAGATGATGGTGGAGTCTGAGCTGAAGGCGGCACAGCCCAGCCAGGTGCCCGCCGCAGTCAAGTAACGGTTTTTCAATGCCATGGGCTCACAAATCTTTTCTCAATGCTTGTTGACTCTGCTTTGCTGGGCTGCGCTCATGCAATCCGGTGATTCTGGGACAAAGCAGGTTTCTGAATATCCAACTCCATCGATACGAGAGCAGCAGGAATTAATTATAAATGGAGTGTCCGAACAATGGCGTTTGGAATGGAAAGGTCAAACAAAGCCATACTGCGGAGCGAATGAAGCTTCCACAGCCATCACCTGCCCTTGCAAAGGCTTCGCCTATGGTGAGTCCGGCGATCTCTACATGTCCGACTTCGCGACGGAAAAGAGATTGACCGGCTGCATTTGACGCCGCTATTCGAAGACAAGGAAACAGCCGTGGTCCAGCGGTGGCCAAAGAATGACAAAACGGACTTCAACCTACGAAAAGAAGATATCACTAAGCTGGTCAGTAAGCGCCCAATTGTTCAGCTCATGCAATTTGAGGATTATGACCATGACGGAAAGCGAACGGAGTTTTATTTACAGACTGAAGCAGCGCCCTGCGGAAAAAGCGTAGGCGTGATTGTTGGGATTACTACGAATCACCCAGGATTGCATGTGTTCGGTAGAGTCGAGAACCCGACGAAGCCGCTCTATCTCCAAAAACACGAGTGGAAGGCGCTTCGCGATGCTTCATCGGGCAGCGTGGATGTGCTTGATTGGTCTTGTGGTGATCATGGAGCAGAAACAGAGACTCGAGTTTACCTGCAATGGTCGGCCAAAGGTATAGATGGGAAACGCCGTGAATATACCTGCCCGTCAGATCACGAAACCAAAAAACTGATCAAAGAAAGTCCACTTTAGGCGGGGATATCACTTGCTGTAAAAAGAGGCAGAGAAGAAAAATTTCTAGCAGGCGAGCTCCCTGGGAAGGAGCGTGAAGCTCGCCTGCTGTCCGAAGAAACCAGTCACCTCCGGTCTTTTGGCGGTGAGGGCTGGCTTCCTCAGTTTTCGCGGGACGCGAAACTCTAATTACACTGCCCGAGCCAGAACGCGAGTTCCACTCTGGATCACCTGGCTGGAGAAGCGTTCCATCTCTTCCAGTTGCGGGCTAAATTGCAGCAGCAGCAGATCAACGCCGGCATCTTCAAACTCAGCAATGCGCTCTGCCACCTGCTCCGGGGTACCAACCAATCCTGAGCGCAGGCCGCGATTCGATACCGAATAGTCTTCCAGCGAGACCCGCTGCTCCAACTGCGTATTGGCCAGCCATTGCTGATAGTTCTGGTAACCGGCGGCATTCTGTTTGATGTTGGTGATCCGGCGCACTTCTTCCTGGGCTTCTCTTTCACTGTCGCGAACAACAGCGTAGGCAGCCACGCCAAACTGCATCCGGGGCAGCCCCCAGCGTTCCCGGCGAGCGGAAAGATCACGGATCTTCTCGCGGATTTTTTCCGGCGGATCGCCGTGCATTACGTAGGCGTCACACTTCTGCGAGATCAGGTTCTTGGCTGCCTCGGATTCGCCGCCGGCATAGATCACCGGTCGCGGGAACGAGACGGGTTTTGGCTGGAGAACCAGGTCTTCGACCTTGTAATACTTGCCCTGATAATTTACGTGATCGTATTTCCAGGCTTTATCTACAACATCAAGCCACTCTGAAGTTCGGGCGTAGCGGTCGTCATGTTGGTCAAACTGCACGCCGTATTTTTTCGCTTCTTCCGCCCACCAGGAAGAAACCACGTTCAATGACAGCCGGCCATTGCTGATGTGATCAATATTTGCAGCTTGCTTGGCCAGCAGAGCTGGGTTATGGAATGTGGGCCGCACAGCCACCATCAGCTCCAAGCGATGCGTAACAGCAGCCAACGCTGCCGCAGTGGACCATGCGTCCAGCGATGGCTCTTCCGGGCCTTTAATGTCATTGAGGTTCAGTTCGGCGATGAGTGTGAGATCATAGCCAATCTCTTCACTACGGCGGGCCAACCGGCTCACGTAAGACCATGTGGACTCCATCTGCTCATCTTGCACGTTGCGCAGCCAGCCGCCGAAAACAGGAAGCCAATATCCGTATCGCATTACGCAGCCTCCTTTTCCAGGTAATCAACCAAGCGGACAAAAGGATCAAAACCCACAACCTTTGGCCCATCGGCAACGAAATTGGACAGCGCGTTAATATCATAGAAATAGAGCTTGCCGTCGCGATCATCGACGATGTACTCGATGCCGCCCACCTCGATTCCTGCGGCATTCATAATGCGCTCCACCTGCTGAATAATCTCGTCTGGTGGAATGTAGCCCTCCACCTTCAATCCGGTCTTTGGAGCATCCACAGGACAAGCGGCACGCGCAAGTTCCTGCCCTCCGGTGGTGCGGCAGATATCGGCGGGACATAGATCGAAAGTTTCGCCGGTCAAGTGAACTTTTATGCCATAGAGAAATTTTCCGCCCACAACTTCCACACGAACAATGTGCCCGCCGCGCGCGGGAATAAACTCCTGCACCAGCGCAGTTGTGTCCAGTCCCAGATCGAGCTTCCCTGCGTTGGCGGCTTCTTCCAGTTCCTGGCGAGAATTAAAGCGCGTAACTCCCGCGCCGCTGCCGCCAATGTTCGGCTTTACCACGATAGGGAAGCGCAGACCGTCAGACGCCTGCGCCGCATCTGCTGGGTTGTTGATCACGCGGCTCTTGGGGTAGGGAAGTCCGAGCGATTCCAGCAGCGAAAGCTGTAATGCCTTGGAAGTCTCATATCGAAAGGCCTTCTGGCCATTCACAATGCGCTTACCGCGCTGCTCCAGATGGTCAAGGTAATAGAGCGTGTAGAAGATCGCCTGGCCATGGCCGCGGCGGTACGCTGAGGGGCTCATTCGGTTGAAGACCAGTGAAAAGCCGCCCTCACCGTTCAACTGTGCGGGGTCAAAATGGTGTTGTGCCGCGTCAATGCGGACAAAGGGCACCTTGCGCCGTTCCAGCTCATTGAAGAGCGGCACAAACCAGTGCGGATGCTCGTAATAGATAGCGATTGGCTGCTTCTGTTTTGACATGCCTTCCCTCGTTTCCCTTGAGGGGCCACGCGTCCCGTTTGAGCAGCCTGAAAATTCAAAAGGCCGCTCGTTTTGAGCGGCCCCGGTGGTGATTCTGAGTTAAAACTTAAGAAAAATTGCTCAGCACCGGCCGCTCGCCCGTACACATACACATACAGCAGCAACACATGGCCATGCTGTGGGCGGAAGCCGGATTGGTGATGGATTGGTGCATTAGACGTATAGATGCTACACGGAGGGCGGGGGATCGTCAAATCTTTTTATGTTTAGCGCGAATTGAGATATTGCGCCAGCAGCAGTTTACCGCCTTGGCGTAATCAAAATCGCCTGATTATAATTCCCGAGAACCTCTCTTTTATTTCTGCTGAAACCTAAGTCAGTAAAAGAGTTTTTTGTATCCAGTTCCGAATATAAGGTCTCCAATGAGCATGGACAACGCTAAAGAACAGCCCAAAAACCAGAACGACGAACCGCAACAAGTCATCTTGTTCCGCTCCAAACTCACTGATCAGGCGGGTGAGGATTACCAGGCCATGAATGACGAATTGGCTGCGCTGGTGCGAGAGAACCCCGGCTTTGTAGACGTGAAGAGCTATACCGCACAGGATGGCGAGCGTCTTACGCTGGTCTGGTGGCGCGACGAAAAATCCCTGGCTGATTGGCGCAATCTGATGCGCCATCGCGAAGCCCAGAACCTTGGCCGGCAAAAATGGTACCAGTATTACAAGATCGATGTCGCCAGCATTACGCGGTCAAAGAGCTTTGAACGCAAGTGATTGGCCTGAAGCGTTCCGGTTGGGCAATAGCTCTGGCATTGTCAGGATTGTTCAGGAAGGATGAAAAGTAGCGAGTGAAACGTACTACAATCCTGAAATTATATGTCCAAGAAGACTTTTAGCCGGACGCTCTTTGCTTCTATTACATTTCTTGCAGCCATAGCATTGGTTGGGGCCGTGCTGTACAGATACTGGATCAACTCCCAGCCGCAGCCGCGCGCTGAAAAGCCCAAGCCGCCTGGCCTGGTGGATGAGCAGCCTTTGGTGACCGCGCAACGCCTTGCTGCGCTGGCTACTACTCCTGAAGAGCAAGAATTTTCAAAAAATGCCTTGCGGGTCTCTGACCATGAAGTGGATATGACCTTTGCCACGGCCTTGCACCGGGCCACGGAACATCCGCCAGCCATACCAGCAGCAGCAAAGCCGATTTTGGCGCAGATACAAACATCTCAACAGCGGGTGACTACTGAACAACAGGATGTAACGCGGCTCAAACAGCAATTGGCCAAAGCTGACGATAGCGGCAAGCCCGGTCTTCAGGACAAGTTAGATCTTGCTCAAGCCATGCTGGAAGTTGATCAGGAAGACCTGGATGCTTTGCATCAGGAGCTTATCCGCCTTGGCGGCGATCCGCGAAGCAAGATTCAGGAATTAAAAGATCAGCATGAAGCCCTGGATCATGCACAGCCCGGCGCTGCTCCCGGCAGCACGGAATCAACGGTGGCGGCGCAAAACCAATCACGCATACTCATGGTGCAATTTCGTAACTGGCGTGAGCAGTCCGCCAAAGCGAATGAGTTGGGCGCAGCCCGCGAAGAGCTGAGGCCTCGGCTGGCTCATATTGCTGATGAGCGCCAAAAGATTAACGAGGAGCAGAAGGAAGAGAAGTCAGACCAGCCGCAAGCTGAAGAACCTGCCGCAATAGCGCAAACGCCGGCTGCTTCGCCAGCGGGAAGCTCTGCTCCGGACAAGTATTCCGCGCTCAGACATGCTGCCGCAGAGCGCAGGCATCTGGCGAACCTGGATAAACGCGCTGCAGATTTTCAGCAGCTTGATTCAATTTACAGCGGATGGGCCGGGTTGGTGGCGGAACGCAAGCATACATACGGGATGGGAGTCTTTGAAGGCATCTGCTGGATTATCGCGCTCCTGATACCTGTGATCTTTGCCAACCGGCTGGTGCTTGGCCTTGTTGCCCGCCTCGCTCCAGATAGCAGACACAGGCACACCGTGCGCATTGCAGCTCGCTTTGCCGTGCAAGTGGCGGGAGTCTGCCTCATCCTCTTGGTGATTTTTGGCCCGCCCAGCCAGCTTGCAACCGTCTTGGCGCTTGCCGGTGCGGGACTTACCGTCGCTCTAAAGGATTTCATTGTTGGTTTCTTTGGCTGGTTCGTCCTGATGGGGCCCAACGGCATCCGTCCTGGCGATTGGGTGGAGATCAACGGCATTGGCGGAGAAGTGGTTGAGGTCGGGCTGCTGCACACGGTGATCCTGGAGACAGGAAACTGGTCAGATGCGGGGCATCCAACCGGACGCAAGGTGACCGTAGTCAACAGCTTTGCCATTGAAGGGCACTACTTTAACTTTTCTACCACTGGGCAATGGCTGTGGGATGAGATTGAAGTCCCGATTCCCGCCGGAGTCGATCCTTACCCCGTGGCCGAAGCAGTGCTCAAAGCAATTGTGAAAGAGACACAGGCCAACATGCAGTTGGCAGAGCAGGAGTGGCAACGTGCAGTCCCCAGCCACGTGGGACACACTTTTACTCCTGCCCCGGCGATCACTGTGCGGCCTACATCGTCGGGTGTAAACGTGATTGTGCGTTATATCACCCGCGCTCATGAACGGCATGAAGTGCGTTCGCGATTGTTCCGGCACGTGGTGGAGCTGCTGAGAAGCAAGCATATCGCTTCTGCACCGATCGAAATCGGGGACGCCAAGTCGGCTACGGCAACCGAGTAGCAATTAGTTCAGAATGCCAGCAAAATTACTTTGGGAGAATAAAGTGGTAATTCACGAACATTGGTGTGTGCGGCGGATATCACGCGCAATGCTTGGACTTGCAGGTTTGGTGACGGCTCTGTTCGGAGCAGGGTTTGCACAATCTCAGGCCCCCGAAGGCATTCCGCGCGAACTGGCGCAGTTCCGCGCTCAGCAATTAGCAGATGTACGATACCAACTTAGCTACACGCTTACGCCGAAATCTGATTCAACTACAGGACACGAAGAGCTGCGCTTTGTCCAGAATGCTGACGACCGTGGGATTCTCCCAGAGTGGCTCGATTTTCGCGAAGGCTCGATCAGCAGCCTGAAAATCAATGGCCAGAGCGCTTCTGCGGCAATCCAGAACGGACATGTCGAACTGCCGGCCAAGCTGCTAAAACTGGGTGAGAACCTGGTGGAGATTGACTTCACCGCGCCGGTAGCGCCGGCAGGCAAGGCCATCACACGCTTTGAAGATAAGGATGACGGCAGCGAATATATCTACACGCTGTTTGTTCCGATGGATGCAGACATGGCGTTTCCGTGCTTTGACCAGCCGGACTTAAAGGGAAAGTTCAAGCTGACAGTGGACTCGCCCGTGGATTGGAGCGTAATTTCCAACACGTCTGGAACAGTCTCGAGAGCTGTGTCTGGGTTAAGTGGAGCCAAACGCACTGAATTTGAAGAGACCAAACCGATCAGTACATATCTCTTTGCCTTTGCGGCTGGTCCGTTCAAGAAGGTCCATGACACGCCCGGTTTGCCGGGGCTGTACGTGCGCAAATCGAAATTTGAAAAGGCGCAGGCTGAAGCTCCAGAGGTCCAGCAGATTACCGCCGAGGGCATTAAGTATCTCTCTGACTATTTTGCTCAGCCGTTTCCGTTCCCCAAGTACGATATGGTGATGATCCCCGGCTTTGCTTATGGCGGTATGGAGCACGCCGGAGCAACGTTTGTGCGCGAAGAGTCGATCCTGTTTCGCACGGCGCCCACACATAGCGACCGGCTGAACCGTGACATTCTGCTGCTGCATGAGCTAACCCACCAGTGGTTCGGCGATCTGGTGACCATGCGCTGGTTTGACGATCTATGGCTCAAAGAAGGTTTCGCGCAATACATGGCCTATCACGCGCTGAATGATCTGAAGCCGAATGAAAACGTTTGGAAGCGCTTTTATCAGGCGATCAAGCCGGCGGCCTACGCTATTGATTCCACAAAGGGAACAACCCCGATTTACCAGGAGATCACGAACCTCAAGGACGCCAAATCTGCTTACGGAGCGATTGTTTATTCCAAAGCGCCGGGCGTGCTCAAGCAACTGGCGTTTGTGATTGGTGAAGAAGACTTCCGCGACGGGCTGCGGCTGTATTTGAAAGAACATGCTTATGCGAACGCCGAATGGAGTGATCTTGTACATGCCTTTGAGCGCACTTCAAAAAAACCTCTGGGCGCGTGGGCTGATGTCTGGATCAAGCGCAGAGGCATGCCCCAGGTGGATGTGGAATGGAAGTGCCCCAGCAAGAGCGGGACGATTACTCTTCCAGGGAGCCAGTTTCTTTCAACCGGTCAGGTACAGGCACGAAACGGAACCCAAGTCACTCTGACGCAGCGAGATGTCCTTAACGAGGGTGGCTTGTGGCCTATTGCGACTCAGGTGGTGCTCAGGTACGGCGATAAGGAAGAAGTTTCGCGCGTCGAGTGGCGGACAGCGTACACATCACTGTTTGTTCTCCACAATAACGAGTGCCCCGATTGGGTCTTCGCCAACGACTCTGATTATGCTTACGGCCGCTTTATGCTTGATCCTGTCAGCCGCAAAGCAGTGATTGCGCAATTGGGCGGAATCAAGGATGTCTTCGAACGCACGCTGCTCTGGGGCTCGCTGTGGGATTCTGTCCGCGAAGCGGAAATGGACCCACGCGAATACATTGATCTTGCATTGAAGCTATTGCCGAACGAAAAAGATGAGTCACTGGCACAGAGCATCATTGGACGGACAATCACAGCGCTGCATCGTTATGTTCCGGCTGAAGTTCGTGCGCCGTTTGTGCCCCGGATGGAAACA
>DASRDW010000290.1:0-6758 GCA_035652415.1 Candidatus Angelobacter sp. | reverse complement strand
TAGATTATTCCTTATGCCGGCCACACGGACCGCCACAGCCGAACCACGCCCAAGCAAAGGCACACGCACGCGCGAAAGCATTTTGCGCGTTGCCGTGAACCTTGCGTCAGTGGAGGGCCTGGAAGGGCTGACCATTGGACGACTGGCGGATGAATTGAAGATGAGCAAGAGCGGGCTGTTTGCTCACTTTGGTTCAAAGGAAGAGCTACAACTGGCTACGATTGAGATGGCGCGGCAGATTTTTGTGGAGCACATTATCCGGCCCGCGCTTGCTGGACCGGAAGGAATTGAGCGGCTGGTAAAGCTGTGCCAGGGTTGGCTGGGACACGTGGAAGGCAAGGTGTTTAAAGGCGGCTGTTTTTTTACCGCTGCATCGCTCGAGTTCGATAGCAGAAGCGGGCCGGTGCGCGATGCGATTGCCGATACCATGAAAGCCTGGCTGGCAACGCTGGGGCGCGCGGTGGAAGCCGCAAAAAAGGCGCGGCACCTGAAAGCTACCGTTGAGCCGGAGCAGTTTGCTTTTGAAATTTACTCGCTGGCGATGGGCGCAAACTGGGCGCTCCAACTACTCGATGATCGCAACGCCATGAAAAAGGCGCGAGAAAACATACAGCAGAGGATTCGCTCGGTGGCAACGCCTTCCTGTCCGCCGATCAGGCTGACTAAATAGAAAGGGTGCGCCGAAGCGCACCCGACTTGCTGCGTTTCTAAATTATTTACTATCCCTACCTCCAGGAAAGCTGTTTATTTCTTTTTTGCGGCCGCACCGGTTTTCTTGGCGGGGCTGGCTTGCCTTTTTGAGGGATCATCTGATGGGTTCACATACACGAGCTTGAACGGTCCCATAGCGTTCACCTGGACCTCAGTTTCACCCTTGGCCATGGCGAAATGGTTGTGATGTGGAGGCATCACGGCAAGAGAATTTGGGGGCAGGGCGGTAAGGGTACTCTCATCAAACTTGCTGCCCATGCCAACGCGAAATTCACCGGAAAGCACGGTTACGGTTTCTGCCGTTGGGTGCCAGTGAGGCATGATCCTGTAACCGTCAGGAAGTTTTAAGCGCACGACGAATGGGCCGGGCTTAGCGGGATTGCCAGAAAGGACGGCGAATTGCGCGCCAGATTGAAATACGGGAGGCGCAGGGCCCCATTGGATTTTATCGGGCGTGACGACGACAGGCCCCGCTGCTTTGGCTGCGCCGGAAGTTTTCTTGGGCGCGGTTGTGGTCTGCGCCAGCAGCAGAGTGGGCAAGAGAAGTGAAAACACCAGGAACTTACGCATTATCCCTCCAGTTTTGTGAGTGATGCTGAGCACTTTCCTGATATTCATTTTACACTTCGCACATTGGGTGAAAGGCGAAGCAGAAAAATTGAATTTAAAGAAACGGGCAGAGCATCTGTAGAGAGACACTTACTTTTAAAGATATTTTTTTGGTGGCGAGAGGAGCTTTCAATGCAGAGAATTCGATCTGAGCGCACGATCAAGGCAAATCTTCCATTCAGTGACGCGGTATGGCATGGCGATACGCTCTATCTCAGCGGACATCTCGGCCTTGATCCAAAGACTGGCAAACCAGGAGCAACGCCGGAAGAAGAGGCGCGGCTGGTATTGGATGGCATAAAGCGTACGCTTGAAGCTGCGGGCCTGGGAATGAAAAACCTGCTCTCGGTCCAGATCTTCTGCTCTGATGTGAGCTTGTTTGAAAAATTTAATACGGTCTATCGCACGTATTTTCAAGGCGAGTTTCCGGCACGAGCATTCCTGGGAGCAGGCAGGCTGCTGTTTGATGCCAGGTTTGAGGTGCAGGGAATTGCGGGAAAAAGCTAATGCTATGGGATGGCGGTGGTTATAAAATTTGCGAGTTTATAGTTCAATAGCTCGCCGATGCGATTGATGGTGATATCCGCAGGAGGATAGGCCCCGACAATCTTCGGATCGAGGGCGTAATGGCCCTGGCGCGGGAAGACCGTGGTGACACGAGAGCCCCAGATTTGTTTTACAGCGGCCAGTATCCGGATCTTGTCATCAATTAGAACGTAGTGATCAGCAGGGAAGCGGCGCTCAACGTCAGGTAATTCGTGTTCCTTATGGATGTAGATCAATACGCCGTCAACTTCATCGGCAATACCAGAGCGATCAACCTTGAGCGGTTGGAAGACAACATCGCCATCAGAAAGGACCACGGCCTTACCCCATTGCCTGACGTGCTCAATGGCATCGAGCGAGTCAGGATAGAGACGCGTGGCAAATGGGTAATTAATGAGGAAGCGCGAAGCGGTAAGCAAGCCGGGGTCGCGGGGATTTTCTATGCGGTAACGCTGGAGAGCGCCGAGATAATCGGCATAGCCAAGCTCAATGCGCAGTTGCTCAAAGATATCCCAATAGCGCTGCTGGCGTTCAGGGCCGACCTGCTGCTCAAGATGGCGCTTGAGGTCGGCGGTAACGCGGTCGTTATCAAGCAGGGTATTGTCAACGTCAAAGAGAAAGACGAGGTTGGGCATACGAAAGATTGTAACGGGTATGCGAGTGTGCCGCTGGGGAGTGGCTACCTTGTTCAGCGCTTAGAGCGGCGGGCTCGGCCGACTCGGGCCTCGCCCACAAATTGCCGAGAGCAGCTATACCATCTTGAGTAGTCGTTCTCTGCGGGCTTCCCACTCGTCACTAGAGAAGATGTTGGGGCCGACTTCAATAAGGCGAGGGAGCATGTTGAAGACGGAAACCGGGGTCCAGAATCCGCCGGTGCGGGTGCGTAGACCACGCTTGTTCAGCTCAGATGCTACCAGGGTGATGGAATAATCCTGGACAATCAGTTCCATCATTTGGATAAGGACGCCGCGTTCCTGAGGATCTTCTTCCAGGCGGCTGCAGTCGGTGGCGACCCGCAGCCCATAAGGAATCTCTTCTACCAGAACCAGGTCTTTTGATTCGTCGCCGGGGAGTTCACGACGCCATTCCATGGCCACCAGCTTCCAGCCAGCCTCGGTTTTCTGCCGAACGTAATCCATATCCACGGAGCCCGTTACCACCTCACGAATGCGCTCAATCTTTGCCATTGGAACCTCCGCCCTGAGTGGGACCAAATTTAAGTTGACTTTACAGCACCGATAACACTCCGTGTCTGATATCTGGCACTGAAGCCGGAGCATCTGCAGATTCTTACATACCATGGTATGAGCAAGCCGGGTACCAATAGATAAATTTGGTCAAGTAGTTGAGAGACATTCGTTTAAACATAGCGCGTTGGCCATGCTGGCTTGTGATTTGATCGTTTTCGCAAATAGCGCGTTCGAAAATGAACAGTGCAGATCATCCCACAAGAGCTGATGGTGCGAACAGCAGGGACGATGTGCAATGGCTTACAGGCTGCGTGAATACGGTTGGTTGATCGGATTTTGGTTGATCGTGAATCGAAATCAATCAACAGCGTGAGGCGGCGCAATTCGCCCCAAAGATCATCCTAAAAATCCAGAGGGTGATTTAAGGCATGATTCGCAAATTGAAATCGGGTGAGTATCGGCTGTACTCGCGCAAAAAAAATCCAAAGACAGGCAAGCGCCGCAATTTAGGGACATTTTCATCGCTCAGCAAAGCCAAGGCGCATGAACGCGCGGTGCAATACTTTAAGCGGCATTAATTCCATCCATTAATAAAGGAGAGAAAATGGCAAGCGAGAAACAACGGGCGGCAGCGCGGCGGAATATTAGAAAAGCAGCGACAGCGGCAAAGAAGAAACGGACGATTGCGCATCTGCCAAAGTCAACCAGAACGGCTTTGGGCAAGCAGGGAGCGAAGGTGGCAAAGCAGAAGCGGAAAAAAGCGGCATAAATGTTGAGTGCGGATGGATGTGGCTAATGTTGGATTGCTGTAGTCCATACATCCGCCGGATGAACTCTTTTTTGCGGCGTTGCGTGGTAGAATCGCGCGGCTTGCTTCACACTGCTAATGCCTGCTGATTCCCGCATCGAAGTTCAAGACAACAATCTGCGCAGAAGCATGGGGCTGACT
The DNA here is from genome assembly GCA_035652415.1 of Candidatus Angelobacter sp. GTDB lineage: Bacteria > Acidobacteriota > Terriglobia > Terriglobales > Acidobacteriaceae > Angelobacter. Next base: position 2,753 of record DASRDW010000290.1, on the reverse strand, counting down.
GCCGTCACGTCGATGGTGGTCGGCATCATTGTGGGCTCGTCGATATTTGTACAGCCTGCTGAGGTGACGCGATTGGCGCCGAGCACGCACGGCGTGATGCTGGCTTGGCTGGCGGCGGGCTTGCTTACGCTTTGTGCGGCGCTGGTGTGCGCGGAGTTTTCATGGCTGTTTCCGGAAACCGGCGGCGTGTATGTGTTCTTGAAGAAAACTTATTCGCCAGCGCTGGGCTTCCTGTGGGGATGGGGAATGTTTTGGACCATGCACACCGGAATTTTAGCGGCCATCGCGGTCGTGGCGGCGCGATATGTGGGGTATTTCTTCGGACTGGGTGAACTCGGCGTTCGCATGCTAGCAATGGCGGCGATTCTAGCCGTGTCGTTTGTGCAGTATCTCGGCGTGAAGGCCGGCAGCGCTGTGCAGGTGGCGCTGACCGTCGCGAAGGTAGCCGCAATAGGCGTGATGTGCGCGCTGCTGTTTGCACTGGGCGGAACTGCGCACCAGAGCCTGCCCAATGATGCAGCACAGCAAAGTCCGCAAAGCTGGTCGCTTGCTGCATTTGGTCTGGCGATAGCGGCGGGACTTTTTTCATTCGGCGGGTGGCATATGTGCACTTACCCAGCCGGCGAAACGCGTAACCCAGAGCGCACTATCCCGCGGGCGCTGATTCTCGGCGTTCTGATTGTTACCGCGTGTTACATGCTGCTGAACGCGGCTTATCTTTACGTGATGCCGCTCAGCGCCGTCGCCAACTCTACCCGCGTCGCTGCCGACGCCATGTCCCGCATTCTTGGCCCGCGAGGCTCCGTCGCCATCACGCTGCTGATCATCGTCTCTGCTCTCGGATCGCTCAACGGTATCGCTCTTGCCGGCCCGCGTGTTTACTACGCCATGGCGCAAGACGGGCTCGCTTTCCGATGGATGGCCGCTCTCCATCCGCAGCGGCAGACGCCGCATCTCGCCATCGCCGCGCAGGCGATCTGGGCTTGCGTTCTCGCCGCCACCAATTCGTATCGAGCGCTCTTCACTCGCGTTGTTTACACGGAATGGCTCTTCTTCGCGCTGCTCGCAGCGGGAATCTTCGTGCTGCATCGCCGCCAAAAATACCAGCCGCGCTACCTCAAATTTCTCTATCCACTCGTGCCCGCCGTCTCGCTCATCACTTCAGCCGCTATCGCGCTTAACCAAATCCGATCTACGCCCCTTAATAGCGTTATCGGGCTAGGCTTGATCTTACTGGGGGTTCCGATATATTTTGTCTGGTTTCGTAACGCGACCAAAAGAGCAGCAACGCCGAGTTGAAAAATCTCACCACGGAAGACACGGATTGAACGGATCAGGACATTGCCAAAATCGCCGAGACTGCCAAAGAATCCAAATTGAGAACTGTGCATTTTTGATTTCATCATCGTTCCAATGCTCACTTTCGGCGATGTTTGGCAATCCTGGCATTGTTGGCAGTCTCCTGATCCGTTGAATCCGCGTTTATCCGTGGTAAGGGTTTCTTCCTGCGAACCAGGCACATTGAAAGGGCCCAACCTGCATGCCAGTCATCGACTTTCATAATCATTACTATCCACCGGAATACATCAAGGCCATTGAACAGGGCCCAAGCGCCGTCCGCATTACTTATGACGCAGAGAAAAATCCCGCTCTGCACTATCCCGGCGACTACAACATCGCCGTCCGCGGCCACCGTGACATCGACTACCGCGAGCAAATGCTGCGCACCTCCGGCGTCGATGTCCAGGTCATCTCGCTCACCACGCCAGGCACGCATATAGAAGAGCCGGCGACCGCCGTCCGCCTGGCGCGCCTCGGCAATGACGCTTTTGCCCGCGTCGTTGCCGATAAAAAAGGCCTCTTCGTCGCTCTGGCCACGCTCCCGCTCTGCGACCCCGCTGCCAGCGTTGCCGAACTTCGCCGCGGCATGGAGCAACTCAAGTTTCGCGGCGCAATGGTCTTCTCCAATATCAACGGCATCGCGCTCAGTGACCAGCGTTTCTGGCCGGTCTGGGAAGCGGCCAACCAACTCGGCGCTATCATTCATATACATCCCACCAACCCTGTCGGCGTTGAAGCCATGCTCAATTACTGGCTCATGCCGCTCGTCGGCTTCCTCATGGACACCACTCTCGCCGCCGCCAGCCTCGTCTTCAGCGGCGTGCCTGAGCGATTTCCCAATATCAAGTGGGTGCTCGGCCATCTTGGCGGTGCCATTCCTTACCTGGCTGAACGCCTCGACCGCGGTTTTGAAGCCTTTGCCGACTGCCGCAAGAACATCTCGCGCCCGCCCAGTTCGTATCTCAAAAAGTTTTACTTCGATACCGTCAACTTCGATCCTCGCGCGCTCGAGCTTGCTGTCAGCTTTGGCGGCGCAAGCCAGGTCCTCGCCGGCAGCGACTACCCGCACCAGATCGGCAGCATTCCCAAGATGCTTGAGAGCCTCCAAGCCATGCGCGTCTCAGAAGAAGAGCGCAAGATGGTCCTCGGCGGCAACGCAGCGAAGTTGCTGGGGATTTGATCATGCACTATTAGCGACGTCTTGAGACAGCGACTTTAATCTTGGTTGTTCTGGTAGGAAAGTTTCATACTGTACGCCGGAGTCTGCTAAGTTCTGCTTTACAGAGCGCAGGCAGTTCTGTCCGCGCAAGATTTACTCGATCTAAGTAACCCTGACAATCTGCTGTACTTAAATCATCACGTAAGCGAAGAGACGATTTGAACAGCAGAGCACTCGTCCGGGAAAGGCCTAT
>DASRDW010000289.1:0-6441 GCA_035652415.1 Candidatus Angelobacter sp. | reverse complement strand
GCAAAATCAAGATGGAACCGCTGGAGCGCGGCAAGAACTTTGAATTCGTGAATGACATCTTTGGCGGCGCGATTCCCAAGAATTACATTCCGGCCGTGGAAAAGGGGATTGTAGAGGCAGCCGCGCGCGGCTACCTAGCGGGATTTCCGGTGGTGGATTTCCGCGTGATTCTCTATGACGGCAGCTACCACGACGTCGATTCGAACGAACTCTCGTTCAAAACCGCAGGCCGCATCGCCTTCAAAAAAGCCATGGAGCAGGCCAAACCAACTCTTCTTGAGCCGATCATGAAGGTTGAGATCACCATTCCCGACGAATTTGCCGGCAGCATTATGGGCGACCTAAACTCGCGTCGTGGGCGCATTCAGGGCATGGACAACAAGGCTGGCAAAACCATTGTGAAAGCTGAAGTGCCCATGGCAGAAATGCTCAGCTACGGCGCCGACCTGACATCCATGACGCAGGGCCGCGGCAGCTTCAACATGGAAATGTCGCATTATGATTACGTGCCGGCCATGCTGCAGGAGAAGGTCATCACCCAGGCGAAAGCGGAGAGAGGCGAAGTGGTGGAGGTGGAGGAGTAGGCTCTATCTTGAACTGGGGCCTTTTCTGAAACCTCGAGCGAAGCGAGAAGTCCATATAGCCGATAATAGTTCTCCCGGCAGCCATCTCATTTTCACCATCGAAAGACATTCCTGATACACACAAAATCAGGGCTACAAAACGGCCCTGATTTGCACTCAAAGCTTTTTGCCCCTTGTACTTCCTTCTTAAATTTATGCGATTTTGACGTAATCCTCCTAATCTACATGCCCCAGCGTTCTTCGCCTGCGGGGCGCACTGTTGCCGCAAATCCCCTTAACTCCTTGGTTCTAGGCAATAAAATTCATCATTCCAGCGCCGGAACCCATGCGAAACCCAGAGGGGCTAACCGCATCTATATAGTGGAGGGAAATTCACAGAACGGGCCGAAGGTATCTTCTTTGTTTTGCGGCAGGTGGAGCAGTAGGGCGCTTTTCTTCTTGGTTGAGCTGTGTTAAGCTGAGTACTCTCGATACGTGCGCGCATTCCAACCTAAGACCCGTCGATATTCTTTAGTGGATACGGCGCACAGCCCTGTTTTGCCTATGAATATTAGCTCGAATGAATGAGGTCAGCGGTTTGGCTCTAGACGATAAATTTGACGACATAAAAAAACTGATCGACGCAGGCAAGGAAAAAGGATATCTCACCTATGACCAGGTCAATGACCTAATACCCGGTGATGTCCACTCCCCAGATGATCTGGATGACCTGCTTACTACGATTGGGACCCAGGGCATCGACGTCCTGGACGCAAGCAAGGGACTGCCTTCAGAACAGAAGTTTGAAGATCTGGAAGAAGGCGAGGATGTTGAACTTGATCTGACGCCGGGAGCTCTGGAAAAAACCAATGACCCGGTCCGCATGTACCTGCGCGAGATGGGCACGGTTCCGCTGCTCACCCGCGAAGGTGAAGTTGAAATCGCAAAGCGCATTGAGCGCGGACAGCTCCGCGTACTTAAGGCGCTTTCACGCTCTCCCATCGTCATCAAGGAAATCCTGCAACTGGGCGAAGACCTGAAGCGCGGCACGCGCTCGATCAAAGAGCTGGTCGCGTTTGACGAAGAGGAGATCACTGACGAAATTGTCCAGGCCCGATTGAAAGACTTTGTCGGGCAGATTGATGACGTTGGCAAACATTACAAAAAAGTCCAGCAGCTCGAAGAAAAACTTGAAGCGGTCCAGCAGAAGAAGAAGCCCAAGGAGCATCGCAAGCACCGCTGGCACCTAGGCCGTGCGCAAGTCATGGTGTCCACGGGCATTCGCGGGCTGAAGTTTACCAACCCTGAACGCAAGCGCCTGATCGAAAGGATTTACAAAACCGTCGACTCCATGCGCTCGTTCGATCGCCAGATCAACAATCTGGAAAAGAAGATCGACGCGACGCGGGTTGAAGAGACCAAGCGCGAATACCGCCGCATCCAGCGCCAGCACCGCAATGATCTGGAAAAGCTTGAAGCCGATACCGGCGTCAGCTACCAGGAACTCAAGCGCACGCAGCGTGAGATCATCCAGGGCGACGTGGACGCCGAAGCAGCCAAGCGCGAGTTAATTGAGGCCAACCTGCGCCTCGTGGTCTCGATCGCCAAAAAATATACCAACCGCGGTCTGCAGTTCCTTGACCTGATTCAGGAAGGCAACATCGGCCTGATGAAAGCCGTGGACAAGTTTGAATACCGCCGCGGTTACAAATTTTCCACGTATGCCACGTGGTGGATCCGCCAGGCCATCACGCGCGCCATCGCCGATCAGGCTCGCACCATCCGTATTCCGGTGCACATGATCGAAACCATCAACAAGCTGATCCGTACTTCGCGTCAGCTCGTGCAGGAACTCGGCCGCGAGCCAACGTCTGAAGAGATCGCCAAGCGCATGGATATTCCGGTTGCCAAAGTCCGCAAGGTACTTAAGATCGCGCAGGAGCCCATCTCGCTGGAGACGCCCATTGGTGAAGAAGAAGATTCTCACCTTGGCGACTTCATTGAAGACCGCTCCATGGTCTCGCCCGCTGAGGCCGTGATCAACGTGAACCTCAAGGACCAGACCGCGCAGGTCCTGCGCACGCTCACGCCGCGCGAAGAGAAGGTCATCAAGATGCGCTTTGGTCTTGAAGACGGCTCCGAACACACTTTGGAAGAAGTCGGCCAGTCATTCGCCGTCACCCGCGAACGCATCCGCCAGATCGAAGCCAAAGCCCTGCGCAAACTGCGGCATCCATCCCGCTCTCGTAAGCTGAAGGCATTTATGGATGGGATACGGGAAGCTTAACAACGATTGTGGAGCGCAGGCGCACTACGCCTGCAATTATGAACCTCAAGGCGCTGCGAAAGCAGCGCCTTTTGTTTTGCTGACTGCTCATTGCTATTGGCTGAATGCTACTGTTTTTGGTTTTCGATCCCGGTGATTCCGCGCTATTTTCTATGATTTGACCAACCCACGTGGCCGCAATACTCTTTATCGTTTCAGGATGGGAGCGCAAATGGACGCGAACACGGGGATGACCAAAAATCTTACTGACCTGATCGATAATTATCTTGCCTCCGGCTATCCACCGGGTGCGGCGGTTGCAGCGTATCACGGCGAACACGAACCGTTTCAGCTGACGATTGGGCGCGGCCTGGCCAATAAGGAATCCGCGCTGAAAGCCGGGCCGGAAGTGATTTTTGAACTGGGATCGGTCACCAAGGTCTTTACTGCCACGCTGCTGGCGTTGCAGCCTTCCATTCTCAATGATCCGCTCAGCAAGCACCTGCCGGTGACGGTAAACAATTCCAACCTGACGGATGTCACGCTTCAGCAGCTGGCAACGCATACCTCAGGTTTTCCGCGTGACGTGCCCAAGAAGATCAAAGGACCGGGACAAGACGGGGCCGTGTATCTGTTTCGCGATCAGGCGCCGCTTCCCAATTCAGCACTGGTGAAGTTCTGGAATAGCTGGGCGCCCACCAACAGACCGAATTACTGCTCGCCCTGCAAGGTGGGAACATGCTGGCAATACTCTAACGTGGGTTTTGTCACCCTGGGATATGCCGCCGCAGGCGAGCAGTATAACGCCCAGCTTGCCGCCAACATCACTGGCCCGCAGCAGTTGAATATGTCCTCCACTGCGGCACAGATACCGCCAACCGCTCCAAAGGCACAGGGATACCACAAGAATGGGACTGCAGCCACAAAAGAGGCTGAGGACTTGAAATCCAACGCAAACGACATGCTGATTTGGATCAAAGCGCAACTGGGCGTAGGCAGCGTTCCGCAGGCGCTGGCCAGCGCCATTGCGCTTACCCAGAAAACCTATTTCACCAGCAAGCAGCAGTGCGCCCAGAGCAAGCACCCTATCAACTTCAATATGGGTCTGGCCTGGCAGATTCATCCTTTGCCGGGGACAAAGATCATACTTTTTATCAAAGATGGCGCCAGTGGCCTGGGCGGACAGAGCTGTTGGGTCGGCTTTGTCCCGGAGCGAAAAGCCGGAGTCGCTGTGCTTACTAACGGCGTGGGCGCAAAGCCGGCCCCCGCAGCGCTGGGTCTCCAGATTCTGGATACGCTTCTGGGCCTGCCGCTGAGCCTGCAACACGCGGTAGGACACAAGGGAGGAGCCTAAGCAAAATCACCGGGTGAACACAGACCAGAAAGAAACAGAAAGGGCGCGCTACAAGCAGCGTCTCAGGGCTACAAAAATCTCCTTCGCACTAAAAGCTGCGCACTTCCTTCCTGGATATATACGATTTGACCTGATCCCATATACTAGACTGCTTTATGTCCTCGCCTGGAACGCCGTCCAACCAGAAAAAATTCCGCTTCAGGTTGCTGCCAACTCTCAAGCGTGGAGAGATGTGGCGTTACTTTGGCCCGGCATTTGTGGCCAGCGTGGCGTATATTGACCCGGGGAATTTTGCCAGCAACTTTGAGGGCGGGGCCAGGTTCGGTTACATGCTGTTGTGGGTGCTGCTGTGGTCAAACGCCATGGCAATCCTGATCCAGTACCTCTCCGCCAAGCTGGGGATCGCCACTGGCAGAACGCTGCCGCAGAATTGCCGCGCTCACTTCTCGCGCAAGATCAATTTCGGGTTGTGGGTTGCAGCAGAGTTGGCTGCTCTGGCCACCGACCTGGCAGAATTCCTCGGCGCCGCGCTGGGCTTCCATCTGCTCTTCGGTATTTCTCTCTTCCCGGCAGCCCTCATTACTGCTGTGATTGTATTTCTCATGCTCGCGGTTGAGCTGTATGGATTTCGTCGCTTAGAGCAGCTGATCATGGCGTTTGTCTTCGCCATCGCCGCCTGTTATGCATTTGAGATATTTATCGTCAAACCGGATTGGGGCGCGGTCGCCAAAGGCGTATTGATTCCAAAGATCAATTCGCAAAGCATCTATGTCGCCGTTAGCATGCTGGGCGCAACGGTGATGCCGCATGTAATTTACCTGCATTCAGCGTTGGTGCAACATCGCGTTCAAGAGGACGCCAAGCGCGATCATCCGGAAAAATGGATCCTCACCATGCGGCATTTGCGTTATGAGCTGTTTGACGTGCTGGCAGCGATGAACGGCGCCTGGCTCATCAACTCCGCCATGATTGTGATGGCTGCTGCTGTGTTCTACACCCACCATGTACAGTTCAACTTTGACGAGGCCCATCTGACCCTGCAACCGCTTCTGCCCGCGGTTTCCGGCACGGCTTTCGCTCTGGCGCTTTTGTTTTCCGGACTTTCGTCTTCCACGGTGGGCACCATGGCAGGCCAGGTCATCATTGAAGGATTTTTGGATATCAAATTCAGCGTATTTCTGCGCCGCTTGATCACGATTGTTCCTGCACTGGTGGTGATCGCCCTGAAACTCGACCCTCTGAAAATTTTGTTACTATCACAAGTGGTACTGAGCTTCGCGATTCCATTTGCTCTGGTTCCGCTGGTTGTACTGACCCGCTCGCAAAAGGTAATGTCTGACCTGGTCAATAGCCGCCGGACAAACTACATGGCTTACGTGGTTACAGCCGTAATTTGTGGCCTGAACCTTCTGCTGCTCTATCGCATGGTTGGCGGCGAATTCTAAGCGCCAGCAGGTTTTGTAACGTCCTCGAGCGATTGTGAATCCAAATTAGGGAGGGTGAATCATGAATACATTTGGCAGCCGCTCGAAGTTGCGCGCCGGCAATAAGGAATATCAAATCTACCGGCTGGACGCGCTGGAAAAGCACAATTGCTCGCCGCATCGCCTTCCCTTTTCCCTGAAAGTACTTCTGGAAAATCTTTTGCGAACAGAGAACGGGCGCAGCGTGACAGCGGACGATGTGCGCTTTCTGGCTGACTGGAAGCCTCAAGCCGTTCCCGATAAAGAAATTGCCTTCACCCCTGCTCGCGTGCTGATGCAGGATTTTACCGGCGTGCCCGCCGTGGTTGACCTGGGCGCCATGCGCGATGCCATGAAGAAGATGGGCGGCGATCCCTCGCTGATTAATCCTCTGCAACCGGCTGAACTGGTGATTGACCATTCTGTACAGGTTGATGAGTTCGCTACTACTGGAGCTTTCGCCGTAAACGCGCAGTTGGAATTTGAGCGCAATAAGGAGCGCTATGCCTTCCTGCGCTGGGGCCAGTCCGCTTTCAGAAATTTTAAGGTCGTACCACCGGATATGGGAATTGTGCACCAGGTAAACCTGGAATACCTGGCCCGCGTTGTCTTTTCTGAAAAGCGCGATGGCATTGACGTGGCTTACCCAGACACGCTGGTGGGAACAGACTCGCACACCACGATGATTAACGGCCTCGGCGTGCTGGGCTGGGGCGTTGGTGGAATTGAAGCTGAAGCGGCAATGCTGGGGCAGCCGGTTTCCATGTTGATCCCGCAGGTTGTGGGATTCAAGCT
>DASRDW010000288.1:0-3057 GCA_035652415.1 Candidatus Angelobacter sp. | reverse complement strand
GCCAGCCGCGCTGACTTAATGCAATCCGGTACGCCGATGCCATGGAACGAATTGCCGATGATGTAAAACCCCCGCATTTCGCCCAAAATCTTCTCCATCTCTACTACGCGCTCCAGATGGCCGGTTTCATACTGCGCCATGGCGCGGTCCCAGCGGAAGGTACGGATGAAAATTGGTTGTGAGGTGATACCCAGAATATCTTTCAGTTCCTGCCGAGCCATCGCTGAAAAATCATCATCGCTGTAGCTCAAAAGATCAGGTAGTCGCGAACTGGAAAAAAAGCAGCGCAGTAGTTGTTTCCCATCCGGCACGCGATAAGGAAATTTTTTGTGAACAAACGTGCAAGCCATAATCTTGCGTCCTTCTGATCGCGGCACCAGAAATCCATGGCCCGCAGGCAGCTTGATGTTTTCGTAAGCCAGCGCAATAGCTACAGAAGATGTGTATTCGATTTTCCGCAGCCCTTCAATCAAGCCCGGATGGAACTGGCGCAGCATCTCCGCCGCGGCAAGCGCAGGAACAGCCACCAGCACCGCCTGAAATTTCTCCTGGATCCCGTCGTTCTCCACCTGCCAATCTTCGTTCGCAGGCCGCAGCAGCAAATTTCTTTGTCCTAACCGCAGCGACGATTTCGGCAGCGCGCTCACCAAAGCATCCACCATCTGCTGCATGCCATTCTTCAGAGAAGTAAATAGCGGCTGCGGTTTTCCACCTGGCCTTTTCGCTTTGGCCTTCAATGTAGCGCGAACCAGGCTGCCACTCTCGCGCTCCATTTCAGCAAAACGCGGCAGCACGGCGCGCACGCTCAGCCGCTCTGAGTCTCCGCCATAAACGCCCGCAAGCAGCGGCTCGGCCACACGGTCCACCATCTCCTGACCAAAGTGGCGGCGCACAAACTCACCCACTGAATCATCGTCAGTTTCATTCCTGCGGGCAGAAAACAGTTCCCGCATCATGCGCAACTTCGTGCCAAAAGAAAACAGCGGTGTTGTCACCATGGGCCAGACGCGTGTCGGCACCATGAACTCAAGCCCTTGCGGAATCGGAACAAGCTCGCCCTTCACCAAAATGTAAGTCTTGCGATTTTTGTCATTCGAGCTGATGAGTTGATCTGCCAAGCCCAGTTCAGTACATAGCCGTGCAGCATCAGGTTTGGCTGTCAGAAAGGAATCGGGGCCAGCCTCAAGCACAAATCCGTCGCGCTGCTCCGTTTCAATCACACCGCCCAGGCGATCAGATTTTTCAAACAGTACCCAATCCAGGCGCGCGCCATTCTGCTTTGCTTTTTCCAGGTAATAAGCCGCGCTGAGTCCGGCAATGCCGCCGCCGATAATCGCAACGCGCTTCATGTGAGAGAAACAATGCCGGCGGCCCGCGCCATCTCAGTCGCAGCTAGCTTGGCCAGCGCGGCGATGAACGTCGGCGAAGCATTCAGCGATTCAGGTCGCCATAATTTTAGCCCGTGTTCATTGGCAAACTGGCGGAAGCTGATGTCCACGTCATAGAGCACTTCAACATGGTCGCAAACAAATCCAATCGGCGCGATCACCACACCCGGGTGGCCTTGGCGCTTGAGTTCGAGCATTGCGCTCTCCACTGTCGGCCCCAACCACGGCCCGCCGGACATTCCCTGGCTCTGGAAGGCAAAGTACTGCAGCTCCAGCCCAAGCCCGGCAACCTTGGCGCCAACCAAGCGCGCGGTTTCTTTGGTTTGCTTTTCGTAAGGATCGCCGGCTTGAATGGTTCGCATAGGAACACTGTGCGCGGTAAAGATGACGGGCACCGGCGCTCCAACTTCATCGCTCGCTTTCCGCCACAGAGGTTCCAGCTTTTCCGCAAAGGCCTGCACCAGCAGCGGATGATCGTGCCATGCTTCCACAAATTGCAACCCAATACCCGGCTTCAACTCCTCCATCAGAGCCTTGCGATACAGCCCAACACTAGTAGAAGAATTTTGTGGCGCCAGGCAGATAGCCACAATCTGGTCAACGCCGTCCGCCATCATCTGCTTCACCGTGTCAGCGATAAATGGCTTCCAGTTGCGCATGCCAACATAAACAGGAAGACCGAGCTTCTTTTTCAAGCCCTCAGCCTGGTCCAACGTGATCGCCGTCAGCGGAGACTTGCCGATCAGCAAATACCTGTGTGCAACTTCCTGAATCACCGAATCCGGCACCGGACGCCCGCCCGTAATGTAGCGCATGAATTCCGGGACGTCGGCAGGTGAGTCAGGGCTGCCGTGGGCCAGCAACAGAATGGCTGATTTTTGACCGCTCATCGTACGGCTCCAGCCGAAGCATACTTCGGGCTCAGCTCTCTTACGAAGTTTACCAGCGCACGAACATTTTCCACCGGCGTCTCCGGCAGGATTCCGTGACCTAAATTAAAGATATGTCCCGGCCTGCCCGCAGCCTGCCGCAGAATCGCGTCGGCACGGTTACGCAATTCCTTCTGATCGGCAAAGAGCAGCACGGGATCAAGATTGCCCTGCACCGCGCCAGCAAAATTCAGGCTCTGCCAAGCATGGTCCAGCGGGAATCGCCAATCCACTCCAATCACATCAGCTCCGGTTTCTTTCATGGCAGGAAGCAACGTGGCTGTATCAGTGCCAAAATAAATGACAGGAACGCCGGTCTTTTTCAGTCGCTGGACCAGATCGGTGGCAAACGGCAAAACGTACTGGCGATAATCTTCCACGCTCAGGCAGCCCACCCAGCTATCGAAAATCTGCAGCGCATCAGCGCCCGCAGTGACCTGCTCCGCAGCATATGCGGCCAACACATCCACCAGCTTGCGCATCAGCATCTGCCACGCCGCGGTTTCGGTGTACATCATTCTCTTTGTGTGGATGTAATTGCGCGATCCGCCACCTTCAATCATGTAGCTGGCCAGCGTAAAAGGCGCTCCGCAAAAGCCGATCACCGGCAATTTCTCGCCAAAATGCTTTGCTACTCGATGTACAGACTCAGCAACGTAACCAGGTTCTGAGCTGCGATTTGTAACCAGCGCATCAATATCTTTCTTCGCGCGCAACGGCCGTTCGATCACAGGGCCTTC
>DASRDW010000287.1:0-4654 GCA_035652415.1 Candidatus Angelobacter sp. | reverse complement strand
AGGGTGCGCTCAAGCGCATCGCGATTGGGATTGCTGACCCGCGCATAGAGATGGCCGCCGGGGAGTGAGCCGTCCGGGGCCTTGTGGAACGTAGTGGAGAGATGAATTGCAGAAGTGACGTCGCGAGATGTTTCGGTGATGTTCGCGGCGTGGACGGCGCGAGTTTCAATTTTCATCGCTTCAGTTATATCAAAAACGCTTTCGCCGCAGATTTCGCAGATCGGCAGAGAAAGATTTGGGCCGCGAATCTTTAGTTTCTGTCGCTTCGCTCCAAACCGCTCAAGAGCCTTCTTCCAACAGTGTGCCTCAATGCCGTACGACGGCGGGCTCAGCGCGTGGTCGGCCTCGCCCTTAACAATATTGTTGCTTCGTTTTCTGTCGTTTCGCTCAAACCCACAGAGAGTGAGTGCGCTACAATGCTCGAAAGCTTAAGCGCGGAATCATGGAGGTCTCGGGTGCGAGACATTTTTGCGGTTTTACAACTGTTTGCAGCAGTTTTCCTTTCCATTGTTGGGCTGGCGCTGGCTTTCCATGCAACAAGCCTCCGCATGCTGATGCTTGGCGGCCTTCTCGGCGGAATAGGCCTGACATTCCTGGCATTATTGTTCGTCAACCTGCGCAGGCCTAAATAAGCAAGCTTAATCGCCGTGTGCGCTTTCGCCTTTTAAAGAAGGTTGTCCATCCTGCAAGGTCATTGCTGTCGCATTCGCGATAAACGACACTGATCAGCTCCCAAAATTGCAGTCCAAGCCCAGGCTCGGCTGCTGTGGATTCAAGTTCACATTCGGTCGGGGGCTTTATGCGATTGAGTGCCAGCGGAACATTGCCGCGCAGGCACGATGTGGACATGGCAGGAGAAGAACCCGGCAACAAGCTGAAATAGTCTCGGCATGGCTATTTGGTGGAGGATGGAAGGAGAAAGACTAAAGGGGTAGCTAAGAAGCATTGGAAGCCAAAGTCGCTACCCCTCAATTGTGCCCAGGTATAAGGAGAAGGTTGAGAGGAAGATACTGCACAATTTAGATCCTCCAACAAAAATCTCAGCTTGTTACGAATCTGGAACATGAATGCATAAACGTTTATATTTCATTCACTTACGCGATCTGTGCTGATAATCGAATATGGCCTGTCCGGTGTAGGATTTCTTAATTTTCGAAACCTGCTCCGGCGGTCCCTGGGCCACAATACGCCCGCCGTCTTCCCCGCCCTCCGGGCCCAGATCAATAATCCAGTCAGCATTCCGGATCACATCAAGGTTGTGTTCGATGATAATCACGGAGTTTCCCAAATCGGTAAGGCGATGGATGACCTCCAGCAGCTTGCTTACGTCCTCAAAGTGCAGGCCGGTGGTGGGTTCGTCAAGGAGGTAGAGCGTGCGCCCGGTCTGGCGCTTGGAAAGCTCCTTGGCCAGCTTCATGCGTTGGGCCTCGCCGCCGGAGAGCGTGACCGCTGACTGGCCTAGCTTAATATAGCCTAGGCCTACATCTTCCAGCGTTTGCAGCTTCTGCTTGATCTGCGGAATGTCTTCCAGAATCGGCAGCGCGTCAGAGACAGAGGTCTCAAGCAGGTCGGCGATTGATCTGTCTTTGAACTTTACTGACAGCGTCTCATGGTTATAACGCTTGCCGCCGCAGACCTCGCACAAGACGTAAACGTCCGGCATAAAATTCATCTCAATACGGCGCTCACCCTCACCCTGGCAGTGCTCGCACCGGCCGCCGGAGATGTTGAAGGAAAAACGTCCGGCCTTGTAGCCGCGCTCACGAGACTCAGGCAGCATGGCATAGAGATCGCGGATATTGGTAAATACGCCGGTGTAGGTTGCAGGATTGGAACGCGGAGTGCGCCCAATGGGCGATTGATCAATGCGAATCACCTTATCAACGTGCTCTGCCCCGGAAATGGCTTTGTGAGCGCCCGGCTCTTCCCGCGATCGATAAAGCTGCCGTGCCAGTGCTTTGTACAAAATGTCGTTTATCAGGGTGGATTTGCCTGAGCCGGAAACGCCGGTAATCACCGTGATGACGCCGAGCGGGAAAGTAACGTCAATGCTGCGCAGGTTATTGGCCCGCGCTCCCAGAATGGTGATTGCTTTGCCATTGGTTGCGCGTGGCTCTTCCCGCGTGGCAATGCTCTTTGCGCCGGAGATGTATTGGCCGGTCAGCGAGTCATGCTCTTCCATGATCTCTGCCGGCGTGCCGGAAGCCACTACTCCACCGCCATGCAGGCCCGCGCCGGGGCCAAGATCAATCACATAGTCGGCGCGGCGAATGGTTTCTTCATCGTGCTCCACCACCAAAACTGTATTGCCGAGATTGCGCAGCGACTCCAGCGCTTCCAGCAATCGATTATTGTCACGATGATGCAGGCCGATAGAAGGCTCATCCAGCACGTAAAGCACTCCACGCAGCTTGGAACCAATCTGCGTTGCCAGGCGGATGCGCTGCCCTTCACCGCCGGAAAGCGTAGCCGCCGAGCGATCAAGCGAAATATACCCCAGACCCACGGCGTTCAAAAATTGCAGGCGCTCGCTGATCTCATGCAGCACCCGACCAGCGATGATTTGTTCTCGGCCATTAAGCTGGACTTTGGCTGCAACTTCAACTGCGCGCGCCACAGGCAAAGCAGTAAAGTCCGCGATGGAGAGTCCATTTACCTTTACAGCCACGCTTTCCGGCCGCAGGCGTTTGCCTCGGCACACCGGGCAGACGGTCGCGGACATGTAGCCAAGCATCCATTCGCGATAACTCTCTGACGTCGACTCTTCCAGGTTCTGCTTCAAGAAGCCGAGCACGCCGCGAAAGCCGAGCCGCGGCGCTTCTTTTTCTTCCGGACCGTAAAGCAAAAGGTTCTGGATCTTCGCCGGAAATTTTTCAAACGGAGTAGAAAGATCCAGCTTGAAGGAAGCCGCAACGATCTCAAGCATCCGCTGCAGATAAGTTGAGCCGGAACCGGGGCCTAGAGCGCCATCAAGCAGCGGTTTGGACCAATCAACAATGATCTTGGCCGGATCAAAGTCATACTTACTGCCCAAGCCGTTGCACTCAGGACATGCTCCGTACACGCTGTTGAAAGAAAAAGAACGCGGCTCCAGCGCAGGAATATTGATGCCGCAATCCGGGCAAGCCATGCGCGCCGAATAAAGATGCTCTTCTCCACCAACCACAGCAACTTGCACCAGGCCGTTGCCCAGCTTCATGGCCGTGGCCACTGATTGTTCCAACCTCTTTTCAATTCCCGGCTTGACCAGCAGGCGATCGATCACAACTTCAATGGTGTGGTTCTTGCGCTTATCAAGTTGGATATTGTCCAGCTCTTCATCCAGGTGGCGAAGCTCGCCATCAATGCGCGCTTTTACAAATCCATGCTGCGCCAGCTTGGCCAGCTCAACTTTGAATTCACCTTTGCGTCCGCGAACCAAAGGCGCCAATACCATTACGCGCTCTTCTGCTTTAAGCTGCATCACGCGTTGCACAATTTGGTCGGCAGATTGGCGGCTGATGGGCTTTCCGCAACGTGGACAATGCGGCACGCCCACAGAAGCGTAGAGCAAGCGTAAATAGTCGTAAATCTCAGTGATTGTGCCTACGGTGGAACGCGGACTGCGCGAAGTAGTCTTCTGCTCGATGGAGATTGCCGGGCTAAGGCCCTCAATTGAGTCCACGTCGGGGCGCTCCATCTGGTCGAGAAACTGGCGCGCATAAGCGGAGAGCGTTTCCACGTAACGGCGCTGGCCTTCGGCATAAATAGTGTCAAAAGCGAGAGAGGATTTGCCCGAGCCGCTCAGTCCGGTAATCACCGTAAGCGTGTTGCGCGGTATCTCAACCGAGATATTTTTTAGGTTGTGCTGGCGGGCGCCACGCACTGTGATCTTACTGATAGACATGGACCTTATAAACCTGGGACAAAAGCTGGATTCGCTGATTCCATCCCAAAAAGAACACGCCTTACAGTGGGGCTCAGAGAGGTCAACGCGCAGCTCTACTCCGTATGTTAAATGCCGCCCGGCGAGATGGTCAATTTCCGCTGCCGCAGGAAAACACAACTCCGCTGATTCAACAACTTGCAAGCTCTCCATAACCAGCTGATTCAACAACTTGCAAGCTCTCCATAACCAAAGGACGGCACCAAGGGTGCAACACCAGCGGTAATCATGAAATTTCCCTCGAAATTGCAGAGAATGCATCTCACACAGGGAAACCAACCGGGACCCAGAAAAGGACCATCAAAGAGATTGGACGATGAAAACAATCTTAGCTTCCTCCACCGTGCTCTTTACCATTCTGTTTTCACTCGCCTTTGGTATTGCTTGCGGCTACGCTGTTATCAGCGCGATCCTGCACGCTTTCGCGCATAAACCGGAAGTGGCAAAAGCTCCTGCCACGGCGGTAATTGCCAGCACAGCAAGCCACTAGGATTTTGATTTATTCCTGAGCGAAGGCGATGGTCCCTTTAGGCCACGTCATTTACAACTATTCAGTTTTTCTCGATCGCCAGTTCAACTCTGCTGAGTTAGCTGTGGAGTCTCAAGAGGTTGTCCGGATCGAGACCAGAGCGTCTGATGGGCGGAACGTGATTGAGACTACCATGAGGACGGTGCCAGTTGTAGTGATGAAGCCAGGGATGCATTTGATCGTTGCGGAGCGATGAGTTC
>DASRDW010000286.1:0-8032 GCA_035652415.1 Candidatus Angelobacter sp. | reverse complement strand
TGACCACATTGAACGTGAGACTCAGGACAATATGGATCGCGGCATCAGGCAGAAGCGGAGATGAAAACGATTCAGAAAAATCTGGATGAGCTGTACCCTGACAATCGCGACCTGGGCATTACCATTTGGCCGCTCAAGCAGGACCTCATTGGCGACTCCAGCGGGTTGCTGTTCGTATTATTGGGTGCGGTTGGGCTTGTCTTGCTGATTGCTTGTGCCAATGTGGCCAACCTTCTGCTCGCGCGCTCCGCAGTTCGTACCCGTGAGTTCGCGGTTCGTTCCGCGCTCGGCGCCGGTCGTGCGCGTATTGTCCGTCAATTGCTGACCGAAAGCGTTCTCCTTTCGCTTTTGGGCGGCGGCCTGGGGCTGGCGCTGGCAGCCGGTGGATTAAAACCGCTGCTCGGCCTTTTACCACCCAATCCGCCGCGAGCGCAGCAGATTGGCCTGAATGTTCCTGTGCTCGTCTTCGCTTTGATCATCGCTGTTGCGGTCGGCATTCTCTTCGGGCTCGCACCGGCTTTGAAGAGTTCTAAAAGTGACCTGCAGTCGGCATTAAAAGAGGGTGGACGAGCAGCGTCTGGAGGTCGGCAGCGGGTACAAAGCACTCTGGTGATTGGCCAGATGGCATTGACATTGATATTGCTCGCCGGCGCCGGTCTTCTGCTGCGTACAATTCATAAACTGGGGCGCGTTGATCCCGGTTTTGATGCGCAGCACATCATCGCATTCCGGGTAGGAGTGTCACATTCGCTCACTAAGACCGTGCCGGCCACGCGAACTGCCAGCAATTGATCGAGCGCATTCGCAATGTCCCCGGTATTGAAGCGGCAGATTTTGTGAATGCCGTGCCTATGACCGGCGAAAGCGCCATCATGCCGTTCTGGATTGGTTCCAACAAGCCGGAATCGCTGCAAGCAGCGCCACGGCTGATGGGGCTTCTGACCGGGCCGGACTATCTCCGCACCATGGGCATTCCTCTTCTTCGCGGGCGCTTTCTTACGGCTGAAGATACTACTGGCTCGCCGTGTGTCATGGTCGTCGACAGTCTATTCGTGCATAAGTATCTGCCCGACAGCAATCCCATCGGGCAAACGCTCTCAGTCGGGTTTGCAACCATGGGGCCGTGCACGATCGTCGGTGTTGTTGGCCATGCCAAACACTGGGGGCTGGATGAGCCGGGCGTTTACTCGATGGGGGAGGCATATCTGCCACTGGCACAGGACCCGGACCAGTGGGTGCAGATCAACTATGCGGGATTGTCTGTCGTCGTACGCACGTCGCTTGATTCCGCAACCATCATGCCTGCCATCAAGAAAGCCGTATATGGCGCCAGCAGTGACCAGCCGGTTTACCGCATTGAAACCATGAAAGAGCTGATTTCCGAATCGATGTCCACTCAGCGTTTCCCCTCGTCTTGCTTGGGGCCTTCGCGGCGGTGGCATTGTTGCTGGCATCCATTGGAGTTTATGGCCTGATTTCTTATTCGCTCACCCAGCGCATCCGCGAAATCGGGGTTCGCATGGCACTGGGTGCCCGCAGATGGGATGTTTTTCAAATGGTCATCAGCCAGGGGGTTCGACTTGCTCTCATCGGTCTTGTCATAGGTGCTGCAGGCGCTCTGGCTCTTGCGCGCCTGCTCTCAAGTTTTTCCAGCCTGCTCTACGGCGTCGGGGCCAATGATCCACTTACTTTCGCTATCGTCTCAATTGCGCTGGCTGCAGTAGCCTTTGCTGGCGTGTTGTATTCCGGCGCGCCGCGCCACCCGCGTTGATCCCATGATTGCATTGCGCTACGAATAAGCGCAAAGATGATGATGTAGCGGCCAAGGGAGCACCTTTAACGCCATATCACTTGCTTAAGCCAGCCTTCCCAAACATCAGACCACGCATGGGCAATCATATTTGCCCGTAGATTTCTCCGCCAGGCGGCAAGTGCTCCATAAAGGACTCCCAGAGCGCTGATTACGATCACCTGTTTCCAGCCCTGATAGCTATGCATAAAGCCAAAAAGCAATCCCTGGCCCAGCACTGCCGCCACAATGCTTCCGCTCAGCGCGTGGAACTGGCGTTGCAGGTAGCCGCGGCTTTGTATTTCCTCGCAAAAGCCAGCGGTGATGGAAACCAAAATCCAGACAAAGACTTCAGTCACACTTTGCGGCAGCAGGGAACCAACAGATCTTGCCGTGCTCGGCCCAAGCAACCAGTGAACTCCGTACGCGGTGGCCTCCCACACTATCCAGAACGGAAACGCGATTGCCATGTCAATGAATAATTCTTTCCCGGATATCCATCGTCCGCCCGTAAGTGTTTTCAGATTGCCGCCGTGCCAATGGACACCGATCCAGCAGTAGTACAGCAGAGCCCAATCGGCCAGAATGCTGATGAAGTAATTCTTAATTGCCTGGCTGTGCTCTACAATTTGTCCGGACGGTGCGCTTCCCAGACCGGCTTTTTGCATGTGGAAGCCCCAGAATGTAATCCCTGCGATGATCGCAAGATAGCCCGCAAGATGGCCCCATGACGCGATCTGGTGTGGCTTGCCCGCTTCTTGATTTGCAGGAACGGCTTCTCCTGTCGCCACAGCTTTCCTCCTGGTCGGCTTTCACAGTTTGTGAAATCCGTCCCGATCAGTGTCTTCACTGTTTATCAGTGGTGAAGGTTTTAAAATCTTATCTCACGAGGGAGTCTTCAATATCAAATATCCGCCGGTTAAGCCAAAGATCAGGTCAGGCGACCATGCGGCAATCAGCGGTGGAAGCTGGCTCACGTTGCCCATGGCTTCAAACAGTCCTACCATCAGCACATAGCTAACGCCGATAATCAGGGCAACCACCACGCCGCTGAGCGCTCCGCGTCGTCCGCCGGAGAGCGCAAAAGGCACAGCAAGCACTGCCATCACCAGCGTGACGAGCGGGAAGGCAATCTTTTTCTGTAGTTGGACGCGCAGCCGCACCACATCAAAGCCTCCGGTCTGGAGATCGTTGATGTAGTGGCGCAACTCCTCATAGTTCATCTCTTCAGATTGCAAGACTTCTTTCTTAAAGTAGGTTGGAGGCTCGTTGAGTTCAGCAAAGGTGCTCACGTCAAATTTGTGCAGTTCTTCCTGGATATCGCCGGCAGGAGAGGTGCTCCAGGTGCGCTGCCATCCGTTCTCAAAGGTCCACTTCTGCAATTGATCAGCCCAGCGGGCGCGTGTGGCATAAACGCGCTTTACCATCTGGAAGGTGTGGGGATCGAGCTCAAAAACTGAAATGCTGCCAAAAACATTCCGGTCAGGATCAAAAGCCTCATAGTAATAGATCTTGCGGTTTCCCGGCGATCCATCGGGCTTCTTCTTGCTTTCACCAAAGATCCACTTCCTGTCAGGGCGCAGATAAGTTTGCGCCGGCTTGCCTTTGATCAGGTTTCGCAGTGTCTCTACCCGCTTGTTCGCGTAAGGCAAATACCACTGGTCCAGCAGAAAGAGGCCGCCGGCAAGGGCCGTGGCAATCACCAGGATCGGTATCACCGTGCGATAGATGCTGACGCCCGTGGCCTTCATGGCCGTAATTTCATTGTTTTTTTGCATCAGCCCGAACATGACCAGTACGGTAAGCAAAACGGCCAATGGGGTGATCTGGTACAGAACAGACGGGATGAAGTTGAGCAGATATTCAACTTGCGTGAGAAAAGAAATTTTCTTGCGAACAATGTCAGAGAGCAGCTCGAAATAGGTAAAGACCAGAAACAGAACAACCAGGCTGGAGAGAATCAGAAGTAGATATCCAACAAAGCTGCGTAGAACATAATCGTCAAGGATGAGTGGAAATCGCGTGCTGAAAAGGCGTGAACGCCGCCGATTGCCGTTGCCGGTTTCATCGCCACGCGAGTTAAAGATGGCAGCAAAAAGACCCTTGAATTGTGCAATAAAGATTTGGCCCAGGCCCAATTCTATGGGCAGCTTGTCTGTGCGCCAGAGCAAGGCAAGGCCGATGAGGGCAAAGATGATGTTGGCCATCCATACGCCCAGCACAGGCGAGATTTTTCCTCCGCGCGCCAATGACACACCGATGATGGAAAGAAAGTAATAGATGAAGACCAGAACAATCGTCAGGACAAAGCCCGCGCCCTTGCCGCCTTTTTTGGCTGAGAGGCCCAGCGGAATTCCAATCAGGACCAGGACAAGACAAGCTGTAGGCAAAGCCAGGCGGCGATTGAATTCAATCCAGTACCAGCGTGCCAGGTCTTTGTTGGGATTGTATTTCTGGCGAAACAGCTCCGGCGTGCTGAGCTGCGATACCGGGACAGCTTCCTGCGGCGGCTTGACCACAGGCGGCAGGCTGATCGCTATGTCCGTTTCCTGGAAGCTGGTGATGGTGTATTGATCGGGAGTGCGCGAGTTGGTGTCGTGGGTTTCGCCATTGATCAAATGAAGCCGAAGGGTGTCATTTCCTGTGCTGCTTACGATTGCCTCTTTGGCAATGGTGATCTTGGGCGCGCCGGGCGTGCTGATATCGGCATCAAAAACGTCTTTCCATACCGCTGTTCCGGAAGCGCTGCTCACATCTTCAACATAGAGAACGTGGTTCCTGAAGCCCTCATAGAACACGCGCGGCTGCACTTCAAAAGATATCTGCGCTGAAGCCAGATTGTTTTGCAGCTTTGCCAGCGCAGCCGCGGAGCGCGGCTCTAGAATGACCGTATTCAGCAACGCCAGCACCCACGCTGCAGCGCCAAACAGCGAGATGATCTTCAGGAATGTCCTTACGCTTACGCCAGAGGCGCGCATCGCTGTGACTTCACTATCGGCGGCCATGCGGCTCAGTCCCAGCAGAATGCCGACCAGCACTCCCATGGGGATGGTCACTTTTAAGGCGACCGGCAGGGTAAGGAAGAAAAGTTCGGCAACGCTGGGAAAAGGAGCGCTGTTGCGCACCACCAGTTCCAGGATTCGGGTGACCTCACGCATGAAGATTACAAACGTGAAGACAGAGGCCCCGATGATCCCGTGTGAAACGACCTCTTTCAAAATGTAGCGGGTGAAAATGCGCACGCGTTTTCTGCTTCGTAATCTGGTTAAAGTCTAGCAGAAGGGCGCATGTGTTATTAATGGATAAGTGGATACGCCTGCCATCCGTTTGCTGTTTCTCTGGCACATGCACCAGCCGTATTACAAAGATCTGGTCACGGGCGAGTACCGCCTGCCCTGGGTACGCATGCACGCGCTTAAAGATTATTACGGCATGGTAAAGCTGCTGGAGGAATTTCCCGGCTTGCACCAGACCTTCAATCTGGTGCCGTCATTGATCGTACAGCTTCAGGAATATGTTTCTGGCGTGGCCAAAGATCCGTTTTTGCTTGCAGCTTCGCGCCCAGCAGAAGAAATGGATGTTGGCGAAAAAGCGTTTGCGCTGCGCTATCTATTTCAGGCAAATGCTGACAACCTGATCGCTCGTTATCCCCGCTACCTTGAATTGTGGCAGGAGTTCCATCATTCCCCTCAGGATGCTGCCGCAATTGCTCAGCGCCTCGATAATGGCGACCTTACTGACCTGCAGGTCCTTTCGCAAATTGCATGGATGGACGAATTTTTTCTTGACGATCCTGCGATCCACGATCTGATTGAGAAAGGCCGAGATTATTCTCTGGCCGACCAGCAATTGATTATCGACAAGCAGAAAGAGTTTTTAGGCAAAGTCCTGCCCGCTTATGCGACTGCCGCGCAACAGGGTTCTATTGAGATTTCCACCTCGCCGTTTTATCACCCTATTCTGCCGCTGGTCTGCGATACAAATATCGGCGCAGTTTCTCACGCTGGATTGCCTTTGCCTGGGCAGCGCTTTAGCCATCCTGAAGACGCGCGTGAACAGATTAAGCGCGGATTGGATCTCCATGAGCAGGTATTTGGTGTGCGTCCGCGCGGGATGTGGCCTTCTGAGGGCAGCGTCTCAAACCAGGCGCTCGAAATCGCACACGAGCTTGGTCTGAATTGGGTAGCCACCGATGAAGGCGTTTTAGGCCGTTCGATTGGCGTGCCGTTTCATCGCAGCAACGGCGTCACGCTCGATGCTGCGGGCGCGGAGTGTCTCTATCGTATTTATCGCTGGGAGCAGGACGCCTCTGCCATGCACATGGTCTTTCGCGACCACTCGCTTTCAGATCTCATCGGCTTTGTCTATTCCGGTATGCCGGCCAGGGAAGCCGCAGAAGATTTTATTCGTCGAATCAAGGAATCGGCAGCGCCGGTGCTTGGGCAGTCCAAAAGCGTCGTGGTGCCGGTAATTCTCGATGGTGAGAATGCCTGGGAGTTCTATCCGCAATCCGGACGCGAATTTCTGCGCCGGCTTTATGAAGCGATCCAGAAAGATCCGTCTATCGAAGCCCTGACTGTTGCAGAGGCCATTGAGCGTGAGCCTGCGCCGCAAAAGCTTGGTTCAATCTTTCCCGGTTCGTGGATTAATGCCAATTTCGATGTCTGGATCGGTGCGCCGGAAGACAACCTTGCCTGGGATCATCTTTCTGCCGCACGCGATTTTTTTGCAACGAACACCGATCAGGCCTCGCCTGAGCAGAAGAAGCTGGCTTATGAAGAACTCCTGATTGCAGAAGGCAGTGATTGGAACTGGTGGTACGGGCCGGAACACCATTCTGATAATGATCGCGAATTTGACGAGCTTTACCGCAAACATCTTTCCAATGTTTATCTGGTGCTGGGAAGCGCCGCGCCAGACGCATTAGCCCAGCCAATCTCCAGCCTTCCCGTAAATCTGCAATTCACGCCGCAGACTGAATATATTCATCCCAAGATTGACGGAAGAGACACAGGTTATTTTGAGTGGCTGGGCGCAGCAGCGCATGTTGCTGATCGCTATTCTTCTGCCATGCATGGCAAATTGTTTCTGCTGGATACCGGTTATGCAGGTATTGATGAGGCCAACCTTTACTGCCGCCTGGATTTTATGGAGCCTGCTGAAGAATGGGCCAGCGGCGAAACCCAGCTAACGGTATCGATTGAGACTCAGTTGCCGGAGATGTCTTCAGCCGCGACTGTGCACCGTCTTGAGGTTGATATTTCCGGCGGCAGCGTGCGCGACTGGAAGTTTACGGAAAATGGACAGCAGGGAGAGCACAGGGAATCAATTCAGGCTTCTCTCAAATCGATTTTTGAATGCAGTGTGCCCTTGGAGCTACTGGGCACACAATTGCGCTCTGCGTTGCGCGTGCGTTTCTCATTGTGGCGTGACCATCTGCCTCTTGACGCTCTGCCCCAGGAAGGCGCAATCGAAGTGCATCTGCTCCCCGAAAGCGAATTGATCGCTATTCCTTATGCCAAGCCTTAGGGACTGATGTTCGGTATTTCCCTCCGTTGCAAAAGCAGGTCCTTCGCTTTGCTCAGGATTTCGGCAGGAGACTCACTCCTCCTGAGCGCCTCAAGTGTGGAACCCAGCGGCAGAATTTAAGGGCGATCCCGGCTTGCGCGGCGAGGCCCGCTGCTATAAGCGCAGAAGAATCTTGACAAGGCAAAATCACCGGCGGTTTGGAGCGGCAGCGACAAACAACCTGATAGTGGAATAAAGGGCGAGGCAGCTTGCGCGGTGAGCCCGCTGCTATAAGCGCAGAAAGAATCTTGCCACAAGCAAAATCACCGGGCGGTTTGGATCGCAGCGACATCAAAAAATGAAGGCCTGCGTGAGCAGGCCTTCAGGGTTAAGGGATGAGGAATTTTTAGTGATTGTTGTCCACGCGGGTAGCAACCATCGTGTACGTTCCAGCGTTGAAGAACACCAGACCGCGTACTCGAACCGTTGCGCCAGCAGTTGGGGTTACCTGAAGGTTTGTGCCGTTAACAATGGTTACCGGGATTGAGGTTGTTCCGCTCAACGTTGCAAAAGCTGAGGTTGAGCTGAGTGTGAGCGTAAAGCCTGAGGCAGTCGGCGCCGGCGATGCTGCAACCGTGCCAAACAAAGCCTGTTCGCGCAGCTTAAGTTTTGAAGCTACGATTGGGTTGGTTGTTCCGTCCGCATCGGCTTCGATGCGCTGTCCTTTGCCGATAT
>DASRDW010000285.1:0-5812 GCA_035652415.1 Candidatus Angelobacter sp. | reverse complement strand
TCAGCCGTATCTTGCAGCGGACGCCACGAGCGCCCCGGCGTGTGATCGAGTGAGGCTGCAGTTTCAGCGGCTTCATCCAGGAACTGCTGTTTGGTCCAAAGGCCGGAGCGCGATGCCAATATCTCACCCAGATACTGCGTTAAGCCTTCATACACCCAAAGCAGATCGCCTTCCATGGGTTGCTGATAATCAGGCGTGGCCAGGCCCTTGGGACGGCGATATTTTCCGTTCCATGAATGCGTCATCTCATGCGGCAAAAGAGCACCGGCAAGCCAGCGCGCATCATCATCCACCATGGTGCGTTCCGACACGCGGTCATCGCTGGATTCATGGTGTTCCAGGCCGAAATGGGCAGTATGATCGCTCAGAGTAAGCAGGAAGTGATAATCACGATAGTGTCTTGCCTGAAACAAAGCGCCGGTTTCAGCGATCAGGTTCTTGTAATGCTGAATGGTTTCCTGCGGCATCTGCAGCGCCGCATCGCCGTCTGAAACTTCATCGATAAAATGCTGGATAGGGCCTTCCGGCGTGAGTGGAATGCGGCGGAAGTGCTCGCCCGCCAGCACCGGCGAATCCACCAGCGTGGTCAGCGGCACTTGTTGGAAGTTGATTTGTCCAGCGCCTTCGCTTGCCACCGGCAATGCCGTACCGTAGTGCCAGCCGGAAGGAAGCTTCACAGAAGCAACAATCGGAATATCATCAGTGCGTGGACCTAACGGATAGAGCACCACCTGGTTCCAGCTCAGCATGTCGAGTTGCGTGGTGGCTGAAGCGCCGGAAGAGAAACCTTCCGGCGGCGCAGGTAACACGAGGTCAAGCGTTGCTTCCAGCATAGTTACGCCTTGCGGAACGTTTACGTGAAACTCATACATCTGGACCAGGTCGCGACGCCAGGTTAATCTTTGCCCGTTGGCAAAGAATTTCAAGCCGGTCATATCAACGATCGGGCCGGTAGGACCGTGCTCTCCGGGGATCCACTCCGGGTAAACCAGCTTTGCCTCGCCCGGAGCCACCGGAATCTGCAACTTCGCATGAAGAATTTTCTGTGGAGCTTGCGTGGCATCCACTTCCAGCTTGATTGGCTGCGTCAGCGCTGAGTCGGTGGCAGCAGCCCGTGTTGGACGTTTTCTTTGTGAAAGTGCGTTTGTGGTGAAACTTGCCAGAACAATAAGAAAGCAGATAAAACGCAGGGTGCGTTGGGAAATAGACATTCGTTGTCTCCAGGCGAGCGAACCAGACTAAAGAAGCTTCGCCGGGAACGCAAGTGCGATAAGCACCTGCTTGCGCCAACCCCTATGACTGGAGCCTGGCCCAGCATTAGAAAGAAAACGGTTATTGGTCGCACACCAGGCGGTGCTATGGCAGCCACGATTTCAGGATCGCAATGTGCTGTTGTGGACTAGCCCTTTTTCTTTTTGCCGGGCTTTGGTTCTTCCGCCTGACCGGTCACGGTGGCCAGCACTTTGTCAAAAGCCTCTTTGGCGGTCATTTCCTTGCTGCGGCTTTTGTTGTGGCGATACTTGTGTTCGCTGTTGCAGGTGCGGCAACGCGTCCGCAGAACCTCTTCGCCCATCATTGAAACAATGGAATGATCAGTGGTGCGTTTGCATGATGAACAATGGTCGTCAATGTCGTCGCCCAGCCGCATAAGGGTCCCTCCTGCATGGTAAAGCTCAAGCTCTGCTTATTTTGCCTTGAAATTGGTGGCGCTGTCTTGTGTTTGTGATTAAATCTGTAAGGTGCCTCTCAAGCGCGGCAAATTCATAACTTTTGAAGGTCTGGATGGCGTGGGCAAGTCCACGCAACTGGAGAACCTTGCCGCAAACTTGCGCGAACGCGGCATTGACGTGATTACCACGCGCCAGCCGGGCGGCACTGCGCTGGGGCAAAAACTCCGCACGGTCCTGCTCAGTTCGCGGACAGCAGGCCTTTCACCTTTGGCCGAGTTGGCGCTCATGTTTGCCGACCGCGCCCAGGATATTAATGAGCAGATTCTTCCCGCGCTTGAACGTGGACAATGGGTGCTTTGCGACCGCTTCACCGATTCCAGCGAGGCCTACCAGGGCGGCGGCCGCCAGCTGGGAAGCGACTTAGTGTTGCAGCTTCACAAATCACTGTGCCATGACCTGCAGCCCGACCTCACCATTCTTATGCTTTCTGATGCGGCCCGTGCTGTGGCCCGCGCCCGGCGGCGCAACGCTGATCAATCTAAAAAGACAGCAGACGATGAGAGCCGCTTTGAAAAAGAAAGCCGCGCATTTTATGAGCGTGTGCTGGCCGCATACATGGCCATCGTTAAGCGCTCACCGCAAAGAGTCGCTACCGTGGACGCGACAGACCCGATCGCCAAGGTACAGAAAAAAATTGCAAAGATCGTGGAAGAGCGGTTATTGGGACAAGCTGAACGCAAACACGGCAGCTAAGCGCATGAATCATCACCGCACGCGTTAATCAGGAAAAGTTAATCACAAAAAAGAGGCCCGGCTTTGCCGGACCTCAAAAGAATTTCAGGATGAACAAAAAATGAGCTACTTTCCTACTACAAAGAGGTGGCCATCATTCTGCGAATAAATTCTCCCGTTGCTATCGAGCGAAGCCGGTGTATAGGCAGCGCCCAGGGCAAGCTGCTGGAAGATATGCTGGATCAGCACACCGCCCTGACCAATCGCGTAGAGATTTCCGTCTTCGCTGTTGGCATAAACCACGCCGTTCGCGTCCACCACGGCGGCGTTCACGCACCATTCAAAGCCGTTGGGATTTGTGGTCTGGCAGCTGATGGTCCCATCAGGATTGCGCGTGCAGCTCTGAGTGTTGGTGTTCTGGAAACTCCACTCGACATTCAGATTGGGATCAAGCTGGGTCACAAAGTACTGCTCCGGCCCAAGGAATGACGCATTGGGGTTGGAGCGGTCCGGACACCAATTGGGATCATCGCAATAACCGGTTCCGCCGTAGTGATTGTTCTTAAAGATCAAGGAGTAAGTCCCGCCGTGCGGATAGATGGCCGGCGTGTTGTCCCAACCAAAGGTGAAGGCATTCAGGAAATTGCCGTTGGCGTCGAAATGCAGCATGTGTCCCTGGGCAAAGTTATAGAGCGTGTAAGCGCCATAGAAGATGCTGCCGTCAGGGGCCACCACAGGAGACGATGATGAATCGTCCAATACGCGCGCCGGTGGCGGTTCATTGGTTGCGGGATCAACACCGAAAGTGGCTCCTGCGCTGCATCCACCGTTCGCGTTGGCACCGCCCGGATTGCCGATGGGGAAGCTCACACCGCATCCATCATTGAGCCGATTGCGGAATGAGGCAGCCCACTTGCCGGTCAAATTCGCATTCACTGCGACCAGATAGTTATATCGAGTCACAAAATGCGCTTTGCTGACGGTGTAGATGGTACCATCAGGCGCGATTGCCGGAGCTATGTTCATGGCCGCGCGCTGGCTGCCGCAGGGAGTGGTCTGCGGGTTGGCATTGGGCTGTGGCGGCCACGGCAACTGCGTATCGAGGAATGAAACCTTGCAGCGTCCGTTGGCAGGCAGGACCGCGTCGCCTTTGATCTGCGCCTGTGTGAGCAGCGTGCTGTAGCTCACCTTGCTTATCACGTCAGTGGACGAGACCCTCACCAACCACGAGCCGACTACATCCGTGCTCAGCCAGCCGTTGGTGTCGTTCGAGGCGACCTGGATCACGTTGTAATAAATGTTCCCGTTGGCATCCGCGCTCAGCGGCGAGGCCGTAAACGTATTTGGATTGATGGTTGTGCCAAAAGGATTAATGCGCTTTACTACCGCGCCTGTGGTTTTGTTGATCTTAAAGATAGTGCCGCCCTGTCCGGGATCGTACAAAAAACCATTCGCCAGCACCGCGTGGTATACCGGCTCCCAGTAAAGGGCTGAGGAACCCGGAGCAAACCAGTCTGTATCAAACGTCCAGACCTTGGTGAACGTGTTGCCCTGCCAGGTGTATTTATTCTGGTGCCACTTTTGCGTGCTGTAAGTGTCATTGCTATAGGTGCCGTCCTTGGACTCGATAAACACATCGTTGCCATCCACCAGCGGGACTTGATAGTGCACGGCGAGGTCGCCTAATTGGTTGGGATCAGCTTTCTCGGCATTGACGTTGACATCGTAAACCAGGTTGACAAGATTTTGGTTAAGAGGCTGGGCGGCTACGCCTCCATCAAAGAGCGTATGCTGCGGATTGAGACCCCACTGCGGCCATGACGGCGGACGAGCGGGCGCAAGTACTTGCGCGCCGGCACTAATCGGCAGGAGAGCCAATGCGCCTGCCAACATGCACAGACAAAGAAGAAGCTTGCTTTTACACAGAACGGTATTCATTGTGTACCACCTCGTTTTGGAGTTGATTGAAACCTGGCCAGGTTCTGGTGAATAGTTCAGCAAGCGCCAAACGCTGATTGCCTGATTTAGAGCGAGAAGACTCAGTGGCAGGCTTTTGGGCGATAAAGCAACCTGCTGTAAGCAAAACGGGACCCCACTTCCCTTTGCAAACTGGGCAGTCAAACTACTATCGTTCCTCGTAAGGGGCGATTAGAAAATTCAAATTGTTCGGAATTCGGAAATGAAACACGGTTTTGCAACAAATAGTCTGGGACATGGTGCTTTTTTTTAAGCACAATGTGGCTGTCTGGGGAAGATTTGGTTCTAAAAAGATTTGGTTTCTAAAATCTTGAGCTCATTGCTTCTAGTTTCCAGCGCCAGCAATCAGTCCGATAGGCCTATACGAACCTGTGCGCCACTCTCAATCTGGACTAGCCTGCTGCTGTGCGGTTGAACCGCTGCTGCACACGCTTCAGGCTTAAGCGAATACTCATTCGTATCCAAAACAAATTGCTGTACAGGCACTTTTGCCACTGACTGAGGGTAATAAATTAGTACTTGCTTGCCATTATCAGTTTTGATCGTTAGTCGTACTTGTTTGGATGGATCACCGTTGTAAATTGACCAGCCAAGGAGCTGCTGACCATCGCGAAGGCCCGCCTTGTAGGCCTCGCTGTCCGGTTTCACCCCGGTGACTTTTTTACTATCGCTGTTTATGGAGCTGCGATCAAAGCCCAGTTCAAAGGGGCCAAGCATCTCGGTACGTGACTGGGCACATGGGCCCAACGCATTCTCCGGCAGTTGAATGATGCCGCCTTTCTGCGCGTACCGCCGGAACTGCTCCAGCGATGTTTTGTTTACGTACCGGGCTGCAGCTTCAAAAATTCTCTTATTAGTAAGCAGCATCGGCTTGCCATAATGGCTTTGCTTGTGCTCGGCATTTTGCTGTACCAGATAGAACATAAGATCATCGAGCGAAGAATGACCATGGCTCTCCTGCCGAATAGTTGCATCCAGCCAGGCTGCAATCACCGTACCGCGACGGCGCTCTAACCCCGGCAGCGCTGATTTGTCAGTAGTGTGGCGACGCACAAATTCGCCCAAAGAGACATTGATTGCTTCGCCCATTCCGTAACTTCGCAAATCTTTATTCAGGGCCTGCACATGGTCGGGAAATGATTCCAGCCCCGCGCGCAGGAGCATCAAGTCCCCGTAATATCCAGTAAATCCCTCGTAGAACCAATTGACTCGCTCCTCAGGATCAGGCACACGGCCGATCCGGTATGGGTTCCAGGAATGAAAGTTCTCGTGCGCCAATTGCCGGAGGACGTTCGGGGATATTGTGTCCATGCGGGAGAGGTGCTCCATGAAAGTGTTCGTCAGCGCCGTGCCTCCCTGGCTGCCCCGTTCCTGCGTGAACGGCGTTAGCGAGATAAGGAAGTAAGGAAAGCTGTTGTCATGCCAGAAATCAC